>NZ_AUIZ01000044.1:0-1059 GCF_000423965.1 Butyrivibrio sp. VCB2001 | reverse complement strand
CTCCGTCACCGTATGATGAATCCATAGTCATACGGAGGGAACCCGGTGAACTGAAACATCTAAGTAGCCGGAGGAAGAGAAAACAAAAGTGATTCCGTAAGTAGCGGCGAGCGAACGCGGAAGAGCCCAAACCAGAGAGCTTGCTCTTTGGGGTTCGGACTGCATGATCGATGGAGATACCTAGTGGAAGCTGCATGGGAAGGCAGCGGCAGAGAGGGTGAAACCCCCGTACACGAAAGGGATCAAAGCGAGGCAGTATCCAGAGTAGGACGAGACACGTGAAACCTTGTCTGAACGCGCGGGGACCACCCCGTAAGGCTAAATACTACTTAGTGACCGATAGCGTATAGTACCGTGAGGGAAAGGTGAAAAGGACCCCGGGAGGGGAGTGAAAGAGAACCTGAAACCCTGTGCCTGCAAGCTGCGAAAGCCCCATACGAGGGTGATCGCGTACTTTTTGTAGAACGGTCCGGCGAGTTATGTATGGAGGCAAGGTTAAGCACTTAAGGTGAATAGCCGAAGGGAGACCGAGTCTGAACAGGGCGATAGTCTTTATACATAGACCCGAAACCGGGTGATCTATCCATGGACAGGATGAAGCGGCCGTAAAAGGCTGTGGAGGTCCGAACACACATCCGTTGAAAAGGGTGGTGATGAGCTGTGGATAGGGGAGAAATTCCAATCGAACTCGGAGATAGCTGGTTCTCCCCGAAATAGCTTTAGGGCTAGCCCTGTATCAAACCTTTTGGAGGTAGAGCACTGAATATCCGCGGGGGCTTCACCGCTTACCAAAGATTATCAAACTCCGAATGCCAATAAGGTGGTGAACAGGAGTCAGACTACACGAGATAAGTTGGGTAGTCAAA
Source organism: Butyrivibrio sp. VCB2001 (assembly GCF_000423965.1). Taxonomy (NCBI): domain Bacteria; kingdom Bacillati; phylum Bacillota; class Clostridia; order Lachnospirales; family Lachnospiraceae; genus Butyrivibrio; species Butyrivibrio sp. VCB2001. The sequence continues at coordinate 193 of NZ_AUIZ01000044.1, read as the reverse complement.
AGGGAAAGAGCCCAGATCCACGGCTAAGGTCCCAAAGTGCGTGTTAAGTGGAAAAGGATGTGGGATTTCATAGACAGCTAGGATGTTGGCTCAGAAGCAGCCACACATTCAAAGAGTGCGTAATAGCTCACTAGCCGAGAGGTCCTGCGCCGAAAATTACCGGGGCTGAAACACGACACCGAAGCCTGGGGAT
>NZ_AUIZ01000042.1:0-1111 GCF_000423965.1 Butyrivibrio sp. VCB2001 | reverse complement strand
ACTACCTTTTTCTTAAATTCAAAATCATATTTTGCCATAAAAATACCGACCTCCCAAAAGTTAGATTTTTGGTCTAACTTTTGGGGGTCGGTACAGTAGCTGCTCTATCCTTTAATTATTTCTTAATCAGCCCAAAAGTCTTTTACCTTTTCCATGATCCACTGAAGATTTGATAAATCCTCCATCGGATCCTCTGTCTCCAGTGAATGATTAGCTCTTTCTACCTTGTACAAAGGCAATTCCAGCTCCGCGCACTTCTCTTCCGCGATTGCTGTGTCGCACCAGGGATCGGCAAGCCCGTGAAAGACAATTCCTGAACCCTTTCTGACCCTGTCAAATGTCTGCGGAACCGGCGTAAACACAACCTGTCTGGCGCCAACTTCAAGCTCGCTGTCGAAGTACGCAGCAAGCGCTGTGCCTATACTCTTTCCCACGAATACTATGTCTTCATATTGGTCAAAAGACATTTCTCCAAGCTGCTCTTTTATCTGCAAAACCGCCATTTTGAAGGCTTCCTTCATGCGGACTTTGTCATTCATGATCTCCCTGGCCTTGAACGGGAATTCATAGTTAACCTCAACCACTTCGTATCCGGCTTCTCGAGCCAGCCTTTTTGCAAAATATAGAAGCGGCTTATCACTGTGGTATCCCATTCCGGGGAAGATTACGGCAATCTTGCTCATTTCTGTGTCATTCCTTTCAACTGATGATACTATTATATGTCCATAAGCTGAAAATTTACTATCTAATTCTCTTTCTGGCTTTCCCCCTGCGCTTACTTTTTTCATGTCCCAGAGGCCAGAACCTGCGCTTCTGCCACAGATTTCGGTTAAGCACCAGCCTTTGTCTGCTCATTTCTCATGTCCCAGACACGCAAATGTAGCTATTTGCCACATATTTCAGCTAGAGATAGCTCTTTGTGCAAGTTTTTTTCATGTCCCGGAGGTCAGAACCTGCACTTCTGCCACAGATTTTGGTTAAGCACCAGCCTTTATCTGCTCTTTTCTCATGTCCCAGAGTAATGTCCATATAATGGTGTAAATTCAAAAATTAATATTAAAAGAGCCAAAGGCTCACCTTTAGGTATAATAAAGTCACCACAACCAATTAA
>NZ_AUIZ01000041.1:0-1536 GCF_000423965.1 Butyrivibrio sp. VCB2001 | reverse complement strand
TGAGGTGACCCCCAAAAGTTAGACTTTTAAGCGTAGCAGTTTTATGGCTGCTACGCTGTTTTTATGCAGCCAAGAGGTTGAGTCTATACTGGACAGGACTCATCCATCCTAGTTTCTCTTTAATTCTTTGTTCGTTGTAATACTTTATATATCGCTCTATTTCAGCTTTCAATTCTTCGTAACTATAATAAACTACTCCATAATAGATTTCTTGCTTTAGCAGTCCGAAGAAGTTTTCCATTATTGAATTATCAAGGCAATTACCTTTTCTAGACATGCTCTGGAAGATACGTTCTTGTTTTAACCGCTGTGAATAAGCCTTCATCTGATAAGCCCATCCCTGATCTGAATGAAATGTTCTGCGATAAGGACAGTCTGATGTAAGCTCTATTGCCTGTTCAAGAGCATCCATTACATTTCTCGCGGAAGGATGTTTATCTATTCCAAAGCTCAGTATTTCACCATTGCACATATCCATAAAGGGATCTAAATATAGTTTGTGCATGGTCATGTGGCCTTTTTCATCTACTTCATAGTACTTTAGCTCAGTTGTGTCGGTGGTTATTTTCTGGTGCGGTATATGTGTATGAAACCTTCTCTTAATCCTGTTGGGAGCAACAGTTCCGACTTTTCCTCTATAAGAACTGTATTTTCTGCTCTTGCGAGTAAAGGATGTAACCTGGAGTCCTAGCTTTTGCATAATTCGCTGGACCTTCTTTTTGTTGACCTTACATCCCTGGTTATGTAATTCGCCTACCATTCTACGATAACCATAGTCCTTGTTACTCTCGCGTATAGCAAGAATCGTTTCTTCTAGTGCTTTATCTGGATTTTCCCGGTCAAATCTCTTTTGCCAGTACATAAAAGTTGCTTTGGGCATACCAGTATATGAGAGAAGGTCTTTTAGTTTGAATTGTCTTCGGAGGCTGTTGATGATTCGCGCCGTTCTCTCATTTTTGCTTCGTCCTCTAAACGCAGTCTCCTCAGTTCTTTTAAAAAGGCGTTCTCTATTCTGAGTTTTAGTAATTCATCCTCTAACTCTTTGACATGTTTTGCACTTGTATCAATAGGAGTTTCAATGGATGGAGCAGAATTCTTTTCTTCTGGTTTATCCAATGTTTTTCTTCGACCTTTCTTATGCGGTCTCAATGCATCAGGGCCGGCTACTCTAAAGCGATTAACCCAGCTAGCAATCATACATGGATTAGTAATTCCTTCTTGAATAGCCAAATCTTGATATGAGATTTCACTTGATAAATATAACTCTACAATATTCAGCTTCTTCTCGAAAGAATAACTTTCTTTTTTTCGAGATCGTTTCAGACCATCATCACCAAACTTATTGTAATTATTAACCCATTCGATGATATGCTGTGAACTTGCGATACCATACTTTTCTGCCAAAAAGTTCCTTCCGCCTTCACCTTTAAGGTATGCTAGGACTACCTTTTTCTTAAATTCAAAATCATATTTTGCCATAAAAATACCGACCTCCCAAAAGTTAGATTTTTGGTCTAACTTTTGGGGGTCGGTACA
>NZ_AUIZ01000040.1:0-1585 GCF_000423965.1 Butyrivibrio sp. VCB2001 | reverse complement strand
CTCCTACTATTAGTATTAGTCATAGTCTTTCTTTACCTTTTCAATAGGTTCGACTATGCTGTTTAAGATGCTGTGGATTGGTTGTTTTCTCCTACCGCATAGACGGTTTACACAAGGCTCCAACCACAGTCTCTTTGTTTATTTGTTAATCAGTTAGTTACCGCATGACGGTTTATCAAGAAGTAGGTTACGATTGCAAGGAGCCCTGTGGATCTGAAACAGTATCAATACTATTATTAGGGAGGTCCTATATGATCTATGTAGGAATTGATGTCGCTAAAGACAAACACGATTGCATTATCAAAAACTCAGTTGGGGAAGTTGTTTTCAAAACATTCACCATCAAAAACAATCTCGATGGGTTCAATGATCTTTATCAGAAGATAGAATCCGTAATGGAAGATGTATCTAAAGTAAAAGTAGGGCTAGAAGCCACCGGACACTATAGTTACAATCTTCTTGGATATCTCATTGATAAAGGTTTGCCCACCTTCGTTATCAATCCGTTACATACCAATCTGTACAGAAAAAGTCTAAGCCTTAGACAGACGAAAACGGATAAAGTAGATGCCAGTACGATTGCTTCTATGCTCATGTCAGATGTGAACTTAAAGTCCTACTCTGACACATCGTACCACAACGAAGAACTTAAGTCACTAACCCGCTACCGCTTTGATAAAGTCAAAGAACGGGCAAAGCTTAAAACTTCTATCTCTCGTCTTGTCTGTATCCTTTTCCCTGAGTTAGAAAAGCTTGTTCCAACTATACACATGAATTCTGTGTATTCATTGCTTTATGAATTCCCAGGTGCAAAACAAGTGGCAAATGCGCATCTTACAAGACTTTCAAATCTACTGAACGAAGCTTCTAAGGGTCATTATGACAAGGATGTTGCCATAGCATTTCGAGACGCAGCAAGAGCCTCTATTGGCTCAAATATGCCAGCGAAATCCCTTGAATTAAAGCATACCATCAAACTGATACGTGAGCTTGATTCCGAGATTGATGAAATTGAAGGAGAAATCAATGCCATTATGGACACCATCAATTCTCCAATCCTTAGCATCCCTGGAATAAGCTATCGCATGGGCGCCATGATAATTGCCGAGATTGGTGACTTTGATAGATTTGACTCTGCAGATAAAATCCTTGCCTATGCAGGTTTATCGCCATCCACATATCAATCTGGACAATTAGATAACTGCCATCCAAGAATGGAAAAGCGTGGTTCCAGATATCTACGATATGCTCTGTTTAACGCCACTATTTACGTCTGCCATTGGGATTCGACATTCAATGCTTACCTTGCAAAAAAGCGAGCCGAAGGAAAGCACTACTATGTTGCTGTATCCCATGCAACGAAGAAGCTCGTGAGACTGATATATCAGCTTGAGAAATCTCATCAGTCATACAACAAAGCAGCTTAACTAATTCCATACAAATCTTCTTTCAAGAGCATCTAAAACGATGCTCTATTTGTCATGCAGTTTTCAAGGTGCTGAATACGATGAATAAGTCATCGTCGCTATATTTAAAACATTTCTGTTTTAAAACATTTTTATTGACTTTCTTTAATAGTTAGTCT
>NZ_AUIZ01000039.1:0-1619 GCF_000423965.1 Butyrivibrio sp. VCB2001 | reverse complement strand
TAAAATGGACCCCAGAAAGTGGACACGTCATTAAAACTATTTAGGCAGTATTTTTGCAGCAGATTCAAGACGTGGACACGAAATGGGCAGTAAAAAAATATACTTTCCAGGAAATATCTATTACATTTCCGATATGTGGACACAGATTAGGCTGTCTTTGCTGGTATAATGAGCAAAGGGGGGAATCTGTATGAATCCAAAAAGAAAACCAAGCTACACAAGCGAGCAAATCGAAGTGATTGCTCAGAATCCGTATACACATTCTATCACTCCACATAGGATGACGTTTACTCTCGAATTTAAGGAGTTCTTTGTTGATCAGGTGAAGAACCATGGTCTTACTGCGCCAAAGGTCCTAAAAGCTGCCGGATATGATCCCAAGATGTTTTCAAGAACGACAATTGATCACTTACGTAAAAAAGTTCTTGCAGAGGCAGCTTCTCCTGAAGGCTTACAACCTCCAAGAGGTCTGTCACAGGCTGATCGCATCAAGGCCTATGCCAAAAAGGATCTAAGCACTCAGAGAACATCGACATCAATTAAGGAGATGCAGCAAAGAATCGTTCATCTTGAGCAGCAGGTTGAGTTTTTAAAAAAAATTCAAAATATATATCTTCATCCTCCAAAGAATTAGCACATCATAAGGAATATATATTTGAAGCCATTCAAAGAGAGGTTAGTTCCAATGCCAGTTGTCTGGACGTAAAAGAGCTCTGTGAACTAGCAGGTGTATCACGCTCCGGCTATTATCGCTATATATCAGAGACAGCATCCCAATACCGTATCCACAGCGAAGAAAAGGATCTTCAGGATTTTGCTCTTATAAAGCAGGCATATGACTACAGAGGATATGCCAAGGGATATCGGAGCATATGCATGAGGTTGATCAGAATGGGCACTCCTATGAACCATAAAAAGGTCATCAGGCTTATGCAGAAGTATGGTTTAAAGTGTCCTATCCGAAAGGCAAATCCCTATAGGCGGATGGCAAAAGCACTTAAGACAGATGCTATTGCCCCGAACCTTGTAGACCGTAAGTTCAAGAGCTATGGGCCACGCCAGGTATTATTAACAGATATAACATACATTAGATTAAAGGATACATTCTGCTATCTATCAGTCATCATTGATGCTTATACAATGCAGGTCCTGGCCTTCCAACTTAGTGAATCACTTGAAGTAGACTTTGTACTTGAGACAGTGCTTCAACTAATGAGAAATCATTTATACTCTTTGAATGCTACAACCATCATCCATAGTGACCAAGGCTGCCACTACACGAGTGTTAAGTTCAGAGAACTTATCAAAAACTCACTTCTCAGGCAATCCATGTCCAGAAGAGGAAATTGCTGGGATAATGCTCCACAAGAGAGCTTCTTCGGACATATGAAGGATGAACTTGACCCTTATATAAAGGCCTGGGAGGCATTTGATGATGTCCAGTACAGAATAAATGACTGGATCAATTATTATAATAACGATAGGTATCAGGTGCAGTTGCAAGGAATGGCACCAAATGAATACTATCACTATAAAGTAACCAATCAACTACCATCAGCATTGACAATGAAATACAGCCCAAAATAATTGCGTGTGTCCTTGACATGGGGTTCACTTTA
>NZ_AUIZ01000038.1:0-2537 GCF_000423965.1 Butyrivibrio sp. VCB2001 | reverse complement strand
TGTGAACTTCCACGATAATTAACACTCGTTGGACAATGATGAGATAATTATCAAAGAAAAGGCTTAAAATCGGCGTTTTTATTGCATGCAACCTGGATATATGGTATCATAATAATGAGTTAATTAACACTCGTCAGGAGGAGCCATGTATCTTAATATAACGGTAGAAACACCGGCTGTTGGAAACGGCATATCGCACAAGCCGATAAAGGGAACAAAGTATGTTTACTACGAGCATGGGCGGAGGTATGATCCCAAGAAGGGATATACCGTTCCTCAGACCACATCCATAGGAAAGATATGCGAAGATGACGTTACAAGGATGTATCCGAATGGGAATTATCTAAAGTTCTTTCCGGATGCAGAACTGCCTGAAGAGCTTCCAGTCTCGAACCGGAGCGGGTGCCTGAAGATTGGCGCATACGTCGTCATCAAGAAAATTATCGAGCATTATAAGCTTGATGATGAGATATGCAAGATTATCGGGAAGGATGCCGGATTGTTTCTTGATCTGGCGGCATACGTGATCGTGGCGGAAAACAATGCAGCCCAGTATTATCCTGATTATGCGTTTAACCACCCGCTGTTCACTGATTCGATGAAGATTTATAGTGATTCGAAGATATCGTCATTCTTAAGGGAGATAACAAGGGATGACAGCATAGAGTTCCAGAATGACTGGAATGGCAAGAGGAATCACAGGGAAAAAATATATATATCATATGATTCTACGAACAAGCATTGTCAGGCCGGAGACATAGAACTTGCAGAGTTTGGTCACGAGAAGGACAAGCAGAAGAAACCGATATATAACTACTCCATTGCATATGATAGGAACAATCGGCTACCATTGTTTTACGAAGCGTATCCGGGGAGCATAAATGACGTTTCACAGCTGCAGTTCATGCTTGAGAAGGCTGCGGCATACGGATATAAGAATGCTGGATTTATCCTTGACAGAGGATACTTCAGTGAACCGAACATCAGGTTTATGGATAAGAACGGATACGATTTCATCATCATGGTAAAGGGATGCAAGGAACTCGTAAATAAGCTCGTTCTGGAAAACAAAGGGACATTTGAGGATGAATGGGAAGCAACGATGCCCTATTATGACGTAAGCGGCATCACGGTGGAATCAGAGCTGTTCCCGACAGATGAGAAAAAACGATATTTTCATATCTACTACAGCGATTACAGAAAGGCGAAAGAAAGAGCAAAACTAAACAGTGAAATACGTGATCAAAAAGAATATCTCGAATCCTTAAAGGGAACGAATGTAAAAATAGATAACCGGTATACGGAATTCTTTGACCCGATCTACTACCACGAAGGTAAACCGGATCAGGTTCTGCAGATGGTAAGAGAGAAGAAGAATGCGATATCTCAGGCCATAAAGCTGTGCGGATACTTCTGTATAATAACATCGCGAGAAATGACAGCTGCCGAAGCGCTGGATCTTTATAAAAGCAGAGATGCATCGGAGAAGCTGTTCCGTGGGGACAAGTCCTATCTTGGCGAACGCACCATGCGAACTTATCATGATGAGCCAACACATGCAAAGATATTTATCGAATTCGTAGCGCTTATCATCCGCAACAAGATCTATACCTGTCTTAAGGACAGGATGCAGGAACTTCAAAAAAAGAAGAACTACATGACCGTCCCGGCTGCGTTAAAGGAACTTGACAAGATAGAGATCATCCGACAGATGGACGGTGTGTACAGACTGGATCATGCGATAACAGCGACGCAGAAAGACATCCTGCAGGCGTTCAACCTGAATGCATCGACAGTAAAAAAAGAAGCAGGAATGCTCTCAAAGCAACTTGACGTGATCACGGAATGAGGAGAAGAGATATGGCAAGAGGTAAGGCAGATATAAAAACCAGATTGAAGAGACAGGAGGAGAAGATCCTGAAAATGTCAGAGCAACTGGAAAAGGAAAAAGAAACATACAAACAGCTTCAGGAAGAAGAGCGACGGGAAGCAGTGAAGAAGATCACGGAAGCGTTTCTGAAAAGTAAGCGCAGTGTTGATGAGGTATTAGATTTCTTAAAGGGAAAGGCGGATTTGTGACATGTCAAGATACACATTGAAAGTCTATCCGGCAGGACAGGGGCGAACAACATATCGTACAATGGAGATCTCCGGAAAAGATACCCTGGACAGGCTGTGTGAATTTATATTGGAATCATATGACTTTATCCATGAGCATCTGTATGAATTCTGCATGGATAATAGAATGTACAGCGAGTACAGTTATCAGTATGATCCAGAGGATGGTAGTCCTTCAACTGACATAGCCATCGATGAGATCAAACTGGTAAAAGGACAGAACTTTTCTTTGCATTACGATTATGGTGATGACTGGATGTTCACAATACACGTTCAGAAGATTGAGGAAGAATCAAGAAAGAAACCACCGACACTGCTTAAGGCTGTTGGAAGTGTTGAGCAGTATCCTGATTGGGATGAGTGGGACGATGAAGAAGACGAAGATGAGTAACGAGAGTTAATTATAGAGGAAGTTCACA
>NZ_AUIZ01000037.1:0-2579 GCF_000423965.1 Butyrivibrio sp. VCB2001 | reverse complement strand
GGAAGTGTTGAGCAGTATCCTGATTGGGATGAGTGGGACGATGAAGAAGACGAAGATGAGTAACGAGAGTTAATTATAGAGGAAGTTCACAATTATAGAATTCTGAAGGCAATTTGGATGTCAATATGAGGTGTGTATGAGATGGCATGTAATTTGACTTTGGGTAATCGACTATAAAATGTTACGACGAAAGCTGATATCGATACAAAATGTATCGAACGAATCATTCATATTGACGTTTTGCCAAATGAGTGGTATTCTATCTATGTATCGACTTTTGTCAAAATTGGTGGAGGTGAAAGATGTCTAAGCTTGATGTAAGAATCACTGGAATATCCATTGAGAACTTCAAGAACGTGATATCAGGGCAGGTTGAATTAGTAAACACGAGGAAAGCATATCGAACTAGTATACTAGGGATATATGGGCAGAATGGTTCAGGTAAGACGGCGCTCATTGACGCTATTCTTCTGCTAAAATACAACCTTTGTGGCCAACGAATACCACCTATGTTTGCAGATTACATACAGGTTGATGCGGATTTTGCAAAACTCAGATTTGTGTTTAGTGTGAAGAACAAAGAATGTGAATATGAGGTTTTTTATGAGTTTTGTATAAAGAAGGAAGAAGATGTTACTGGACAGAACTCAGATATTACTACGGGTACAAAAGAAAAGTATAAAACAGTAGTATATGATGAGGTTATCAGTTACTCCTATGAATCCAAATCAGAAAAGATGAGGAAATCTACACTTATAGATACAAGGACAGACGAGTTATTTCTTCCTGCTCCTAAGCGTGAATGCCTTATTGGAAATGATAAAAAGCTCAAACTTGACTTGTTGGTTACAAAGAGGGTTGCTTCGGCATCTTCCAGATCCTTTATCTTTTCCCCTGAGTTAATAAATAACATAAGAGCTAGAAGTAACAATAATCATGATACTGAGTTCCTTAGACATTATCAGATGATAGAAAGCTTAATTACCTATGGTAATTTTGAATTATTTGTTATAAACACTGCGAACTCAGGTGTCATTAGCATGAATGCCCTGCCACTTGCCTTTAAGTACGAGAAAGCACAAAAAGGCGCCGTTGGCAATATGGTTATCCTCCTTGACGGAACTTCTATTATTCCCGAGGAAATGCTTGAGCTTGTGAAAAAAGTCATGCAGGACATGAATATTGTTTTGGAGAAAATAGTTCCGGGACTAACTATTAGTGTAAAAGATCTGGGAAAAATTGTTCAGCAGGACGGTCAAGTTGCAAACAGAATACAGCTGATGTCACATAAGAATAATAAAGAGATTCCTCTGAAATATGAGTCAGAAGGAATAAAAAAGATTGTATCAATTCTACAGTTGCTTATAGTAATCTATAACCAGACTTCTATTACGGTAGCCATTGATGAGCTGGATTCCGGTGTTTTTGAATATTTGCTTGGGGAAATCCTTAGGATATTATCGGAGAAAGGAAAGGGACAGTTAATCTTTACATCTCACAATCTCAGGCCATTAGAGACACTTGATAAAGGATTTATTGCATTTACAACAACAAATCCAAAGAATAGATATATTAGAATGAGTGGAGTTAAGGAAAACAATAACCTGAGAGATTTTTACTTCAGAGATATAGTATTAGGCGAGCAGAACGAAGAAGTTTATGATCATACGAATAACGCTGAAATAGCGCTTGCTTTCCGGGAGGCAGGTGAGATAAGTGGCTCGTAAGAAAATAGTTTTTGTAATAGTCGAGGGCCCTTCCGATGACAGTGCTTTGGGTGTAATTCTTAACAGACTGTACGATAAGAATACGGTACATGTAGAAATAACTCATGGAGATATAACTTCTGAAAGTACTGCCAAGCCGGAAAACATTGCTTCCAAAGTCGGAAATATTGTCAAAGCTTATGCAAAATCAAATCATTTTAAGCAGGAAAATTTTTTGAGTGTCATCCATATCATTGATACGGATGGGGCTTTTATTCCAAAAGATCACGTCATAGAAGATGCTAATGCTGAAGAACCGATATATACGCTTCAAGAAATAAAAACGTGTAGACCTGAGCAGATAATAAAACGTAACGAGAAAAAAAGTGAAATCATGTTAAGGTTATCAGCACTAAATAGCGTATGGGTATCTGTGCCATATAAAGCATATTATATGTCAAGTAATCTTGATCATGTGCTGTACAATAAGCTAAATAGCTCTGATGATGAAAAAGAAGACGATGCATATACTTTTGCAATCAAGTATAGGGATGACTTGGAGGGCTTCCTTTGTTTCATAATCGATTCTGATTTTTGCAAGTCGGATGACTACAAAGAATCCTGGGAATTTATTCAGAAAGATCTTCATTCCCTGGAAAGATGGTCAAATCTTGGCATTTGCTTTAAAGAAATCAGAGAAGAAAGAAAAAAGAAAATAATAAAAGTGGGATAATCAAACTTTTTGAGGGTTTGCCAAGCGTTTTGAGGGTCTGACTTGAGGGCAATGTCATTAAGTTAAGATGACACTATAAAGATCTCTACATCTGAAAATGATGTAGGGGTCTTTTTTTCTAAAAACAGTTGACATGTAAG
>NZ_AUIZ01000036.1:0-2956 GCF_000423965.1 Butyrivibrio sp. VCB2001 | reverse complement strand
GTAGGAGAAAACAACCAATCCACAGCATCTTAAACAGCATAGTCGAACCTATTGAAAAGGTAAAGAAAGACTATGACTAATACTAATAGTAGGAGGAATCAATGTATGTTATCTCTTTTTGTTCTGTTAATTGCTATAGTAATGATGGTTTTAACTTTTGCCGCGGATGCAATTATGAGAAGATTACCATTCGTCTCGGGGCTAATTGGAGTTTTGTTTCTGATCTATTCCTTCCCAAGATTGAAAGATGTTATACCAGGAGAGGCTACAACCAGTATTTTTGCAATTATAGTACTGGTTGAGCTGACTATTTTTGTTTTGCTTAGATTTGAACAGACCAGCGGGCCTGTGACCATTGCTTCATCTATGTTCTTTATAGGAATTGCAATGATAATATATGGCAGCAGCATAGAGTTTGCAACATGGCAAAAGGCTGTCTTTGTGACTTTCATATACGTACTTTCTGCAGGAATTGTGCTGGCTTCTAACTTGATGAGCACCAAAGTTGACTGTAGTGCTAAAAGAAATATCTTTACTAGTATAATAGCTTCAGTTTTATATGCTATAGCAGCTGGGATTAATATTTTCGTCATTTTAGGTTGCATTTGGGCTAAGTATATTAAAGCTAATTTTTCACAGAGCTTTTATAACAGTTTTGACATCGGTGGACTGGTTGTAATAGTGATTGGCATGATTGCTACAGCCATAATAAGCATAATCAGAGATTTAAGCCAGACCCCTCAGAATGAGCAAGTGATTGATAAAATTATTCAATAACACCTGTTGGCAGCAGAGTAGCCCTGTGAGTCAGTGGGGACGTTTCAGTTTGACTCATTTTGCGAACCAAAATGAGTCAAACTGAAACGTCCCCACTGACTCACATTTTTTTAGATTAATGCCACAACAATTTTCTATCGTTAATAAGATTGTAACCGTAATTTTATTTCATTTTAATTGAATTGCATGCATATAAGCGCAATAATGATTTGAAAATGATAAAAAAGCAATTGTCAGGAGGGACATCATGAGAATTTTAGGAAACATTTTATGGATTATCTTTGGAGGACTTTTCAGTGCAATAGGATGGTGGCTTGCAGGAATCTTATGGTGCATTACCGTAGTCGGAATTCCGGTGGGTATCCAGTGCTTTAAGCTTTCATCAATCTCTTTGAATCCTTTCGGAAAAGAGATCGTGGATGAGGGCGGAGCAGTTTCATGCCTCTTAAATATTCTGTGGATATGCTTTTCCGGCATCGAGCTTGCGATCACAAATGCGGTTCTCGGATGCATTTTATGCATAACAATTGTGGGAATTCCTTTCGGAAAGCAGTTCTTTAAAATCGCGAAACTGGCTCTTTTCCCATTTGGCACCAAGGTTGTAAGAACAAAATATCTCTGATTCATAAACGAGGGGAAAAAAAGATTGAACGACTTCACGATCTTGAGCAAGAACTTACGGTTTATTCTACAATGATAAGCGGAAAAGTAGTAAAATAGTTGCATGAAGAAACTTGATCGTGCAACTAAATATACGATCCTTATATGCATTGGACTAGTAATATTCAATGTTATCTTTGGTTTTGCCCTTAGCAGAGTGGCAATAAATGCCCTCAGAACGCAGATCAACGAGCGTATGCTGGATATATCCAACACGGCAGCAGCTATGTTAAACGGCGATGAGCTTGCGAAGATAACGGCTGATGACTATGGCTCTCCGGAATATAATAGCGTCATGAAGACCCTCACGTATTTCCAGGATAACATTGAGCTCTCTTACATCTACTGCATTATACAGGTCAGTGAAAAAGAGTTTGTCTTTGGTGTTGACCCTACCATCGAGGATCCGGGGGAATTCGGTTCTCCTATCGTTTATACAGATGCTTTGTACAATGCCAGCAAGGGAACAGCAGGTGTAGATGAAATTCCTTATGCGGATGAATGGGGCGAGTTTTACAGCTCCTATTCACCTGTGTTTGACTCAAAGGGCAATGTGGCCGGTATTGTGGCAGCGGATTTTAGTACTGACTGGTATAATCAAAGGATCAGGCAGCTCTTTTACATTATTGTCGCCTTTATTTCCGCGGCGCTTATTGTCGGTATTTTCTTGGCTGTCATGATCACAGGGCAGTACAACAAATTATTTATTGCTCTTGTAGATAAGATGAACGATCTTTCAAACGGCATTGAGACTCTGTTAAAAGAGGTTGATTCCAGCGAAGATGACTTTGGATATTTTGCTCTCTCAGATACAGACTCGGATAAGAGCGTGAATGATTCGGTCAAACTCCTTGAGGAGAAGATCGTTATCATGCAGATGAGACTGACGAACCAGATAGAGGTCATCAGATCTCACGCCTACATTGACGTCCTTACGGGAGTGAATAACAGAAACTCCTACATGGAGTATCTGCAGATTCTTGAAGATAAGATAGCCGGTAATCCTGAGCTGGTATTTTCGGTAGTTGTGTTTGATATCAATCAGCTCAAGATGATCAACGACGACTTTGGTCATGACCAGGGCGATAAGCTTATCATTGAGGTGTCAAAAGAGATTCTTCAGGTATTCGGAGGTAACAGGATATATAGGGTTGGCGGCGATGAATTCGTGGCTATCCTGGATGACCTGGATCCTTCAGAGAAGATACTTAAGGTAAAAGAGCTTTTGACCAACAAGATTTCCATCGGATATGCGACCTATGATCCTAAGATAGACAGGACATATTCTGATGTATTCCACAGGGCAGACAACGCCATGTATGTGGACAAGCGGGAATTCTATAAGACCCATGAGGACCGCAGAATGAAGAGAAACTGAAAAATTTAAATACCCTTATCCGGGTATTTTTGAGCCCCAGGGACGGAGTCCAATGTCATTAAGTTAAGGGTCGCGAATCAATCAAAGATATAATAAAGAGAGACTGATAGCATTATTTCAGTCTCTCTTTTGCTTTTTATG
>NZ_AUIZ01000035.1:0-3286 GCF_000423965.1 Butyrivibrio sp. VCB2001 | reverse complement strand
GGGCAGTTGGCTTCTCGGTGCCCTGTATGATTTGAATCCTGTGTATCTTGTCACTGTGTCTGTGGTATCACAGTTTCTGGCGATTGCATTTTATGTTTTATGCCTCCGGTGCAATAAGACAGAGTGCTAACAATTCCAGTTTGCTGGAATGAGCATTATATCGGAATTTTATGTTCTATTGGTGCTAAGGGAATTCCGGGGTCAAGCTTCATATGCGCAAGAATTACTTCGTTTACGCCAGGAAGGATCATTTCTCATGTTAGAAGAGGTCCTTGTTAATTATGGCAGTCTGCTCAAAGCGTTATCAAAGATATTTACGCAGATATCAGCCATTTGTTTTTCGTCTTCCTGCATCCCATCCCTGAACCAGCTTATGAGTATTTGTAAAATGGCAGCTTCGGCAGCAAGTCTGAGATACTTCTTTTCTGGGTCAGCTGTAGGATAGAGCCGCTCTGAGACCGCTTTTTCAAGAAAGAGTTCATTCTGAAGAATTCCGGCTTGGTCAAACAGAGATATTATATCTTTATCGTTTTTGACAGCCCGAAAAATATCTTCGAACCACAGATGTGGGTTTTCGTGCAGTTCGGGCTTTTCGCTGATCTCCGCTATACGCTTTATTATTTCATCCCCAAGCTCATGCAGGATATCTTCTTTATCTGTATAGTTTCGATAGAACGCCGTCCTTGATACTCCTGCACGGCGTACTATCCCGCTGATGGTGATCTTCTCATAAGGGTGTTCGCTCATTAGATGCATAAGCGAAAGCTGCAGACACTCTCTTGTCAGCTGATTGGACTCCTTATTATTCATCCTCAGAACTTCTTTTTTTTGCATTTCTGTTAAAGATTCTTTTGAGCTTTTCATTTTTTCTCCCTCTCGACGTTACAAAAAATGCAAGAATGTAACATCGGTTCACTTAAACGAAATATTGTCATGTCCGATGGTAGAGCCATTGTTATTAATATGCTGTGGCGTTACACTTGTTACATCAGAATAATTGTAGCATCGTTTGGGGAGGCATAACAAGTATGGAATTAGCAAAAAACATTTCTCACAAAGTACAAAGACAGGCTTTTAGCATACTGATTGACAGGTTCCTTGCAAATCTCGATAAAACGGAGAACAGGACTGCTACTTATCTTAAGCTTGTTGACCAGGCAGAGAAATTCTGGGGTAAAGATGGAGCCAGAAAAGAAAGCCTTGATAAAGTAAGAGCGGCATTTAAAGATCCGGATAACAGATGGGTTAAGTTTTTGAATAAAGTAATAGATGAGACAGATCCGCATGTTGCAAAGATGATGATGCTCAATCTTGGCTATGAGGCATTTTTCAGAGGCACAAAAATGATCAGGGCAAACAGGGAAAAATACGGATGCAATATCCCATGGCTTATTCTTTTTGACCCTACAAGCGCCTGCAATATGCACTGTGCGGGATGCTGGTCAGGTACTTATGGACCTAAGCACAATCTGTCTTTTGAAGATATGGACAAAATCGTTACCCAGGGAAAAGAGCTGGGAGTATATCTTTACATGATGACAGGAGGAGAACCTCTTGTAAGGAAGAAAGATATCTTGAAACTGGCAGAAAAGCACAATGATGTTGAGTTCTCTATCTATACCAATTCAACACTTATTGATGAGGATTTCTGTAAAGAAGTTGTAAGGCTTGGAAATCTCACATTCCAGCTTTCTATCGAGGGAACTCCTGAGACTAATGACGCAAGACGTGGCCTTGGTCATTATGATGCAGTAATGAATGCCATGGATCTACTCAAAAAGTACGGAATAGTTTATGGAACTTCCATCTGCTATACAAGAAACAACATCGAGGCAGTTACTGATCCTAAGTTCATCGAGTTTATAGCTGAAAAAGGAGCAAGATTTGGATTCTTCTTTCACTATATGCCGGTTGGAAACAATGCTGTTCCTGAGCTTATGCCAACGGTAGAACAGAGAAAGAAGATGGTGGATCAGATTAGATTCCTGAGAAGTGACAAATGTGACCTGGGATTCTTCCCTATGGATTTCCAGAATGATGGCGAAGCAGTTGGCGGATGCATAGCAGGCGGAAGAAATTACTTCCACATCAATTCAAGCGGAGATGCTGAGCCATGCGTATTTATCCACTTCTCCAACACGAATATACATACACATTCAATACTTGAGATGCTTCAAAGTCCTCTTTTCATGGAATATCATAAGGGGCAGCCATTTAATAAGAATCATTTAAGGCCATGCCCAATGCTTGAAAATCCGGCTCTTTTAAGGGACATGGTTGAAATATCCGGAGCTCATGGTACCAATGAAGAGTCTGAAGAAAGTGTTGAACATCTGTGTGCAAAGTGTGATGATTACGCAAAAGAGTGGGCGCCTGTAGCTGACGATATCTGGGCCGGACAGAAACACTATAAGAAGGCATATGAGAATTATGCAAAAAAGGATGAAAAGCCTCTAAACATAGTTGCATTTAAGCACAAACCCAGACAGCATCACTTTAAACATAAGAGAGCTTAAATGCCTCGAATTATATAGTATTGTTGTTTCATTTACCCTGTCGAATAAAGTTTTATACTTTTCTTTTTCTGATGCAAGGCAGGTTTACAATGATCGGATGTCCCAAACCGGATGAGGGAGATTACACTGAGAAACTGACAGAAGTTATCAGTAACAAGGACATAAGGGATGTTACTATTGCAAGGATGGAAATGCCATGCTGCGTCGGTCTATGGTGTTCCGATGACTCATATAGCGTCGGAACACTTTTTTTATGTTCTAATGGTGCTCCGTGAATCCCTGGTTCAAGTCCCGTATGCGCATAAGTTAGCAATGCCGGAATACTAGAAGTCGCCTTTATCGATTTGTTATTTATTATTTATCGTATTTTAACATAATAATGTTAGAATTAAGTGTGAGTATCTAAAGCAAAGAACAAACAATAAGGCGAGTGTATCATGAAATCAAAAAGGATCCATACTACTATCAGCATAGCCCTCCTTTTCCTGGTAATCTATCTGGGAGTCTTTTTGACGCCTGTTTATGCCTCGTCTGATTCTCCTGCTACAGAATTTACAGTCGGTGTGCCTGTAGACAGATGTCCTATGTTTTACATTGATAAAGACAACGGCAAGATTGCAGGAATCGGCGTTGATCTTATGGAATCCGCTGCCAAAGAAGCTGGTTTCAATGTCGCATTCAAAGCTATAAGTGAATCAAATCTTAAGGAAGCCCTTGATAGTACTGAGTACGATCTTGTTATGCCCTTTGGAAGTGCTGTTTCAAGTGCA
>NZ_AUIZ01000034.1:0-4605 GCF_000423965.1 Butyrivibrio sp. VCB2001 | reverse complement strand
AGACTCTTCCCGTCTTTGAAGAACTTAACAAAAAGTTTTTCAAACCCAGCAAAGACAAGTTCAAGTCTGAACACTCCAAAGAGATCAATCAGTATCATCTCTCCAAAAGAAAGATTGCTGAGTTTTGGGGCGATGCAGAACATGACTGGAAAGGATTGCGTGAGGAGCAGAAACAGCTTAGCACTGAGCTCGATACCATGAAGCTCACATGCAAGGATCTCGAAGCAATAGCTTCAAAAGCCTATAAGATCAGATGCATCACTGAGGCGTCTCTTGAAGAAGTCCAGGTCAAGGGACATCAGAAAGTACAGGAACGTACTCCTGGCAAAAAGCGTTCCCACGACATGGAACGATAAGGAGGTTATAACAAAATGAATATCTTTAAGGCAGTCAAGGGGGCTGTGTCTGTTATGGACGCAGCTTCTTTTTATGGAATCAAAATCAATCGGAGCGGGCTATGTAATTGCCCGTTCCACAATGACAAAACCCCAAGCATGAAAGTTGATATCCGCTACTACTGTTTTGGATGCGGGGCAACCGGGGATGTCATTGATTTCGTGGGTAAGTTGTTTGGACTGTCACCGCTTGATGCTGCTAAAAAGATTGCCATGGATTTTAATATCATTACCACGAATCTAAACAACCCAAGTATTAACAAAGCATCTGCTTCTCTAAAAAAAGACAAAATCATTATCCAGAGAAACGATGAATATCAGCTGATAAGAACATTCGACGCTTATGTCCTCGATGTTCTTTTTTCTTTGCACCAATACAAAGAAAAGTTAATGGCTTTCAAAAGAGATTATGCTCCAGCATCAATTGATGGGCTTGATACCTGCAATCCTCTATTTGAAGAAGCCCTAATGAACCTTAGCAAAACTGATTGGATGATTGAAGAACTAACCTTCGGATCCAGAGATGAGCAACTCACATTTTTAACTAATTACAAAGGAGAAATTGAATATGTCAAAGCAAGACTTTCAGAACTTAACTAAAGAACAAATGGAGAAATTACAAATACTGCTAGGAGAACTCCAACCATCTTCAGTAACCGAAGAGATTCCCCTTAAAGAACCACCGCTTTCTGAACTATTTACAAGAGACGAGAAGGGAAAAATACTGCAAAGCAAGAATAACTGCCTACTTGTCTTAAACCATGATCATCTTTTTGCAGGAAAGATCAAGTACAACGAATTTAGCGATAAGGTTGATATATGCGGCGACTTCCCTTGGAAAAGATATAGCGTAACTTATTGTGATAATGATCTACGCCATATAATCCTTTATCTAGAATCAGAATATGGTCTCAAGAAGGATGGTGACATTGCAACCGCCATAAATATCGCAGCTTACGACAACAGCTACAATCCGATAAAAGAAAAGCTTTTATCACTCAAATGGGATGGTATAAGCAGATTACCAGATGCACTTCATCATTTTCTTGGTGCAGCAAAGAGCAGACTTAACACTGAAATACTAAAAGTATTCATGCTTGGCGCTATAGTAAGAATATTTGATCCGGGACACAAGTTTGAGTATATGCCCGTCCTTGTTGGCGGCCAAGGAGCTGGTAAATCAACATTCCTCAGATTACTTGCCATGGAAGACCGCTATTTTTCCGATGACATTAAAAAACTTGATGATGACAAGATTTATGCAAGGTTACAAGGTCACTGGATAAATGAAATCCCTGAAATGCTTGCTGTAAGCAGTGCTAAAGCAGTAGAAGAAACCAAGAAATTCTTAAGCACTCAAAGCGATATCTATAGAGTCCCCTATGAAACTACTGCCATGGATCATCCCAGGCAGTGTGTCTTTGCAGGAACATCAAACAAAATCCAATTTCTTCCAATGGACAAATCCGGTAACAGAAGATTTCTTCCCGTAGAGGTCCATCCTGAAGATGCTGACTGTCACATTCTTGATGATGAAAAGGCATCACGAGCATATATCGAACAACTTTGGGCGGAAGTAATGGAGATTTACCTTGCAGGTGATTATTCTCTCGTACTTCCCGACGATTTACAAGATGAACTCCTTGCAGTACAAGACAAACACTCTCCCGAGGATCCAATTGAAACTTCTATAAGAAACTTTCTGGATGACCATTCTCCTGACTATGTATGTACGAAGATGCTCTTCAAAGAAGCTCTTGGGCATATTGGGTACGAAAATCCAAGTGCCTGGGAGTGCAATGTCATATCAGAAATCATGGATCATAAAATGACAGATTACAAAAAGATATCTTCCCATAGATTCAAAGAGTATGGCACTCAGAGAGCCTGGAAGCGTGTTAATGAACCAGTATTCCGGGATATTCCTACAGGAATGGAGTCAGAAATCCCATTTCTTACTAAAACCTAATAGATTGTAAACAGTGTAAACGGATAAACACAAAATATTTAAAGTAGATTTTGAGCTATAGAAAATAATTCATTTTAAACGCGATGTTTACAGTTTACTTTGCTTACCTTATCGAGCAGTTCAACTGCTCTTTTTTATTGCCTGCAAACAGGTATCACAACTAAACAGAATCATTCACAAGGCACTTGGTGCGGAACATTTCCGTATCAGGTGCCTTTTTCATTTGGAGGAACTATGAAAAAAATAAGCACCAGAAAACTCACATGTAATATCACTGACATTGAAAAAGAAGAATCAAGAAAAATCACTCAATTGAAAAATCTTGCTAAATCTGATAGTCTCGATTCAGGCGAGGTCGGCGAATTAGGTAAAATGATCTCAAAAAAGAAAACGATACTTGTAGAAAAAATCTACAGAACAGCACATCCCAGAGCAAAGGAGGAATTGTTTTATAAACTGTCAGATGGCAGATGGAAAAGCAACAATCCAACTTTTGTTGCTAACAGTCGTGAAGAACTTGTAGAAAAACTTTATGACTACTTCTTCTCTCATACTTTCGAAGAAGTATATCTAGAGTGGGTTGATATGCGTATCAGCCATGGTGTAAAGTCCAATAAAACCATCCAGGAAGATCTGTCTATGCTAAGAAATGTCTTCAAGAACGAGCCAATCTTTGATATGCAGATAGCAGAGATTAAGAAAAAGGACATCAAGTATATGTACGAGCGTTGGACCGGTCAGGGACTTATAACCAGAAAGGCCTTTGTGAATCGTAAATCAGCCTTAAATGGAGTTTTTATCTATGCAGCTGAAAATGAGTATATCCCATTCAACTTCATTCCATCTATAGGAACATCTGAACTTAAGTTTAAGGAACCCAATCACTATAATAAGGCTCTGCACTTAGATGAGCGTGAAAAGCTTCTAAATCATCTAAAAACAGTCGAGCCTGATGGTTATTCACTAGCCATTCAGCTTGCCTTATATTCTACTTTCAGAGTTGGTGAACTTAGGGCAATCAGGTATGAAGATGTAAACGGAAATATCCTGACTATCAAACATCAGCTTGTAGAAGAATCATTATTTTCTGTTGATATGACACATCTAAAGGTAAAGAAGACTCCCAGGCATATTAATGAAAAACTTCCCAAAGGTAATGCTCACTACTCTGTAAGAGATATCTATCTTGTCCCTGAGGCTGTAGAAATCATTAAGAAAGCTCACGAGATTAACCCTGATGGGGAATATCTCTTTATGTGCCATGGTAGAACCATCAACAATGATACCTTTAATGAACGTCTTAGGAAATACTGTAATGATGCAGGTGTTCCTTACAAGTCCAGTCACAAATTACGCTTCACTGTTGCATCAACATTGAAGGCTGCCGGTGTAGAAACTGCATATTTGCAGAAAACTCTGGGACACTCAAATAGGACTATGACGGAGCATTATATCAATGAAACAGTGGAAGAGCCTAAGAATATTGAAGATCAGCTCATGAATGCATTAAGCATCTGCTAAATAAATATACACGTTTTATGTATATCATTGTATGCAATTCAAGTCATTCAAATGCTGATATCTTCTGACTTGTACCAAAATTGTACTGATTTGTACCAAATGTATAAAATAAAGAAAGAGGCTGCAAACTCAGATAAAATCTAAGTTTACAGCCATACACATTACTGCCGGCGACCGGGATCGAACCGGTACGGGTATTACTACCCACGGGATTTTAAGTCCCGGGCGTCTGCCAGTTCCGCCACGCCGGCATTTACCATATTATGTTGTGGTAAAAAATACGCGATATGCAAATATTACATATCGCGTTAGTGGGGCCTACAGGGCTCGAACCTGTGACCCTCTGCTTGTAAGGCAGATGCTCTCCCAGCTGAGCTAAGACCCCTTTTTAATGAATACTGGGTATTACGCGGTTCTTCAATATACTATTAAAAAACCATAGTGGAGCTTCAGGGACTTGAACCCGGGACCGACCGGTTATGAGCCGGTTGCTCTAACCAACTGAGCTAAAGCTCCTGATAAATGACTCCGACGAGAATCGAACTCGTGTTACCGCCGTGAAAGGGCGATGTCTTGACCGCTTGACCACGGAGCCCAATGCTTTGCGATCTTGCTGCCGCTTTAACTCCCCCTGTCGGACTCGAACCAACGACACTTCGGTTAACAGCCGAATGCTCTACCGACTGAGCTAAGGAGGATTATAATAAAAAATTTTGTACC
>NZ_AUIZ01000033.1:0-5073 GCF_000423965.1 Butyrivibrio sp. VCB2001 | reverse complement strand
TAAACTGATACCCAGATGATGGACTTCAACATGACAGTTGAAATACCCATTGTTTGGGTATTTTTATTGTCTGGAGGTATAGCTATGGAGTGGAATAGTTGGCCGCGAAGAATGCATGTTGAAAAATTAAAAAACAACCCGGTTGTTGAATCTGTTACTGATAAATCGGTGACGTTTACTCTTCCTTTTCGAATTAAATTGTTTGAGAAATGGAAGTCGTGTCCTTCGCAGGATACAATAAAGGCTGAATTGGAGAAAGTTGATATTTTAGATAAGGATCTTCTGATGTTTACAATTAAGGACATCGCAGTTTCTTTCATGTCAGGTGGATACCCGCTTCCCAGGAACAAAACACATCCTGAAAGGGAACCTGGATTTAAGGAAACTAATCCGCTGATACTGTCCGGTAAGTTCTATCGTAAACAGAAAGGCTTTGGAATTACTATGGATCCTGGATTTCGTCAGGAATTAAAGAAGGCCTATCCTGATACATCAGTGGAAAATATGATGACCATTGCCGGGCTTGATCCTCTTGATGTGGGCTATAACAGAATTCATAGGCTGGAACTGGAATTCAAAGCGGAAATGGCTGCTGATTATGCTGCATCTGAAGGAAAATCAGAAGAAGAAAGATATATTCAGGTTACGTCGACAAGCCTTCTGTCTCACCCTTACGTAAAGTCCATAGTGCGCGGGAACCTCTATATGACGGAGTCTTTTTATAATGAGACATATATGATACCAATCCCCCTCTCAAAGGTGTTTGAAATATATGGCATTGATGAAGCATTAGTTAACACATGGAGTAAAATGAGGATTAATTCATACATGGCTACATGGAAGCCTGTGAAAGAAACGGATTTTCCTTGTTATGAGGAAGTTATCTTAATGCAGAACAGACGCGCAGTGGCCATGTTTCAGGCAGTAAGACAGGGCTTTTGTGAATTGGGACAGATATTCAAAACTGGAAGAATTGATGCTCAGCGCAAGGTATGCAGATGGATAGATGATCTTCCACGTGATCCATGGGGATACTATTCCCGGAAAAAGATACTTGAACTGATGGAACTTCCAAAAAGTCGCTATTATGCACTACTGCATGATGAAACTTACGGAATGGGCAGAGTAAACAAGAACCGCAATGATGAAGAAGATTTGACTGTTATTCGGCAGGTGCTTGATTACAAGGGCTTTGAAAAAGGAATAAGGCAAGTGTATATGCTGATGCCAAAGGTTGTTGGCCAGGAATTCAGCATGTACCGTATTCGTAGGATAATGAATAAATACGGCATAAGAACAACTATAAGACATCCTAGCAGAAACAGGAAAGCCATGAAAGAACTCATGGAGAGAAACAGAAAGGCTAATCTATTAATGCGAAGATTTAGACTGCACCGACCTAATGAAGTGAGGCTTACAGATGTAACATACCTTGATTATGGCGATAAGCAGCGGGCTTATGGATCTGCATCAGTTGATCCCGTTACAGGACGTCTCATATGCTTTATAGTGAGTGAGAACAACGATCTTCAGCTTGCGCTTGATACACTTGAAGCAATGGATAATTATCCTGCCAAAAGCGGAGCAATCCTGCATTCTGATCAGGGTATACTCTATATGACTGATGATTTTCAGGCTGCGGTAGTTGAAAGGAATCTTACGCAATCCATGTCGAGGCGAGGAAACTGTTGGGATAATGCTGTGCAGGAATCATTCTTTGGACACTTTAAGGATGAGTGCCACTATGAAGAATGCAGAACGATGAAAGAATTGCAGGAATGTATTGATAGATACAGCTTTTACTATAATAATGAAAGGGGTATGTGGGACAGGGGAAAGATGACACCCACAGAGTACGAAAAATATCTTGAAGGAATGAGCGAGGCAGAGTTTTCTGAATATCTAGCAAGTGAGGAAAATCGTTTTGTTGACATGAAGGCAAAGTCTGCCGAAAATGCTCACAAGGCAGCAAAAAGTTACAAGGAGTTTACAGAAAATAGTATTGGGGGACCGAACAATGAAGCTGGTGGATCATTCGAAGAAGTATAAATATGAGGACGGGACTGACAGACCTGATGATAAGATAATCCCATTCCTTGATAATGAGTTTGTTACCGGTTTTAAGGAGGACAGGCTCTTCTATTCCAAGGACTTTGACATTGCGATGTACATGAAGATCCACGATGAGGGGATGACTTATGTACAGGCATACAACGCTCTTGGATTTGACACAAATATCCTTGGAGAAGACCGCGCCAATGCTGCAGGCAAACGTGTCATGCAGAAGGCAAGGGATAACAAGCTTTTTACCATAGATGAGACTAATTATGATGGATCAGTGCCGCGTGAACAGATGGGAAATCTGACGCCTGAGGAAGAACGTGCATATCTTATAGCACGTAATCATTATCTTGAAGAAATGCTTTTGGCTCAAAAAAAAATCCAATCCGAATTGGAGGAGTACTTTACCTGATAGAGGAAAAGGAAATCCGTGCAGACAGGTTTGTTATGGTTGACTCGTTCATAAACAAACAGAAAGCGAGCAATGGTGGATATAACACATCCCAGTGCCTGCGGATGTTTGGAGTATCGGATTCTGGTTATTATGCCTGGAAAGGACGAAAGGAAGATATCTTTGGAAAACAGGCTGAGAAAAAGTCTGAAAGGAATGCAATCAAGGAACTCATGCGAAGAATTATCATCGCAAGAAATGGTGTGGTTCCGGGAAAAAGAACGTTCAGAGTGGAACTTTTCAGGAGGTTTGGTAAGACTGTAAATACCAAGAAGATAGCCGCTCTTATGGCAGAAATGAACATACAGGCTCAGATGCCCCACAAGGATGCCTATAAGCATCAGGCCTCTCATAATCATGTGTGCGCCGCACCTGCCAATACAGTGAACCAGAACTTCTTCATTGGACCCAGGAGGGTCATCCTTTCTGACATAACCTATTTGTACTATGGCGAATACAGGACACCTTTTTATCTGTGTGTATTCAGGGATGCTTATACCAGAGAGAACCTCGGATGGAGTATAAGGAAACATATGTCGCTGAGGCTTGTTGAAGAGGCCTACAGGGTGATGATGCAGAGCCATGGTGATGAGCTTGAAGAAGTCATGAATGCTGATGAAGTATATGTGCATCACGACCAGGGAAGCCAGTATCTCGCCACCTCCTTCACAGAGATGCTTCATGAAAATGGATTTATACAGTCAGTATCCGCCAGAGGAAACTCGCAGGATAATGCTCCGATGGAGAGTTTCTTTGGCAGACTTAAGACAGCTATACTTGACAAGGTTGCTATGTGTAGGGATTATTCTTCGGCCAGGCAGCTTGTCGATGGGTATCTCAAAGCCTACAATTCAGAGCATTACCAGTATGATCTGGCTGGTCTTACACCTGAGGAATTCTACCAGTATGCCACAACAGGAGTATATCCTCTTGATAACTACTTCGGGGTTCCTGCATCAGTCATGATGACGGGCGGAGATCTTAAGAAAGTAAGACGCAGATATGCTGATGAAGAGGCTGCAGCACGCAGGGAGACATCCAGAAAAAAACGTGAAGAAAAACGGCTTGTGGATCCTGAAAAGGTGATAATAAGAGATCAACGCATCCTTAAGGCTGTTATAGATAAGTGGAAGGACAAAGAAACAACAGCTTCTAACCAGATCGTAAAGATGCAGTCTGTCCTTGAAAAGGCCAAGAGTGCTCTTGAGTTTATAAGAACTCTTACAGAAGAAAAGCTTGTTGAGCTGAGGGAACCGCTTGCCTGGAGGAGGTATACTGAACTCAGCTATGTGTTCCTGATGAACGAGCTGTTCTAAATCTATATACTCTTAAAAATCTTATGCTTTAAACCACCTTACGGCTATATAATGAAAAAGGCTGTATCGTGGCAGTAAGGGCCTGGCTTATCGCTAATGCGAGTTCACCTCACCCTCTGACGGTACAGCTTTTTGATTGCCAGATATTGCTCTGGCTTATTTGTTGTGTCTTAATGTGATTGTCAATAAAAAAGTCCCAAAAATGTCGGAGAAAATTCCCCACTTTATTAACCGGGGAAAGGCACTGATATCGGTACCATTTCCCAGTCCCGTATTATAAATTCAAATCATTGTTGGTATACCATGCTGTTATACATCTGAATACCTTATGCTTCTTCGTTTTCCTTTTTCACTCTATACTAGAGTGAGGCTGCCCCTCTTTTTGCGTTTATGGAAATATTCTTCCAGCGTCAACTTTGTTGATGAGTAGCTCCGAGTGATAACGAGGTTCAGGGGGATTGGGGGAATGACCACCAACAAGCAAAAACGCGCCGAGGACCCTCGGCGCCCTGCTTGCGAAAATGAAAAAACTTAGTTGCTAAAGGTCAATTTGTCACTAAAAGAAATTGTCAGAAATTAACAAAAACGTGTGAATTTTTATTTTAAACGATGTACCACTATGTTATAATGATACCAACTGTTGTTATTGATTTCGTTAGGATTTATGCGGATAGGAGCGATGCATGGCAGTTTCATACAAGAAAATGTTTAAGCTAATGATTGACCACGACATGAAGAGGAAGGATCTCAAGGAAAAGACCGGCCTTAGTTACGGCACAATTGCAAAACTTGAAAAAGGCGAAAATGTGCAGATGGAAGTATTGGAAAAAATCTGTAAGGAGTTCAAGTGTCAGCTTAGCGATATTGCGGAAATTGTGTTCGACGAGTGAGTCCGTTTTTTAGGACAAGCAGGACTTGATTTAAAGAAAGGTAACGATTCTGTTATTGATATAGCGTTTAAGTATGGTTTTCATTCACATTCTGCTTTTTCAAGAGCATTCAAGGAATACCACGGAATCACACCTTCTCAAGCAAAACAAAAAAATGCAAAGCTCAATGAATATTACCCAATGAATTATCTTGATATGAGATATATAGGAGGGAAAAGAATTATGGCAGAATTAAAGAAGATTGTTTATAAGGAATTTGAGGAACGTCTAATGGTCGGAGTTCATAATAACACTTCATTTTTTGAGGCTGGGAACGCATGGAAATCTTATTTTGAAAGTGATAAGATTGACTATT
>NZ_AUIZ01000032.1:0-5465 GCF_000423965.1 Butyrivibrio sp. VCB2001 | reverse complement strand
AAAGGAAGCATACTTATAAAGCAAACTTTACAGTAGCAGTCCATATGTGCAGACTATATTACCGCAGAAAAACAACGCTACAAGTTTTGGAAGCCGTTATTTCGAAGAACCTCTTGCCAATTCGGCCAGATAGGAACTGGGAGCGAAATTTCGCGCCAAGAGTTTTCCGTGGCTTCTTATATAGAGTAGCATAACTGTGCTTGAATTCATAATTATGATTAGGCAGATTAGCGTCTGCCTATTAGGCATACCATAAAAAGCAAAAGAGAGACTGAAATAATGCTATCAGTCTCTCTTTATTATATCTTTGATTGATTCGCGACCCTTAACTTAATGACATTGGGGTTTCCCCTCTCCCTGCTTTATGTCTTTTTAGCCTTATGCGGTCAGAAGATATGCTCTGTCAACGAGTTTGTCCATGGGGTCAACAGTCGTTTCGTTGACTTCTGTTACCATGTTATTGAATACATCAAGGCTCATATCCTCAAACTTGGGAACCAAGATGCACTCGTGGATACTGCTCGGAAGAAGTACAAACTCGTGAACCCCTATTCTGTCCGCAAGTTCCTTGATTGCCTTTGTATCGAGCATCGCACTTGCTCCCTTGACCTGGCTCTTGTTGCTGATAACATACATCGGCGCAACACTGTTTGCTTCCTCTCCAAATTCATCAGCAAAATCATCGCCCATCATGTTCCTTATCACATCGCCAAGTGGTGTTATCTTTGTGTCCTTGTGGGTGTTCTCCTCTGCCCTTACAAAAGCGGTCTCTTCGTCAATCCTCCACATATCGAGCATCTGCGGTCTTACCTTGATTGAAAAGCTCTCTCCCTCGTGTTCATCAGCAATGTAGATGTATTCCTCGATGCCCTCAAACTGTGTGGGTCTCTTTACAAGGTCCTCGCTGCCCTCTCTCTGCACTCCGATGCGTGCATTGGTCTTGAAATACTCCACGTCGTTAATCTTCTCAACGTCAAAAGTAAACTCCCTTGAAATCATGGCAACAACACTGTCAATGACCTGCTCAACTCCCATTCCGCTAAGTTCTGCTCTCTCGATAAGTTCATCAGCGTAAACAGTGGGTGCGATTGTATCATCTGCATTCTTCTTGATGCAAAGACCCTCTTTCTCAATTCCATTCTTGATGCAAGTGTGTGCATCCACGATGTAACCTCTGTTTTCAAGTCCCTCGATAATCATGTTCTTTGTAATCATTGTCATTTTCTCCTTATATATGTTTTGATTTTGGTTTTCTGTTTTCAGGCTTTCAAAGCCCTTGAAATGTGCTTTCAAGATTCTGAGCTTTTCTGGAGGGGAGCGATCCTTTTTTCGTGCGATATTTTCCATGTGCTTTTTTCCATCCTTTCATGTGTTAATAAATGTGCTTTCTGAGTTCATCGCCTATCTATCGGGTTTGCGTGCATCTTCAGGAACGGTGGCAGGACCACCTGCAAGGGACAAGTAAACGAGACGCCGTAGGGCAGCCCTTGCTGGTGGGACTGACACTGTTACGATGCACATCAGCAAACCGATAGGCGGTGGACTGGGAAAGTGCATTTATACATGAAAGGCAGGAAAGCACCAGGAAAATACGCACGAAAAAAGAGGGGGTTCCCCCGGGAACCCGTTGGAGAAGGGGACTATAATAATTCCTTGTATGCCACGTATTCAGACTTCCTTGGTGGAAGTCAGGGGCATATTGGTCTGGGAGCCCGGGCAGACCTGCGAAGCTGCTCGGAATGGTACACAAATGATCCAGAAAAAAGATCTCTTGTAAGCAAATCCAATGCAAAAACCCACGCAAAAAGCCCCGCAAAAGAATGTATTAGAATATCTATAAGAAAGCATATTAGAGAAAATAATAGAACCACAAGAAAAGAAAGAACATAGAGAAAGTCAAATAGTATGCTAGAGTAAAAAGAGAAGGAATAAAAAACGCATTATAAGAATATGACAAAAACCCATTGTAAGGAGGCCCCATGATAGCAAATGCAAACCTGAACATCCACTATACAGCACCAGACTGGGTATGGGAAAAGATAGATGAGGTCTATAGAAGCATGGAATACTATGACGAGACTTCAGATACTCCACTCTGGACAGGAGAAGGAATAAACATAGAAGCCTCAGTAGAGCCTTCAGGGATCCAGTTCTATGGAGATGTACCAGAGGAAATATGGGACGACTGGTTCGCGGAATTAAAAGAGAAGCTATCCGATGAACTCGGCTATGAGATAGGCGAGCCAGAGGACGGCTACGAATTTAAATACGACTGGGACGAAGAATAATTGGGAAGGTCTAAGGGAACGGGAGAGGGTGTCTGGGGTTCCCTTATAGGATAAAAGGCGCACATTATTATCCCACCTTGCGCCATCCATTGAATACGTGCATATTGCCGCACAGTAGAGAAAAGCCGCTAACATCCCGCCTTCACCATACGAATTTGCCGGGAAGGGCTTGGGGAACGGGTCTGGGGGCGAGGGGTTCCCCATTTAATTCAAAGGCGCGCTCTACTTCTCCCCTTCCGCGCCTTCCATGCCCTTAAAAAGTGGTGCCACTAAGCAAAAGCTCCGGTGCTTTCGCAATATAGCACCGCCATTTCATGAAAAAAGCCCCACATAAGTGAGGCGTAAAGTCTGGAGGTGGCCGCCCAATCAAGGGCGACCCATGTGTTATGAATGTGTGTGATCAGGCGGACCCATGTCCCCTGACAAGTTCACAATACCGTACAAACCTATAAATTACCTAAAAACATAAAAAACCCCCTGGTCATCTGACCAGAGGGCCTGATATATGAACAGAACTATACTTCCGGCTTGAAGCCTTTGATAGTTTCTGAGTCATAAGAATATGTGTACCTGTCTTCGCTGTGATCTTCCTCATATCCAGGATTTTCATTCATCACTATTGCTGCAACAATGTATGCAATTAACCCAGCGCCTGTAAACAGGAATGTGCATGCCCAGATGATCCTTACGATTGCAGGATCTATGCCGAAGTACTCAGCAATTCCACCACATACACCTGATATCTTTTTATCTGCACTTTTATATAATCTCTTTTCAGTCATAACCCACACCTCTTATAAATGAATCTGGTTGTTTTGTTCTTATGAGATGATTATATGTCTGCCCATATTGGTAATACATATCCGGTTAGCAGAAAAGCCTATCCTTATTTTTCTTTTTTCGCAAAAGAAAGCTGATACACATAAAAGAATGCATATCAGCTGACTTCATTTCATTATCGTTAAAAGAACATGAACATCCTGAAGAACATTGACAGTAGCTGCAGGATGATAAACCATCTGAAGATCTTTCCAAGAATGGAGGTGCCATATACCGGAGTCCTGTTCCAACCGGTCCAGTTGTTCCAGGTATTCCAGCTCTCTTCCGGTCTGTTATAGCCTCTGCCAAGATCCTGAGTACCCCACTGCCAGTATGTTCCGTACTCTTCGAAAGGAGTCTCCTCTTTCTCGGCATAGGTACGCTCCTGCGTATATGTCTGTGCCTGTCTGTATCTCTCAGCACCCGGTTTTGTAAGAATATCGTAAGCTGCATTTATCTCATTCATCTTTTCAGCAGCTGCTGCATTTCCGGGATTCAAGTCCGGATGATACTTTTTCGCAAGCGTTCTGTGTGCTTTTTTGATCTCTTCTTCTGAAGCCCCCGGGGCTACTCCAAGAACCTTGTAGGGATCCATCATCATAACATTATCCTCCAGACCGATCAGGTCTTTTTAATGAAACGTTCGCTGCACTTAGGGCATCTGATCTCAATCCTGCCCTTTCCTTTTGGTACTCTTATCTGCTGATGGCAGTTCTTGCAGATGTAATATCTGCTCACTTTTCTGTCATGCCACTGAAGTTTAAATAGCTTAACATATCTTCTTGGAACCTCAGTCATATTAAGGAACTTCTGATTCTCAGCATATCTTTTAGATATGTTTCTTGAATATACCCTAAAGCATGCATAAGAAAAGAATACAAGCCACAAGAGATATACTATCCTGCTCTGAGCAAACAGGTTTATTACCAACAGAAAGATCGCTATTCCATTGCATGTCCGCGCCAGTGTATCAAACCCGTTGCGGCCATACATGAACTGTGCCATCCTGTACTGCATCTGATTACCAAATTGTCTGATCTTGTCCATATCTTTAACCTCTTTTATCATCGGCATTGATTTTCCTTACAATGCTCTGTTTGTATTATTCTATGCTTCATCGATATGCTTTTACATATCCGCATCAGCGAAAACTGATGTCTTATTTCTCTTTTATGATAAGAGCCTGGCTCTCCTGACTAATTTTGAGAGGTGGGGCTACCACGAAGGCAGCCCAAAAGTGTTATGAAAGTATGTGTGGGGTAAGGATCTGTATATCCTTATAGCCATATAATACAGCTTCAACCTAAAACCAACTTTAAAAACATGAATCTAATACCTGGAAGTCTGCCAAGCTACATACCAGGCTTAGCCCATGATATAATCAAAGAAAAGCTTAGGAGGGCTAACCCATGAAGATTGCTATGGCAAACGATCACGCTGGCACCGCAATGAAGAACGAAATCAAGGCTTATCTCATAAAAGAAGGCTATGAAGTTGAGGACTTCGGGACCTATGATGAAAAGAGCTGTGATCTCTCTGACTTTGTATATCCTGCAGCGCTTGCAGTTGCTAAAGGGGAGTGCGAGAGAGGCATTTTCTGTGATGGCGTGGGCTATGGAAGCGCCCTTATTGCAAACAAGATAAATGGCTGTTATGCCGCCGTATGCCAGGATCCTTTATGTGCCACATTAGCTCGCCAGCATACGGATTCAAACATCCTGTGCCTTGGAGCCAAGATAATTGGCGGTCTTATGGCTATGGAGGTTGTAAAGACATGGCTAAACACTGCGCCACTCATGGAAGAGAAGTACAGAAACAGAGTCAAAAAAGTGTGTGACATAAACGACAAGCACTGTGTACCCCTTGATCAGATTATTTAACGAAATAACAATAATGCCAGGCATGAGAGGTGTTCCCTTGCCTGGCATTAGTTTCTATTGACTTTGTTTCTTTGAGGGATATGCTGTTAATGCTTCAAACTCATCTACCGGCATAGGCTTGTAGAAATAATATCCCTGCATTTCCTCACATCCAAGACTTCCGAGGAAATCAGCCTGTTCCAGTGTCTCAACACCTTCTGCGATAATAGAAGTTCCAATAGCATGGATCATCTGGACCATGTAGCTAAGTATTGTCCGACCCATCTTTTGGTCGCCTGAACCGGTAATAAATCGAAGATCAAGCTTTATGCGATCAAGGATAACTTCTTTTAACATATTCAGTGATGAGTAACCACTTCCAAAGTCGTCCATTTCAACTTCAAAGCCTGCTTCACGAAGTTTGGTTGTTGTTTTGATGATGGTATCGGAGTTTTCGACATATGCGCTTTCCGTTATCTCAATACGAAGTTGACCAGGC
>NZ_AUIZ01000031.1:0-19881 GCF_000423965.1 Butyrivibrio sp. VCB2001 | reverse complement strand
CGCCACTATTTACGTCTGCCATTGGGATTCGACATTCAATGCTTACCTTGCAAAAAAGCGAGCCGAAGGAAAGCACTACTATGTTGCTGTATCCCATGCAACGAAGAAGCTCGTGAGACTGATATATCAGCTTGAGAAATCTCATCAGTCATACAACAAAGCAGCTTAACTAATTCCATACAAATCTTCTTTCAAGAGCATCTAAAACGATGCTCTATTTGTCATGCAGTTTTCAAGGTGCTGAATACGATGAATAAGTCATCGTCGCTATATTTAAAACATTTCTGTTTTAAAACATTTTTATTGACTTTCTTTAATAGTTAGTCTTGTCTAAAAGGATCTCAGACAATTCATCCCTGAGCTCATCATAGCCATCATCCTGTCCAAGGATATATAGTGCTTTTCTTATTTCTTCCGGGGTTATCCTCGTATTCATGTAGGTCATTTCAACATGGGTATCCTCGGTAAAGTAGTTATAAAGGTCAGAAAGCTTGGAAAATACTGTCTTTTTATCTTCATTGTCTTTTAGTTCATAATTGATATCTTCAAAGGCAATGGTCTTGGAAAAACTGTATCCATCATGCTGGCACATCCCATTACGGTACATCGCCTTATAGGGAATGGTGCCCTGCGCAGTCAGAGGAAACCTTCCTTCTTTCTGAGCTTTCCTTATGGCTTTCTCCAGCTTTTTGGCATCTTCTTTGGAGATTTTTCCATCTGTACCCTTTATGATCAGTTTTTTATTTTCTTTCTGTTTTCCCATGAATCCACCTCAGGCTGTTATACTATTGTCTTTTTGTTCTTTATTTGCCCTAAACAGCCTTATTTTGTTATTAGCCTTAGTTTTATGCCTTAAGGTCTTTTCTTCTCTCTTTTTGGCTTTAAATGCTTTTTTCACGGCTGCCTTTCTGACAAAGCCCTTATACTTTTCCTCAAGCAGAATCTGCTTCTTTATCGCCGTATATCTGTTATCCGTTGAAAAAGGCCTGTTTGTCTGTGTTAGGAACACCAGACGCACCTTGTCGCGGATAAGCTTCTCCACGTATCTCCCATGCACATCCTCATAGGTTCCGCCGAAAAAGATCGGAATACTTATCAGGCAGATGATAAGGCATGCAAACGTATTGTCCATTCCGCTTTTCAGGCATAAAACGTATACTGGTGCATCAATCAGAATGACAATTGCGAAGCATACAACCTGCCTGACAGTAAAACCGGAAATTGGCTTATCCTTGATCTTGTTCAGGTCACAATGATTCTCTGTATATGCCATCTATCTTTTTCCTCCTAAATCGCTTAATGGGCTCCAAGAGTGACGTCTGCGACCTTCTTTGTTGAAAAGAGTCCCATACAGAGCGCCAATGTGTACATAAGAGTGCTCCACGCCATGGTGCTTATGGTCAGATCAGTCCTTGTAGCCAGCTCTGAGATCAGCACTTCAAATATCGCAATAATGATCAGTGTAAAGAAGCCTTGAAGTCCCAGTGATGCCAGATTTTTTAAATAGTTCTGACCAGTCTGATTCTGTCCCTGATCCATAAGTGTTGCCATAGGTATCGCTGCAGCAGAGGAATACACAAGAATGCTGATTATCCTGAAATACATAGCCACTTTACATAGCACAGCAACAATGCTGACAAGAACCTTGCACATCATAAGCTGTATAGTCATACCCAGAACTTTTCCTATGTCTGTAGGGTCTACCAGATCAATCAGTTCATTTAGTTTGTCCTGAAGATTGATATCTGATTCTGTCAGAGTTATGATCGCACCTGCTTTTGCCAGTATCCAGCCGACAACATCGAATATCGCAAGGACAATGTCATAGGTTTTTGTCACAAGCACGATTCCAATCGTCGTGTACAGGATCCATTTGAACACAGGCATGAAAGTCATGTCCTTATATGTATTCTTATCCTCGATTATCTTGATAAAGTTGATGGTCATCAGATAACAGAGAATGAGGCACGCAACTGGCACTATAGCTGTGTCAGATATTCTTCGTATCATTGTGAAAAGCGTAGCATCATATGTCCCGGGATTGACATCAATTAGACCTCTGACGTCGCCTGTCAGTCCTGATAACGCCTCAAAAAAGTCATTGGCCGCCCCCTTAAGCATTTCTAAAAACATCGCTTGAAAATAGTTACTTAGCCATTCCATTTTGTTTTTTCCCTTTAAGAAAAGGGCTTATTTCAGCCCTTTCCTTGCATGTTATTAAGTTAATGTGATCATTCCAGAAAGCTTTGGTACAAGGACCTGTCCTACAGCGATGATGATTGCACCACCGATGAACATGGCAATACCAGTTGCTCTTACAGCCGGGTTATTATCAGCCTGGGACTTACCTACTTCGATCAGGCCTCCAATAATTGTTGCTGCCCCCAAAAGTGTCACGATTGTCTGGAGCAAACCTACTCCTGTTGTAAAGAACTCCATGATTCTCCTCCTTTTTCAGTGTTTTTTATAAATAAAGCCTGTGGCTGTATTTATCCTGCTTTACTTTCACTTTCATCAGAAAGGTCTATGACTGTTGTTTCATACTCAGTGTCTTCGCACAAAAAGCCCATTCTGTAATTTTCAAGATAATCCTCGAGATTAAAGCTGTTCTTATCATCAGCATCCGCTGTGAATTTATAGAGCGGATGCTTGGAAGTGTCATATTTATCCGAATAAAACGGCGGTACTCCCCTGAGCTTTACGAGCAGCTTGTTTCCCGGCATGTTACCTATATCTTCAACACTCATAAGCTTTTTCCCAGCCTTCCTATAGCTGTTACCGCTGCTTCGCGTCTGGCCGTAGGTATCAGATTGCCCCAAAACATCTATAGTCTCCTGGCCCAAAAGATCTGACCAGTCTTTCCAGGAAGTAAACTCATTACCTCCAAGGAATCCCTTAACGTCACAAGAGGCTTCAATGTTCTCCGCCTTTTTATCTCCATAAAGGTCTATAAGCTGATTCTTTGCCTGGAAGAACATCCACATGGAAATTCCTCTTGAACGAAGCTGTGATATAAGATGCTCAAGCTTTGGGACCTGCCCTGTGTTATAGGTCTCATCCCACAAGACTCTGACATGGTACTTGAGATGTCCTCCACTAAGATCCGCCTTAGTTTTCAGCGTATTAAACATCTGTGATAGCGCCATCGATACAAGGAAGTTAAATGTGGTATCTGAGTCATCTATGATGAAAAACACAATGGTCTTCTCATCACCGATCTTATCCAGCTCAAGCTCATCAAATTCCATCTTTTCCCTAACAGTATCTATATCAAAGGGTGATAATCTTGCTCCTACAGAAGCCAGAATGCTCCTTTTGGTCTTGCCAGCACCTATAAGGAACTTCTTATATTGCCTCACGGAATAGGTTTCACCATTTTCCTCTTCATGTTCCTCGAACAGGATGTCTACAGCGCATTTTTCAGCTTCCATTGAGGTATATTCTTCTTCCTCACCCTTATCGTTGATCCTTGTTTTCTTGACAGGTACCGGATCTGTTACCTTGATCTTGGCTATAAGGTCCAACATTGTGATCATGTTTCTGGCATCAGTGACTTCTCTTTCGCAGATATATCCTATGATTGCGTTATAGAGAAGTTTCTCTGCCTTGGGCCAGAAAGGGTCCTGTCCCTTTTCATCAGGCTCTTTAGTATTTTCCATGAGTGTTGATACCATTTTCTGGATATCAGTCTCTTTTTTTATATAAGCGAACGGGTTATAACCCATAGATTTATCAAAATCTATTGTGTTAAAGACCTTTATCTTATATCCCATCTTTGTAATGAGGCTCCCGCAGCTATCAAGCAGCGTTCCTTTGGGATCAACTACCACGTAGCTTGAATGGAACTGTAAGAGATTGGGTAGCAACATACTAAATGTCTTACCAGCACCAGAGCCTCCGTAGAATATAGCATTCTTATTTCTGCCCATATACCAGGGCTTAACCTTTTCTTCCATCGTCAGGAACTCTGTTTTTGAAAGGATACAGTTCTCTCTAAACTTTGGATTTACGAATGGCTTTATATCTGCAGCTGTTCCGATCCTTGCATTTCCATATTCTTCGCCTGGTCTCATCTTCTTTCTGGTCGAATCCTTGTACCAGATATATAGGAACAAGAATGCACATCCCACGAGGCCCCATAACAGATCCCAGAGGTTAAAGGACAATATTGGCCAGCCGAACAAATTGCCGTAGTCAATATTTGTTATCTTGTCCGAAGCGTTGTTTCCTTCTGCAACCCGATAGATGTAGCCAAACTTATCCATAAAGTAGAATGCAGCTGCATAAGGGATCAGTTTATATAACTTGCTCTTGTCCATTACTTGGTACGCTCCATTGGCTCCAACTCCTTAACATCTATGTCGATATGCGAGTTGATTTCTTTGTTTACTGTATTTGCATGTTCTTCATAGAGCTTTAATCGCTCTTTTATACCTAAGGCTTCTTTTGTCTTAGCTTCTGTTGCTTTTGCCGGCTTCTTTTCGCCTGCAGTTACATCCTTTTCTGCTTCACGCTCAGCATTTCTCTCTGTTTCCTTTTCTGTCTGGTTACCAAGCAGCTCATTCTTCACATCCTGCTGATATTTGTCCTTCACATAATCCTCAAACAGATGGCTCATTACCTCTGCATTTTTCCCAGAGAAAAAGAAATGCATTGTGTTCGGATCTACTGAATCCTTAACTATGGCAAAGTCCACACCGTTCTTTTTGCAGGTACGTGAGAACTCTTTGAAATCTGTCTGATTTACATCCAGCTTTCCTATAGGTCCGGAGTGATTTTTATCGAACTTCAAAAACTTCTTGAGCGCTTTTGGACCCTCATAAACTCTTGTACGGTTGTGAAACTTGTTATAGGCCTGCCCTATCAAAAAAGCTGCTGCTTTACCGCCAATCTTAAGCCCCTTTTTACCTAATTTAACTGCGACATGAATTGTTGTTTTTGCGCCTATAGCGCTAACCCTTTTAGCATCTTCCTCTGTCATTTCTAGCACGCCTCCACTTTTCCAGGTCTTCTATGAACGATAAAATATGCTTTCTTTGTTCATTAGCCAGATTAAGCGATTTGATCCTTGTTCTTATCTCTTCTATGGATTCTTTCTTTTCCAGAAGCCGATACATTATTTCAGACTCAATTTTGTTGATTAGTTCATTTCTCCAGATCTGATCTCCAACGCTCATCTCTTACCCCCACTCTCACGTTAAATCCGACTCGTTTATTACAAATTCCCCTATTTCTACTCCAAGGCATCTGCATAGCAGTTCATACTCTGCAAACTTAAATGCCCGTTCTCCGTTCACTTTTTTGTATAGGCTGTGCCTGCTCATTCCACAGGCATTTGCTATCTCTCCGAATTTGATACCGGAATTCCTGATAGCTTCATGAAGCTTTTCATAATCTAGCATTATATACCAACCAAACTTATATCATATAATTTACATTCATCTTTCCGAGTCAATAATATATTTCCTTTGTTTTGATTTGTCAACAAAAATATTAACAAAAGTTATACTGTATAAGTTTCAACGCAATATATAATGTTTATATTCAATTTTCTAAAAGTTCTCTAAAATCGCGCAAATTAAACAAACTTAATCGTTTTTGTTTCTTTTTTGTGCTATAATTCTCATTGCTTATATATAATTTTAATTCATATTTTGGAGATATTATTATGGACGTTCTTTACGAGAATATTGCTAGACTTAGACGTGAACAGGGCCTCAGACAGGCGGATCTGGCACAGAAAGTTGGCTATTCAGCCAACACCATGATTGCCCACATAGAGCAAGGTACTGTTGATCTTCCCTACTCAAAGATACAGGGCTTTGCGAAAGCTTTGAATGTTACTGTTCCGCAGCTTATAGGTTATGAATCAGATGAATTTACAACCAAGATGGCTACTCTTTCAGAAGAGGGCAAACAATTTTTAAGACAATGTCTGGACTTTGCGCTCTTCACTTACGGTACAGAGTCTAAAGATTCTGAAGAGAAATAAAAAGATGCGCCAGCTCACACTGGCGCAATATCTTTTGTCAGAAATTGTATTATGTCTTCGTTTACTTCTACCAAATAGACAAATAGCATAACAAGTAGTTTATAGAGGACAAATATAACCGATGAGATTCCCATGGATATCAGTGCAACCTTAAATGTTCCTACTTGAGCAAACCAAAATACAAACCCTAGAATCGTGATAAGGGCCATCGCTCCTCCAATTATATAACCGAAGAATAAAATCCAGAATTCCCCGACCATATCCAGGAATTTTATGATTATGTAGATTGGTAAATACAGAATCAAAAGTATTATCTTTAATGCCTTCATATTCCCTCCGTCACAATACTTATCATTCAGTTTCCCTGGACCATCTCTAACAACCTGTTATCTTCTTTACACTCTTCTACTTCTCCTACATAGTTCACCAGAACTGATCTAACAGGTTCGTCGAACCCTATCTCATCAATCACCTTAAGAATTGTTCTTCTCTTGATACTCATGGCTGCAGCTATGAATATTTCAGCCTTAAGCTCTACTATGTACCTACGGTCAAAATGGCAATTCTTTTTGACCTTATGTAGATTCTGTTTAAAGTCTTCTTTCGCATCAAATTGCATATTCGCACCTCTCATTCTGGAATAGATGAATTAAAATTATATGAAAGTGTGCTTTAATACTGTTTTTATACCTTTAAACTTATAAAATATAATTTAAAATGCATTTTTAATATATTGCGTTTATTCTCTTCTGTCAATCCAATGTATCTCTATTAGATTTTCTAATAGAATAATTGTTTAGATTATTTATCCTCTATTCAAATTACATGTCTCTAATAGACTTGCTAATAGATATCTAATAGACTTCTATTAGATATTTGTAATAAAATCCTATTATAGTTTCTATTAGCATGTCTAATATTATAATATATTAGTTGTTCTAATATGTATTCTAATTTATTATCTAATATTTCTGTATATTAATATATCTATTATATTATCTAATCTATTTTATATTATATCCTACAATATATTATCTTATACATTTTATATTTCTATTTACAATATGTATTGCATTTTATATTTGAATTACTATTTGTATTTTATATTATAATGTGTTATTCTATTATATATTAGATTTGAGAATTTATTATATTACACAATACAATATATATTTGTAATGTATTTTACATTAGGCATCCAATTATATATTGCAATAGATATTCTATTAGATTATCTATTAGTGCAGGAGGATTAAATGGCAATAAAGATAGCAGTAGCAAATCAAAAGGGCGGAGTAGGTAAAACCACAACAGCAGTAAACCTTGCAGATGCATTAAGACACTTCAACTATAAGGTACTGTTCATAGATCTTGACCCACAGCATAACTCAACCAGCACCTATGGAGCTGTAATAGAAGATGAGAACACCATAGTAGATCTGTTGAAGAAGGACTGTACTGCAAAAGAAGCTATTCAGACAACTCCTTTAGGAGACATAATCGCAGGAGATGGCCTTCTGGCAACAGAAGAGAACTACTTTAATTCACAAAAAGCCAGAGAGAGGATTCTTAAGAGCCAGTTAAAAGAACTGGAAGATGATTACGATTTCATCATCATGGATACACCGCCAAACCTTGGAATCTATATGATAAATGCTCTTACAGCCGCTGATGGCTGCATTATTCCTATAAAAGCAGAGCAATATGCTATAGATGGTCTTGGACTTCTTATTGAGACAATAAACGAAGTAATTGATCTTTTAAATGAAAACCTCAAAATCTATGGTGTCCTGATGACTTCATATGACGCAAGAAATGGTCTGGATGTAGGAATAAAAGAAGCTCTTCCGGAAGTGGGCGAAGCAAGAGGATTTAAAGCATTCGATACACAGATCCGTATCAGCCAGGATGTTAAGAAAGCCCAGGCAATCAGAGATTCCGTTGATGAAGACGGCAACCTTATAGTGGCAAACAGATCACTTTTTGAAAACTTTAAAGCAAGTAACGCAGCTGTAGACTATGTTAATTTCACAAAAGAAG
This sequence comes from Butyrivibrio sp. VCB2001, assembly GCF_000423965.1. Classification (NCBI taxonomy): domain Bacteria; kingdom Bacillati; phylum Bacillota; class Clostridia; order Lachnospirales; family Lachnospiraceae; genus Butyrivibrio; species Butyrivibrio sp. VCB2001. Next base: position 11,849 of record NZ_AUIZ01000031.1, on the reverse strand, counting down.
TATTGGAGGTAATCAATGGCTAAGCACACACAGAAAAACGATGCACTTGGAATGTTTGGTAACACAAAACCAGTAAATATCAAGAAACAGCCTGCAAAAGAGACTCCAAAGAAAGCTGAAATTGTAGAGGAAGCAGAGAAGAAAGCTCCATCACCTAAAGCTGAAAAGGTAGAAGAGAAGATTCCTGAAAAGAAGACAGAACCAAAAGTTGAGCAGGAAGCTAATCCTGTAGAAACACCAGCATTGTCAGGAATGGGATTAAAGCTTACAATGGATCTGGAGAAGAAAGAACGCACTAAGAGAACAAGATGTTTCTATCTTAGCGATGAAACTTATGAAAAGCTTGTAGAAATGTCAAAAAAGAGTCAGTCAAATGCTTCTGAGTATCTGGAATTCATTTTAAAGCAGGTACTGTTTAATTAAGGATTTATCCACAACCAATAATTACGTTTTTAGATTGCTTATATAAATATATATTAATAAACAACAACAGAGAAAAATTAATTTGTTTGTTTAGGGACTGCGAAAGCCCAGTATTTAAGCCAATTGTAGCGATTTGGAAAGTAAGAAATGGATTAATAGAGCGTAGCTGTTGGTTACATGTAACGTAGAAAATGGATTATATTGGCGGTAAGAATGGTGATTGTCAGAAAAAACATACACCAATCTTACCGCTTTTTGTACCCATAAATAACGTAAATGTAGGTAAATACGTAAAGTCTGGATACAAATGATGACCTGGAAAGGGCAGTAGAAAGGCTTATTCCGAAAGTACGTAATAATTGGTTGTGGATAACTCGGAATATACACCAAAAACTACGCATTTAGATCAAAATAGGTGTTTTTAACGTAATTTTTGGTGTATAAATCATTGACCAAATCGGTTAAGAATCATAAGGAGCCTATATTTGGGCTTATATTTAATGAGAAATATCTACGTAGAAATTGGATGTATAATCAGCACACCAAAAATTACGTTTTTAGACTCGAAAACAGTGTTTCAGGACACTTTTGGGCAAAATCTAGACTGAAGAATATCCAGTATTTATGCGTTATGTAGAAATCTACGTAAAAATTGGTGTATAGGAAATATGAGTGTACCAATTTTTACGTGTTCAGAACCAGATAAGAACTATCTACGTAGAAAATGGATTAATATAATAGAATATCGACTATATCGGTCAATATATTAAAAATCACGTTGATGCCAGATATAGTACACGATTGAAGCATTATTAGACAGAAGTATGTATACACCAAAAATTACGTAGATGGGCTTAGATGATCTTCGTTAGAAGTAAAAGCGTAAAAAATGGTGCATGTTTTTTGTGGCAAATACTCCAGATAAATAGAAAGAAGGATATATAAACGTAGTTTTTGGATTGAAAGATACACCAAAAGCTACGTTTTTTGCATAGAAGGCCGGAATACAAACTACGTAGAGTTTGGTGGTTAGAATCAATCCAATCACTACTGATTATTCTTTAAAAGCGTAGTAAATGGTTGTAAAATATAAACCAAACGCTACGCTTTTTGTTGACATCGGCGTAGAGCTTGGTTTATTCTAAAATCAAGGGTAAATACGTAGAAAATGGTTTAATGAACGTAGTAATTGGTGGGGGAATTAGATGAGTAAGGCAAATGAGCCGCTTTATAATTTGAGCTTGGTAAAATCAAATGACATGATTTCAGCCAAGTATAAGGCGACACTTCTTGAAAACCAGGTTATGGCCATTGCTTTAACCAGAATAGAAGTGAATGAGAATGATAAAGAGCATCCTTTAGTAGCCCGGCTGTATCCGAGAGAACTCAAAAAACTAGTAAGTGATGACAGACATATATATAGAGATCTTAAGGATCTTGCGAAGACAATAACCGGACATACGATGTTTCTTGAGGATGGAAAGGGAAACTTCAAGGCTTTTTCTGTAGTTCCTAATGCTATCTATAAGGATGGAGTCTTTAGTATTATCTTTAACAGTGAGCTTAAAGAGCATATCTTAGGACTGGAGAAGAACTATACAACGTTGGAATTGTCAGTAATGACTGATTTTGAAAGGAACTCTTCATTCCGTATATATGAGCTACTAAAGAAGGATCTTTACAAGAGTAAGCCCGATGTTAATGACGGAAGAGTAGATGTACAGTACAATCTGTCAGAGTTCAGATTCATGATTGGCCTTGCAAATGGTGATGATCCGATAGTTGCTAAGGTTATGGCCAGACAAGGGCAGAATATTGATTGGGATGCTGTTTATGCGAAACTCCCCAAAGACAGCAAGAAATATGATCCCTGGTACGAGGTTCAGAGAAATGTCCTTAGACCTGCTCAGAAGGAACTCAAAGAAAAGAGCGATATAAGGTTTGAGTATGAAGGCCTGAAGAATGGCAAGAAAACAGCAGAGATTCTTTTCCATATCTATCCTAATAAGCCTTCAATTTCTGTTATTTCCAAGTCCAAGGTTATAGAGAGGGAACAGCTTAACAGACAGCTTGAAATCCCTTACGATCTGGAACAGTTTGCGCCGCTATATGATGAATTTATAGGTCATAACGAGTTGACCAAGGAAGATATTGATCTGCTTCTTGTAAAAGCTGATTTCGACAGCAAGAAAGTTATAGCTGCGATCGATTATGCTGATGAGCAGCCACATGTATATAACTACATGGGATTTCTTATTAGAGCTATCGAAGAAGGCTACACGCAAACATTTACAATTAATGGAGATGCAGAAAAAGGCGCAGGATTCGTCAAATTTAAGGAAGCGTATAAAGAAGGCAAGAGGACAGGAGATATTCAGAAGGCTGCCTGGGAAAGAATTCAGAAAAATGATGACTTCCAGGAGTTTGAGGCAATGATTGTCGAGAACGGACTGACTATAGAGCAGCTTGTTTCAATCTATTCTCTTGATGAGGTAATAAAGTTCTATTCAGACTGGAAATTCGGCAGACCACTGAACTTTTAAGACTATAAGACGTTCTAATAGAAACCCTATTAGAACGTCTATTTTTTGATAAAAAGGACTAATTTTAACGTGTTGATAATTTATTAACGATTTGCTATAATGCGAGATAGCTTGCGTCGAAGGGAGGAGTGTGCAATGTGTAATTATTGTGTTCCTGGAAGTGAAAAGCTTGAAGAATGCATCTATAACAAGAAGATAGATGCAGGCATTCTAGGGGGACTATTCCTTGACATGAGAGTTGATAGTGACAACAGCGCGGTAAGAGTAGACATCGGCAATTCGAATGGTGAGGGAGCTGGAGACTTAATCAAAATCAATTATTGCCCTTTTTGTGGCAGGGATTTGAACGAGGAAGCCAGCTAAAGTATTGAGGCTAGTGTTGATATAAATGTGTGAAAGAAGGCAGATCAGATCATTCTGGTCTGCTATTTTTTTACAGCCAAACAAAGGGTATAATATAGCAGTTGATGGCCGGGGAAAAGTTGACTAAAAAGGAAGAGATGACCGTTTACCTGCTCTATCTGAAGAACGATTAGAGAAACGCCATGGATAACACATGATATCTATAAATGCTACAGTAACAACCCTTTTATAATAAGGCATTAAACCAAATATTAAATCGCGCTATAACAAGTTAAAACTTGAAATCAAAGGCGTTTTTGAGGTGTTTTTGTACATGGAATGTATTTTAAAGGTGACTAAAAAGGGAATGATATTTAAACCTTGTATCGAATAAGAAATCATAATGACAGATCAGGAATTTATAGCCAAATATGGAAGCAAACTAAATACTCAGCAGCTGGAAGCTGTCAGGGCCACGGAAGGACCGGTGCTTCTTCTTGCTGTTCCAGGGAGCGGTAAGACCACGGTTCTGGTCAATCGACTTGGATACATGCTCTATGTTAAGGGGATTGATCCTTCAAATATCCTAACTCTTACCTATACAGTGGCAGCTACGAGGGATATGGCAGAACGTTTTACAGCTCTTTTTGGAGAGGATATCTCTGACAGGCTTGAGTTCAGGACCATAAATGGAATATGTGCCAAGATCATAGCTCACTATGGAAGACTTATCGGCAAGACTTCATTTGAGCTTATCACTGACGAAAAGATCTCCGGTAAGCTCCTTACTGACATCTTTGTGAAGATCATGAAGGAGTACCCCACAGAGAGCGATATAAAGGCAGTACGGACGCTTATCACCTACTGCAAGAACATGATGCTCGAGCCTAAAGAGATTAAAGAGCTGGGTGAAAATGAAGGAATAGAGCTTCTGGATATCTACGAGAGCTACAATCGTGAGCTCAAGGCCAGAAGTCTTATGGACTATGATGATCAGATGATCTATGCCTACAGGATGCTTAAAGGTTCAAAAGATTTATTAGAGTTCTACAGGGATAAGTATCGCTATATCTGTGTGGATGAAGCCCAGGACACCTCAAAGGTTCAGCATATGATAATAGCTCTTTTGTCAGGTGAAAAGGGCAATCTGTTTATGGTAGGGGATGAGGACCAGAGTATATATGGATTCAGAGCAGCATATCCTGATGCGCTTCTTCATTTCGAGAAGGAGCATCGTGGAGCCAAAGTCCTTATCATGGACAAGAACTACAGGTCCAATGCCAAGATTGTAGAAACGGCAGACAGATTCATTCAAAAGAATTTCAGCCGTCATGAAAAGCATATGTGCGCTACAAGGGAGGCAGAGAGCGACATCAGCTTTATATCCTTAAGTACCAGGGAATCTCAGTATAAGTACCTGCTGGAGATGGCAAAAGACGTAAAGACCCAGACAGCAGTACTTTATAGGGATAATGAGAGCATTTTGCCGCTTGTAGATCTGCTACTTAGGGAAAATGTTCCTTACAGGATAAAGAATGCAGACATGGCTTTCTTTACACACAGAGTAGTGGTAGATGCTGTAAATATCCTGAAGTTCTGCCTTAACCCTTCAGATCCCGAGCTGTTTATGAGGATATACTTCAAGTTCCAGACCTTCCTTCGTAAACCTGACGCTGAAGCCATGTGCAGGATAGCGGATGATAGGCATATAGGGATTCTGGATGCTGCAGAGTATGTAGATATAAATAAACATGTTTTAGGCAACGTAAGGGCCCTTAGGACGCATTTTAGAAATATGGCTTCAGAATCTACCTACAAAGCCATAAACAGGATGGACAGGTTTATGGGCTATGGGGATTACCTTCGGGATAACAATATTGATGACAACAAGCTCTTTATCCTGAAGATGATATCTAAGAATGAGCCTACGATAGAAGGATTTCTTGAAAGGCTTGAAGAACTGCGCCAGATCCTTACTGATGGTGAGGTCAATTACAAAAGCAAGCTGATACTTTCTACCATACATTCCAGCAAGGGCCTTGAGTATGACACTGTGTACCTGATGGACGTAATAAATGGTGTATTCCCAAGTAAGATCATTGGCTTTAAGTCGGCTTCCCCAAAGGAAAAGCGTGATTATGAGGAGGAGCGAAGGATCTTTTACGTTGGAATTACCAGGGCAAAGGATAAGCTCTGCATATTCAAGTACGGCGATGAGGCTTCCATATTTGTCTCAGAGATAAATCCTGAGCAAAAGCCCATAAAGAAAGAGAAGGTAAAACGGAAGAAGGAGAATGTACTTCGTAAGCCGACTCCTCTTTTAAAGAAAAGGCCCGCGGTTACAAGTAAGGATAATGTCCCGGATAGTCTTATTATAGGTGAGCGTATATCATCTCCCAGGTACGGAGAAGGCACCATTACTGATGTTGTTTGGGATGACGATGAGATTCCTATGAAGTTTACCGTGGAGTTTGATTCTGGGAATGAGAGGATATTCATGTATCCCTTTGCTTTTACGACAGGGATGAAGGTAATAGAGTGAGAGGCGATGGTAAGGTGACAGTAAGAAAACGGATAAGAAAGATCTTTACAAAGCAGGAGCAGATGTCAGAAGCTCTTTTTCTGAATCTTATCCTGGCATTTAGCGGCGGTTTTCAGGACGCATACACCTACATGGTGAGGGATAATGTATTTGCCAATGCTCAGACCGGAAATGTAGTGCTTATGAGCACTTATCTCATGCAGGGACTGTGGCAAAGAGGACTGATGTACCTGTTTCCGCTGTTTTCCTTCATGGCAGGTATATTTATCTCTGATAACGTAGGCTTTTATTATCGGAATGCGAAAAAGATACACTGGAGACAGGGGATAGTAGCTGTAGAAGCGTTGATAATGTTGATTGCGGCATTTCTTCCGCAAAACCTGAATATGCTCTGTAACTGTCTCATCTCTTTTTCCTGCGCGCTGCAGGTGCAGTCCTTTAAGAAAGTGCATGGAAATGTGTATGCCAGCACCATGTGCATCGGAAACATAAGGAGCGGAGTGGTGTCTTTTTCCAAGTATCTTAAGACCAAGGATGTTAAGGATATCAGAAAAGCAGGAGACTATTTTGCAGTGATAGTGACTTTTGCAATAGGAGCCGGATTTGGCGGCAATCTATCAGAGCTATACATGGAAAAGACAATCCTCGTATCTTGTGTGTTGTTAATCATCTGCTCGTTTCTTATGGATCTTGATAAAGACTGATATTGCTGCAGTCTAGGTACATGTTTAACGGAGAGGAGACCATAATGAACGTAACCAGGATAGAGGATGATCGCTTAAAACCATGCCCATTCTGCGGTGAGAAACCGTGGCTGGCGCAGAGTTATGCAAAATATGGCTTTTGTAGCAGCCTGGATGAATTACCAGAGGGAGCTGAAGCCAGGGAGAATAGAGGAACAGAAGAAGACCCCAGTATCTTATGGGAAATGAAGACTTATCGTGTGAAGTGTGGCACATCTAAATGCTTTGGAAATCACTCGCAGTATTATTATCTTAGCATAGATGAAGCATTAAAATATTGGAATAACAGGGTTTGAGAGGAGATTGTATGAAAAAAGTTGAGATTATTGCGCTGATAGGTGCTATTACAGTATTGTCTGCAGGTTGTGGCAGCAAGCCTGCAGATGTGTCGGGTAAAGAAACAGCAATAGAGACTGCCACTGCGGAGGATTCAGTAAAAGAGAGCCTTCAGGCGCCGGTAGTAAAGGACGGAGTGATGGAGCCGGGAGAAGATGCCATAAACGTTGTATTTGAGTGGAATCCTGTTGATGGTGCAGATGGCTACGAAGTCCTCGAAGAGAATAAGTTTTGTGAAGAAGATGAGTATCGAGAAGTGACCGAGGATAGCACATCTGTTATCACTGATACCTCTTATGTTACCGGAGCGCAGGATGACTTTGATTTCAGGATTAAGGTAAGAGCTTACCGGGGAGACGGTGAAAACAGGGAATATAGTGAGTGGAGTGACTACTCATATGGCAGTTCCTACGATAAAGCGGACAAGGTATCAGGCATTGAGTCTTCAACAGGATCTGCCACACCTGAAGAAGCAGATGCTCTGTTTAAGCAGGCTATAAACGGGGAAATTATTGTCAATGCAGTCTACGAGGACGGGACTGATATTTCTTTCTGGATACCTGATCTGCCACAAGACCCTGAGGAGTGGGACAGTTATTCTGTTGGCGAGAGAGTAGACCTTGATAACGACGGAGTTAATGAGCTTATTCTAAACGGACCCTATGGCGGCAAATACCTGGATGCAAGGGACGGCGGAGTTTATCAGCTCGCTGAGGGAGAAGGAACTGCTGGGCAGCTGTATTACGCGGAATATGATGGAAAGACATATATCTGTCACGTGGACAATTCTCATGGCGGCAGAGAGATCTTTTTGATGGACCAGTACAATGGGAATGGCGCAATCGTAGAATCTACGTCGCTTACAGCTGAATACTGGGACTACGTAGAGTTTACTGCGGATGCTGCTGTATGCCATTTTGGAGACGAGGAAATATCGGTTGAAAGATATCTGGAACTAAGAAAAGAGATTTTTAAGTATTAAAGATGAATACAGAAATGACTAAACTGCAGGACATCTTGCCTTTTTGGGAAAAACTGTATATAATTCTAATTAACCGAAATGGATTTGGGCTAAATTGATTTCGGTTAATTGCATTTAGGTGGATGGAGGATAAACATGAAGGATATATTCCGAGGTCGATCTGCTGAGCTTAAGATACTTGATAAAAAATTCAAACAAAAGGGCTTTGTAATGACGGTTTTGTACGGCCGAAGAAGAGTAGGCAAAACGAAACTGGTTAATAAGTTTATTCAGGATCATGACTGTAAGAGCATCTCTTTCACAGCAGTCGAGCGAGAAGAGTCTGAATTACTGTCAATGATGACAGAGGCTGTCCTTACGGCGCTAGCACCGGATATGCTTGGAGATATCAGCTTTAACAGTTTTGAGAAATTATTTGATTTCATCGGCAGACAGGCTGAAAGGGAGAGAATAGTTTTCTTTATAGATGAATACCCATATCTGGCAAAGCAATGTCCATATATTCAGTCAGTTCTGCAGAAGACCATAGATACAAGGTGGAACACGGGGAATCTGTTTTTTATTCTGTGTGGTTCTCTTGTCAGTTTCATGAAAGAAGAGGTACTTGCAGAGTCTGCTCCATTACATGGCAGAAGCAATTTAGAGCTTAAGCTCAGACCATTCAATTATCTGGAGACAGCAGATTTCCTCGAGGGATTTTCGAATGAAGACAAAGCTATATGCTATGGGCTAACGAATGGTGTAGCGAAATATCTAGAACAATTTGATACGAGTTTGTCATTAGAAGAGAACATTATAGACCAGTTCTACTCTGTAGGAGGTTATTTCTCTGAAGAGCAGGTTAAGACGGTTGTTTCAAGCGAAAAACAGAGCCCTGCTCTTTATAATTCGATTATTTCGGCGGTGGCTACAGGGCATACAAAGAATGGAGAAATAGCCACTTATATCGGTTCTGATGATGTAACGTATCCATTAAAGGTCCTTGTTGGTGCAGAAATACTGGAAAAAAGGATGTCTAAGAAGCCGTACTATGTACTAAATGATAGCATGCTGGAATTTTGGTTTAGATATGTTAACAGGGCAACCAGTCTCATAAATGCAGGCAGAGGAGAAACATATTATCATTCCAATGTTAAGGAACATCTGCATGATTTCATGGGAAAAGTATTTGAAAAGATGGCTAAAGAGTATCTTATATTGAATGCCGGACTTAATGGATTGCCGGTTTTGACAGAGATAACTGATTATCAGGCATCAGTTCTTGATGAGAACAAGGAGCAGATGCAGATAGAGATCGATCTTCTTGGAAAGAACGACAAGAACATTATGTTGGTTGGCGAGTGTAAGTTTAAGAATTCCCCGTTCGATAAAGAAGAGTTTGAATGGTTCATGGACAAAATTAAATACATACCTGCGTCAGCTCCAGTGATATGTATTTTTTCTCTTGGTGGTTTTACAAAGTACGTAAAGGAAAATGCGGGAACGTGCATGCTAATCGGCATTGATGATATGTATTGAACATCCCAGAAGAGTGCAGAATAATGCTAAAAGATAAAGATATTCGGGAACCGCTTTTTGACTTCCTTGAGGATACATATGGGAAAGTCCGGATAATTGAAGAAAAGACCATGGGTCGCTCCAGAGCGGATCTTGTGATGGTTACAGAAGACAGCCTCGTTGGTATTGAGATAAAGAGCGATGCTGATACCTATGCAAGGTTGGTGACTCAGGTAAAGGACTACGACAAGTACTATGATTACAACATTGCTGTAGTTGGTTCCAGCCATGGGATCCATATAAAAGAGCATGTTCCGGTGCATTGGGGCATAATCACCGTTGAAGAGGTGGATGGAGTACCTGATTTTTACATGCTAAGAAAGCCTGAAACCAACCCAAACATGAAGCTTGAGAATAAGCTTAAGATCCTTTGGAGACCTGAGCTTGCTCTTATTCAGGAAAAGTATGGAATGGCAAAGTACAAGGAAAAGAGCAAGTCTTTTGTAATTGATAAGATCAGCGCTCTTGTTCCGGATATTGTTACTATGGAGGCCCTGTCCGGTACTATCAGCAATATTCTCTTTGAAAGAGACTACAGCAAGGTGGCGGAAACCCTTACAGAGTACCGCAAGGGAGAGCTTCAGAAGGCTATAGAAAAAGAGACTGATCCTAAGAAAAAGCTTGAACTCATGGTAGAACAGGCTGAAAAGAGTAATAACTTTACTAAAAAGACCAAGAGAAGACGCAGGAGAAGATAAGATGGCATCGCCAGTTAGTATAAAGAGTGCAACTGCGAAGAAAGCGCAGAAAACATGAAAGAGATAAATATCAAAGGCATTCTTCTTACAATAATCGGAGCAGCTTGCTGGGGGTTGTCCGGATCCGTGGGGCAGTACTTATTTGACGTTCAGGGGATGGACAGCAGATGGCTGGTGCCGATAAGGCTTGGAGTATCGGGAATACTCATACTGATTTACTGTTTTATAAAATATGGTAAAACAACTCTTAATCCCTGGAAGACCAGAAACAGGGCGGTTCTTATGGTCGTATATGGCGTTCTGGGCGTATCGGCCTGTCAGTTCCTGTATTTCCTTACGATTGAGCTGTCAAATGCAGCTATAGGAACGATTTTACAGGATCTGGCACCTCTTTTTATTCTGGGATATACCTGCATAACCATGAAAAGAAAGCCGGGGGCTTTTGAGGTTATATCAATCATACTGGCGATGCTTGGAGTATTTCTTTTAACTACTCATGGAAGTATAGATAACATGTCTGTCTCAGCGCCGGCGCTTATTGCAGGAGTCGGAAGTGCGTTTTGTGTTATGGTCTACAACGTTCTTGCACCAAAGCTTTCAGATGACATACCGGTCATTGTGGCCCAGGGATGGTCATTCCTTATGGGAGGCATCGCAACTGCGCTGTTATTCAGAACATGGACTATAGATTATAAGCCAGGATTTATGGGCTTACTTGGTATCGCTTTTGTTGTTGTCATAGGAAATATCTGCGCTTTTACTTTGTATATCAGTGGTGTGAAGCAGATAGGCCCACAAAAGGCAATCTTGTATAGCTTCGCAGAGCCAATAACTGCAGCAATCATTTCCGTTACTGTGCTTGGAACGTCGTTTACTGTATTTGATGCATTGGGATTTTTGTTGATCTTTGCTATGCTGTGGCTTATAACATTGTTTGGTAAAAAACAAAGCTAAAATAAAGGATTGCTTTTATCGTTTTGTTATTCATATTTTATCGAATATTAACATAATAATGATAGAATTAAATATGAACATTTAAGGCAAAGTACAACGATAAGGCGAGTGTATCATGAAATCAAAAAGGATCTATACTACTATCAGCATAGCCCTCCTTTTCCTGGTAATCTGTCTGGGCGTCTTTTTGACGCCTGTTTTTGCTTCGTCTGATTCTCCTGCTACAGTATTTACAATTGGTGTGCCTGTAGATAGATGTCCTATGTTCTATCTTGATACAGCCACCGGCGAGATTGCAGGAATCGGCGTTGATCTTATGGAATCCGCTGCCAAAGAGGCTGGTTTCAATGTCACATTCAAAGCTATAAGTGAATCAAATCTTAAGGAAGCCCTTGATAGTACTGAGTACGATCTTGTTATGCCCTTTGGAAGTGCTGTTTCAAGTGCATCTGGTCAAGCGACCATCGTATCGGACAATCTCATCCAGACCCCATTTACCCTTGTGACTACAGATAAGCACTCTATTTCTGACATAAATACCATCAGAGTAGGCATGCTAAAATCACAGGGCGGAGTAGCAGAAACTGTAAAGCAGTTATACCCTGGAATAACGATAAACCTTTACAATTCCATGGCTGATTGCATTAAAGCGCTTAGAAATGAAGAGGTAGATGCACTTTTACATAACTCATATGCGTGGAGCTATGTGCTTCAAAAGCCATCCTATAA
>NZ_AUIZ01000030.1:0-20768 GCF_000423965.1 Butyrivibrio sp. VCB2001 | reverse complement strand
AGGAGAAAACAACCAATCCACAGCATCTTAAACAGCATAGTCGAACCTATTGAAAAGGTAAAGAAAGACTATGACTAATACTAATAGTAGGAGAAAACAACTATGAAACTATTGTTTCTGGGAGCGTTTGGGGCAAATTACATACGTAATAACTGGCTTGAACCATTACGGGAGCTTTATGATGTTGTATATATCTCGGTCCCTTGGCTTTTTAAAGAGCACAGCAGAGAGGAAATAGAAGAATATATCTACGAAGTGATTCGCCGAAATAGTATTAAGTATATATTTGTATATTCTGATGGAATGGCTAATAAACTGAGTGACGAGTTCTATTCAAATATAAGGAAGTCGTTTTTTGTATTTACATTTCATGCAGATGATGAACCTGAAACGTGGTATCAGATTAACGAGCCTTATGACCATAGGTATGATCTTATATTTACTCATTCTAAAAGGGGACATCAAAGGCGAGAGCATAGGTTCTTTAATGATAGAAACTCTGTTTATCTTCCTTGGGGGTATAATGAGAGAATTTATCACCCTGTTAACGATACAATCAAAGACATTGACGTTTTGTTCATAGGGACTAATAAATTGACATCTGCCGGAACATATTATGAAGAGGGGGAGAGCAGACGAAATCAGATTGCACTTATATACAATTATTGTAAAGAAAACAATTATGTTTTTAAATTGTTCGGATATAAGTGGGATAGGGATCCGTTGTTAAAAGAGTGCTGGGAAGGCTTTGTGGATGACAATGAGATTTCAGATGTGATTGGACGAAGTCGTATTGTCCTTAACTTTGGCATGTCTTGCGAAGGCGGATACGAAACATATCAGACCAAGATCAGACAGTTTGAAGTCGGAGGTTGTAATGTCTTTCAGATAACAAATGAAAATCCAGAATTAAGAGAAATATTTGGAGATAATATAGGCTTTTTTGGAAATAGCGAAGAACTTATGGAGGTGTTAAAACATCATCTTGAGCATCCGGAAGAAGCGCGGGAAAAGGCTCAAAAAGTATATGATGAGTGCATTAAAAGCCACACGATGCAACACCGGATCAAAAAATTAATTTCTATTGCTGACAATATCTGTCCATGTAAAAAACAGTTAGATTCTGCACCCAAATCAAATATTGAGGTAATACGTATAAACAAGGATTTATCAATTGACAGCCTTATAAGTGCTGCTTTATCCCAGGTGAAGGACAGTAGCAAAGGGTATTGCTTGATTGCGGACCAGAATACCAGGATATTTGATTTTAATGAAAGTCTAATTAGCTCATTCCTTGAGGAAAAATATGATGTGATTCAGACAGATACATTTATTCGTTTTAGGAGTTTTAATCAAACAATTGATTCTGAGAGAGGTCTTGTGCCAGATGGAGAAACTGTACATCCGAGAAATATTGCTGAGGAAACCCTAAACATCGGATTGCTTCAAGACACATATTTAGGTTTTATAGATCAAGGTGTTTGGAAACCACTGATGAATTATGTTATTGCCAAAGACAAGCTTATTTCCGTATTACAACAACTTATAACGAATAATGGTTTATTCAGAGAAGAACTCAAAGTAATTAATTCACATATGCAGTTGCTGACTGTGGATCTAATGACTGATTTAGAGATTAAGGATAATTTTTCACTAAAGATTGTTGATTTGCTTAATGCTGCGGATAATGGGAAAAATGTTGTGTTCTATGGGGTAGGCGGATATATGTATTCTAGGATTTGCACTGCGATAGCGCATAGAGGCAAATCAGAAAACATTGCTTTTATTGATAACGGAATGGTTGGAAATGAGGTGACGCTGGGAGATAGAGGAGAGATCAAAATGCCCATAAGAGGGGCAAGAGATCTCGAAGAAGGTCAGATTAAGGCAGATATTATAGCTATTACGGCATTGTTTGGAAGTGATGCACTTATGAGAGAGTTATCAGCCTATCATCCGCGGTGCCTGGTGCTGCCTTTTGGGAACTTGAATCATACAAACTGGAGGTATTTGCATAATTGAAGCAGAAAAAGATATTTATGATTGGAATGCTTGCAATTGAATATGTTCGCCAGAACTGGCTTCAACCAATGTCAGAAATGTATGATGTTACCTACGTATGCGTTAGCGTTTTAAATCGTGTTATGACCAAGGCACAGGTGACAGAGTATTTATTGAAAGCATTGGATTCTGATAAGTATGATTACTTGTTCGCCTATCCAGATGGTTGTCACCAGATGTTTTCAGATGTTTTTTTTCAGGAAGCTAAGAAACGATTGCCGGTTATATCATTCTATTCTGATGATGAACCTGATAAATGGATGAAGAATAATCTAAAGTATGATTATCGAAGTGATCTGATAGTTACCCATTCTGCAAGGGCATATGATTACCGAAAACAAGCCGGTTACGGAAGAGGGCTGATGCGTGTGCAATGGGGGTATAATCCGAAATACTTCTATAAAACCAACGAAGAAAAAGACACCGATGTAATTTTTATGGGTTCAAATTTTTACCGTTGTGGAATGTATATATACGATGGGAAGCTACGACAAAAGATATTGACCGAGGCTTACTCATATTGCAAGGATAATGGTTATAGTTTTAAAATCTATGGCTCTAAGTGGGATAAACATCCAGTGCTAAAAGAGGCGTGGGGCGGTTTTGTCTCGGACAAGGATATTGTTCACGTTATAAATAAGGCAAAGATAGTAATCGGGCTAGGGTACACGCAAGATAAAAAGCCCACTTTTCATACAAAACTTAAGCATTTTGAAATAGCTGGGTGTGGTAGTTTGGAATTGGTGAACAAGAATCCGGATTTATATAGTATTTTTGGCAATAGTATGCCTCAGTTTAGAACTGCCAAAGAGCTATGCGATAAGATTGGCTATTATCTGGAACATGAGGAAGAAAGAGAAGAGCTGGCATTAAACGCATACAATATATGTAGAAACTCTTGTACCATGAAAGACAGAATAGCACAGATTCTAGATTATGCAGACAAGTGCTTTTATAAGAATAGTATTGATGTGACATCTGGCTGTAAAACTGATGATTGCAGAGTTGTGGTGAAAAGCTTTGTGCAAAAAAAGAAGGATGTTGATTATAAAGACATCTTTGAGTATTTGAAAAAACCTGAAACAGGTGTGACTCATATTCAGATATTAGATTCTAATACAAGACAGCTTGATTTTAATAAGACATTAGCAAGAGGAGAAATCAGGCCAGGAGAAACATATCTTTGTGACTCCCTTTTTTCGCTAAGTAACAATTCTGGATATGATATATCCAAAGAACAGAGGAGGTGCCTTGATGACAATGCATGGTTGGTTAAAAAGGGTATTGCGCCTAATTCTGTATGGTACGATTTCTCAAGGGATAATTTGAGTGGATTTGAACGAAATGGTAGATTCTTCCCGTTGAGCGGATATCTATTTGATATTAATAGCGCTGGTAAGTATCTAACAGATTACTTGGATGGGAATTACAAAAGATTTGAAGGCGTTAATTATTCAGAGTGGATTCTTAATGATATAAGAATTATCAGTGATGATGAAAAATATAAAAACAGGGAAGCACGCGCTGTAAGAGAGTTTCTGGAGAAATGCACTAGCGAAAAGCTTGTTATTATTTGGGGAGCGTATGGAGATTTGACACAGCAGGTGCTTAAGGCGCTTTGGGAAGCTGATACTCAATGCTCTGTTGCATTTGCGGATAAGAATTCAGATCAACCATATATTGACCTAAAACATAGCGATAACTATGACAAGTCCAAGCAGAGCTATAAGGTTCCGATTATCAACTCAGCAGAAATACTTGATGGCAATCATGTTCATCCATATGCAGTTATTATTACAGCAGTATATAGTGGTGAATCCATGCGAAATATGCTTAAGGAAAGAAATAAGGATTGTTTTATTTTACCTTTATATGATTTGGATGATGATATATGGAAGAAGGAGGGCATTATGGTATGAAAGTATTGCTGGCGAATGCACCATGGCATTTAACGAGAAATGGCAAGATGTACTTGGGGTGTAGAGCTGGCTCAAGGTGGCCTTTTTTACAGGATTATCATGGGTCTATGATATCATCTTATCGCCCATTTCCATTCTTTTTGGCTACAGCCTCTGCGCTTTTAAAAAAGAATGGTTTTCTTGTGAACGTTAGAGATTCAATAGCCATAGGGGAATACTATGACTATTTTTATAGTTATGTAGAGGAGTGTAATCCGGATCTCATTATGCTCGAGGTGGCAACGCCTAGTATCTACAATGATTTAGAGGTGGTAAGACGAATAAAGGAAATACTACCTGATACAAAAGTGGTTTTGGCTGGTTTACACGCACCAATAGCAGAAAAGGAATTCATGGAGGAGAATCCCTTTGTTGATTTTACGATATACGGCGAATATGAACATCCCTTATTAAAATTGGCTATCAATTTAGATGAGGGGCGTGATTTTGGTGATGTTCCCAATCTGCTATACAGAAATGAAATGGGGAATATCAAAAAAAATAATAGAGAGAGATTGGTGCCTTTAAATGAATTGCCATGGCCGGATAGGGATGGACTGCCTACTACATATTATGATGGGAGCGGTGGGATGCCCGGTTTGGAATTGCAACTCCAGACCACCAGAGGGTGTCCGTATCACTGCAATTTTTGTGTGTGGCCACAATTAATGTATGCGGGACCAGAGTATCGTATGAGGGATCCCAAGGATGTTGTTCAGGAGATCCTTGTGAACTTTGAAAAAGCGCCTTACACACACTTCTATTTTGATGACGACACAATTAATCTTAATAAAGAGCACTTTTTGGGGCTATGTAAAGAGATTAAGGCTAATGGATTAGACAAGTATCAGTGGGCTTGCATGGGAAGAGGTGACCTGATGGATGATGAGATGCTTCAGGCCATGAAAGATGCAGGTTGCTATGGCATCAAGTATGGTGTTGAATCATTTAATCAGGACATACTTGATAAAACGGGAAAGGCACTTAATATAGAAAAAAACATTGAGAATATTAAAAAGACAAGAGCACTAGGAATTAAAGTTCATCTGACCTATTGCCTTGGCTTAATGGGAGACACCAGAGAAACTGTGGAAGATACCATAAAGAAGTCTCTGGAATTAGAAGCAGATTCCAGACAGTATTCTATTGCAACTCCATATCTTGGAAGCAAGCTTTGGCAAGAATACAAGGAAAATGGGCTTCTTGAAACGGAAGATCTTAGCATGTTTGATGGCCTGCATACAGCTGTTGCAAGACATGAGGACCTACCTCCGGAAGAACTTATGCGCATGCGTGACGAGGCAGAATTAATGAGCAGCATGGAAATAGCAGGACGTTTGCAATCGCCATTCGCTACTGTGGTGTTTGAGGAAAAGATAGTTAAGAATGTAGAAGGTGCAAAAAAAATACTTATTACGGGAACGGCTCAAAGGGCACTTGTTAAGCGGATATGGAAGATATTGACTGAAAGGGGGATTACCACAAATATACTTACTCATGAGAAATATCTTCCGGAGTACGAAGATCTTCCTTCTGACTGTTTAATATCATTTTTGGATCCTACTAGCTTTTGCCTTAATGATATGAAAAAACTCACGAATAAACTTAGGGCTAATTTTTACGATTGCGTAATTATTCCAAGCAGAAGCTATTCAACAAGTGGAATGGAAAATGTAATTGAAGTGGCACAGGATATATCTGACAACATTGTTATGACATATGAAAATGCAGAGGTTGGAAAAGTGTGATGCACAGTAAAAACCCTGAATTTAGATATTTTTATGCTTGGGAAAAAGAAGGGATAACGTATAGTAATGCTGGATGCCGAGAAATCACAGACAGTAAAATCATTATTTTTGGCGCGGGAAAAGGATTGCTACGTATTTCTCCTGCGATAATACGCAATGTGTCTTATATAGTCGACAATGACCATAAGAAAGAAGGGTGTATTCAGCATTTGTATGGGAAAAGCCTCAAGATAGTAGGGGTGGATGAACTTGCCTGTGAAAATGTAGCTGAAATATTCGTTATTATATCTTGCATAAGCATCCAATACATTAGAGAGATAGAGGTTTTATTATTTCAAATATTTGATTCGGACCGGCTTTTATTTAGTATTGGTGACGAAAGAGTTTTTGTATGGTATCGGGATATTTACACATTGTTTTTGTTTGAAGATAGTATAGGAATGCTGAGATTAGAGATGAATGGATAAAATTGCGTAATACTAAGAAATGGCTAGTGCTCTTTGGCACAGGTCATAGATGCACTGACATTATGAATTGGTTATATGGTTCAGATGTGCTATTTGATGGGATAGCAGTATCTACATTATACGATAATCCTAAGGAGATAAATGGCATAACATGTAATCTTTTTTCTTCTTATCCTTCGGATAGTACTATGATTATTACTTTGGCTGATAAAAATGAGGCCAAACTTATAAAGAATCTTCTTCTGAGACATGGATTTGAGGATATATTTTTTGTAGACAGAAATCTGGAAATATTTTCTTCAGACGAAGATTGTTAAATGCCAAAATAATGGTATTAGGTGGCACTTGTCAGCCAGAAGCCATCAGTAACTATTGAACAGCGACTTGAGAAGTCTCACGACAGTACATATGAGCAGCTCAGAGACAAGGTGGGAGATTAGGAACAATATGAAATCCGGAATTAATTGTAGTGAAAGAATAGTTATGGTTGGACCTCCATATGAGTCACAACGCATAGAGAATTTGATGCTTCGGGCTGGATGTCAGATAGATGTTGTTGCGTACTGTGAGGACACCCGTAGCCATCACATGATACATGAGTTAAGTGGGAAAAAGGTTTGGTCTTATCAAAAGGCTATCGATGCATATTTGAATAATGAGATAGACGCATTGTTCATTGATAGTCTTAGCTTTGCTGATGACGTGAAATTGGACAATCTTGTTGAGTGGTTTGGCAGGAAAGGCGTGGATAAATTATATGTTCCGCCTGCAGTTGAGTTTAAAAAGCCTTATTTTGATGATATTGATATTCTCTTTAACTTAGAAAGACAGAAATACAGGACGCATGTGCAACTGATGGTCACTAATCAGTGCAATATGGGATGCATGTATTGCAGTCATTATATACCGCTAGCTAAGACTGTCGAGATATACACTGTTGAACAGATTAAGAAGGATCTTTCTAGACTTTCTGAACTAAGCGTGTATCTTGATGAAATCCATTTATTCGGTGGGGAGCCATTTTTACATCCTGATTTGCCTGGTGTGATTTCTGCATGCAGAGAGATATATCCTAATACACAGATCAGAATCTGTTCTAATGGGATGCTTATTGAGCGTCAGACTAAAGAACTCTTGGAATTATTGGGCAGAGAGCGAGTGTTGTTGGCAATTACTCAGTATAAGCCTATGGAAGGAAGAACTGATGAGATGATAGACACATTAAATTGCCATCATATCAGATTCTTTATTAATCCTGAATCCAACATGTTCTACAAAAAATTCACTTTGACCCCTCAGGACATTGAAAAGGCGGTTATGTGCTGTCCGGAGAAATTTGCCACGCACATGTTCAATGGCATGATTTCAAGATGTCATTTTCCTACTGCTGCAAGATATTTTAATGAAAGATTTACAGACAGGAAATTTGATGTTGAGAGTAGTTTCATGGATATACATAAGAATACTGCGGAGGAAATATTTGCATTTTTGAGAACTCCGAAAGAGTCTTGTAAGTATTGTATGGACAAAACGGAGTGGGTCCCATGGAGAAGATGTACTGAAGCGGATAAGAATAATCCTAATGGCTGGGTGATATAAGGGTATCATGATTGAGATTGGGTGTTGGAATGGTTTACGATATCGGATTAATATGCTTCATGAATTTAAATATTGGTAATAACCTAACAAACTATGCACTCTACAAGTATCTTTCTGAAAAGGGTTATTCTGTATTGTTGGCGGATGTTAGGAATTATTCGATGTTTCTTGATATGGACAGATTGAGGAACTTTAAGAATAACCCTTATCCAGACGCGGCAATATCAGAAAAAATACTAAATAATGGTGATGTAGCTTGTTTGAACGAGATGTGCACTTTTTTTGTGACGGGCTCTGATCAGTTGTTTCGCTTTCTGTTTTTGGAAATGACAGATTACAGGACTGTTGATTCAGGCATTGGGAGTTATAAATATAAAATTGCATATGGTACAAGTTTTGGCGAAGACCACTTTGAGGCAAACGAATACAATACATTAAAGGCCAAGTATTATTTTAAACGATTTCAGCAAATATCCGTTAGAGAAAAGAGTGGGCAAAGGCTTTTAAAAGAAAAGTTTGATATCGATGCGGAAGTTGTTCTTGATCCGGTGTTCTTGTGCGATAGGAAAGATTATGATCGGATGGCTGAATCCGGAGATGAGAGTTTAGAGAACGCCAAATATGTTGCATCTTATGTACTAACCATGACAGCAAATAAAGAATCAGTAATTAGGAGCGCTTCAAGTGAATGGTCAGATGAGAATAGCGTTACTATGTTGAATGCTGAAACAGATGGAGGAATCAAGTATAATGGCAGCCTTAATGTCTTTAGAACGCCTTCTGTAGAAGATTGGTTAAGTGCCATTCGTAATAGTGAATTTGTTGTTACTGATTCATTTCACGGAGTATGCTTCTCGATTATTTACCATAAGCAGTTTTGCGTTATGTTTGAGAAGGAAAATGTTGGTGGATGGACAAGACTTCAGAACATTCTAGAGTTATTTGGCCTTGAAGATAGATTTGTTAAATGCGAAGCAGACTATAAAGGAAGGGAGTTTTACACTAATAGAATAGATTACGATGCCATAGATACGAAGCTTAATAAACTAAAGCAGAGTAGTATAAAGTGGTTTGATGTTGCGCTGGGTAGAGCTGGTTCATACAAGGCAGATATTTGCGAATATGATCTGCTGAGCGAGCATAGAAGTGAGTATTATCATACTATTAGTGAGTTTGAACATGCATTAAAGATGCATGATGAGAGCTTTACAGAGCTAGCAATTGAACTGCGTAAGATACGGTCGGATATTTATCTGTCGAGAATTAGTTCTAACATTATTGACACGGATTCTTTATTGTTGAGGAAACAAAATACTATGAATCATGATATGACGGTGATTGGTTGGGGAACCGGCGCTTGCTTTAGAAGAAATATTGATAGAATTATTGAAAGTTACCCATTGAAATACATATGTGATAACAATCCGAATAATTGGGGCATTGAAATAAAGGGAGTAAAGTGTCTTTCGCCAAAAGAGGTTCAGGGATTTACGAATCCATTTGTTGTAATAATGGTAGATAGCCCTGCTGTAACAATGGAAATTGCAAGACAACTCTTAGAAATGGGAATATGCAATTTTGACCACGTTGTGAATTGGCTAGAAGCTATGGGATAAAAAGAGAAAATGAGCATGAGAACATTATCGGCCCTGTGTGGGTGTGCTTTTGATAAGTATATATGGTTTGCTAATAATTCTGGTAACGGACTTTACCGCATTGAGGTTGAGAAACACAATGTTGATTTTGTCATGTTCTTTCCTGGGGAGGAAATGGAAAAACCATTTCTTTTTAAAAGATGCTTGAATTACAAGCATTATTTGATTTTTGTGCCAGAAAATGCAGTGGGCATACACGTTTTTGATACTAGTATTTGCGAGTTTGTGAAAGTGGTTAAAATAGAGGACTATTTTGGCTATGATGGGGCTAAGTTCTCGGAAGCATTCGTTGTTGAAGATAAAATGTGGCTGTTTCCGTTTGGCAAACGCAAGCCAATTTTGCTGGCTTTTAATCTTGAAAGCATGGAGTTAGAGGAATGCCATCCTTTTGAAGATGCTATAAGAAAATACATCGACTCGGACACGGGGTGTTTGTTAACACGAGCTTTTATAAAGGATGGAGTGATATATACTAACATTTATGATAGTAATTCTTTGATCAAGTGGGACATACAGCGAGAGCAAATGGAGAATTCTGAAATTCCGGTAGATCACATCTTTGGTGTTTACAAGAGTGATGGTGGCATATGGATTAACCAGGTGAATGGAGCAGATATGTTTTTATGGAATCCTATTAATGGATTGGTAAAGAAATATACTTCTCCATATTATGATTCTGAAAATAAGCATGTAATTAATAAGATTATGGAAATAGGGGATGCAGTATACGCCATACCATCGATGGGAGAGCATATCTTAATGATAAGCGATAAATCAGAGTATGACATTGAAAGTATTGCAAATATTGCTGACTTGGTGTCATTCAATAATGATATTCCTAAAATGCTCGAAATGATTGTCTATAAACATAAACTATGGTTGTTAACATTGTCAGGAGGAGTTTTTTTTAATGTTGATTTAGAAAACAATGAGGTAAACAGAATAAAGCTTCCTGATTCAATATCAATAATGGACTACGAATCTAAAAAGAAGGTGCTATTGCTACATACAGATGAGATGCGCGATGCATTGAAAGGAGTATTCTACGAAACAGAGAGTGTTGGGGTTGATGTATTTGTTCAGTATATAACTAAGATTGGCAGATAGGAATTTAATAGGTGCGAATTGTTATGAAAAATGGTTAATTTATGATGAAAAAACTAGAGAGATTATTAGATCAATACGAACGCGTGTTATTAATATCCGATAATGCAATAGAAGAATGGAAAAGGTGGATCAAGCTCATTGAGCGCTATTGGGGGCGGAATCAAAAAAAGGGATTATGCATTGCAATTCATGATTCTTATAAGCAATTAGTTCCTGATGGGATGAATTGTGAATATCTTTCCGAAGAGGAAGTGGTGGAATGGGAGAGCTTATATCGTATGTATGAGTTTTCTGACAGATTTATTATTTTGGGATTGGTAAATGAGGTGGGTAATCTTCTCAATTATCTAGATAGCAATGTTATAAGCGAGAAAGAATGTGCAGATGCTTTAAGTAAGGCGCTTATTAAATATGAATAAAAAGTTATTATCAGACAAAATAGCAGAAATTGAATCTGATCTAAATATGAGTAATAGAAACATCTTTTTGTTTGGGCATTGTAATGCGACAGAAATGGTGATAGATACACTGGTTGAAAGAGGATATTCTGTATGCGCGATATTGGATAACAACAAAGAAAAGCATGGTTCAGAGTATAGGGGGATTGCAATCGTTCCTCCGGATAAAGTGCTTGAATTATCTGTAAGAGAGGAATCAATTGTAATTATAGCCAGTCGTTTTTTTGCGACAATGAAGGCACAGCTTAATAGTTTGGGATTTGCTGGTGATATTATTAGCTTGGTGGATTATAACAGTTTTGCTGAATATTCATTATCTCTCGAAACGAGAAACCGGATGAATGAACGTATAAAACGCGGAGCACAGCTACTTTGTATTCTAAATGAGCAACACCCCGATGCCTTTTTTATTATATGCCCATTTAGGGCCTTGGGCGATGTTTGCTTTGCAATGGAGTATTTGCCGGCATTCCTGGCCAAACGAGGTCTTGAGATTGGAAGATGCGTTGTGATAACTGTTGGTGATGCATGTGCCGATGTTGTGAGACTATATTTGGATAACACTGTAATTTCATGTAAACAAAATGAAATAGATGAATTGTCTCAAGCATTGATTTATGCGCGAAAAGATAATTACTATATAGCTCATCAGGACAGACCGTATGTGGTAAGGCTTCATAGCGCATTGTATGTTAAGTGTATTCCGCTTGAGAAAATATATTGTTGCGGTGTATACGGACTTCCTGTCGATACCGTTCCTGCTAGGCCATCTAATGGGGTAAACTATTCTGAATTAGATAAAATACCACGCGGAAAATCTGTTATTATATCCCCTTATGCTAAATCTGTTATTGAACTACCTACAAACATGTGGGAACGTTTAGCTGAGGAGATGAAGAAAAGAGGAATGGCAGTTTTTACAAATGTGGCGATGGATGAACAACCAATTGCTGGCACTATTGGTATATCTCCTAGAATTCTAGAAATGCAATCTGTTGTAGAATGGGCTGGGCACTTTGTTGGAATACGAAGTGGATTATGCGATGTGATTCGATATGCGGATTGTGAAAAAACAGCATATTATCCAGACTATCTCTATGGTGATACTAGATGGAAAGCCATAGATATGTATCGTATTGATGGTTGGAATAATATCATGGTTGATAAATATGGAAATGAGATGCAATAAAGGGAGCAGTGATAGCCAATGAGATTCGACTACTTAATTATTGGAGCAGGAATAACAGGAGTCACATTATGTAAACTTCTTAGGGAGAAAGCAGGAAAAAGTGTTCTTGTCTTAGAGAAAGAAACAGAACCTGGTGGACTTTGTAGGACTGTGAAAATAAACGGCCATATCTTAGATACTGGGGGTGGACATTTTTTTAATACAAAACATCAGGAAGTCTTTGATTATGTGTTCCGATATCTCCCTGAAAGTGAGTTTAATTATTTTGATCGAGTATCAAAGATAGAGCTTAATAATACAACGATTGATTACCCTGTAGAATCAAATATATGGCAGCTGCCTATAGATGAGCAGATAAGCTATCTAATATCGGTTGTGCGTAATGGAGAATCTGCAAGAGCTCCAATTCCGACCAATTATGAAGAGTGGATAAGATGGAAGCTTGGCGATAAGATATGTGATACCTATATGATTCCATATAATCAGAAATTGTGGGGAGTCTTGCCGGAAGAAATGGATATCGACTGGCTGTATAAAATCCCTAGAGTTGATGTGGAAGAAGTGCTGCGCTATTGCTTGGAGAGAAGACAGGATGTAAATAAGTTTCCTGCGCATATCCATTTTTATTATCCGAAGGAAGGCGGCTTTCAAAGAATATTTGATGCGCTTGCTGATGATGAGAGATCATTTATTAAGTGTGGTGAATGCGTGAATAGTCTTCAATTTAAAGAGGGGTATTGGTTGGTTAACAATAAGTACGAAGCTAACTGTGTTGTTAATACTATTCCTTGGAGCGATTTATACAATGCCTTAGATGTACCAGAAACGCTCGAAGAAGATTTTAGACTTATACGTTATAACAAGATAGTTGTTTCGCTTTACGAACAGAATTACAACTGCAATTGGCATTGGCGATACATTCCTAATATAGAAAAATCATATCATAGGGAGTTCTATATTCCTAACTATGCAAAAGATAGTAAGGCTGGCGGAATATACTATGAGACTAATGAGAAGAGGTTTGATGCTTATGAACAATATGCTGACAAGCCGGCATTGCTGCAAGTGAAAACAGATGCGGCATATCCCATTCCGGTAATTGGACATGCTAAGGCAATTAAGAATATATTGGAGCATTACTCGCATATTGGTTTGTTTGGTGTGGGCCGTTGGGGGCAGCACCAATATCAGAACGCGGATGTTTCGATGCATGAGGCAATAAAGTTTGTTGGCGAGATCTAGACAAGGAGAGTTCTCATTGAATATTGATATGTTTATATTTCCATACGAGCAGATAGAAAAACACTCGAAGATTATTCTCTACGGGGCTGGTGTTGTCGGAAAGAGTTATTATGCTCAGTTGCAACATAATAATTTCGCTTCTGTAGTTAAGTGGGTTGATTCAGAATATTCTAAATATCAAGAACAGGAACTAGATGTAAGTTGTGTGGATTTTGATTATTCTGGAATTGCGTTTGACTATACTGTTATAGCTGTTGAAAACCCTCATATAGCGCGGGAAATAAAAACGTTTTTGATTGAGCATGGATGTCCGGAATCCAAAATAATTTGGGACAAACCTCGTGTTGTGAAGTGTTTCTCAGAAAAAAAAGAAGATCCTTATTTATGCGGATATTCTGCAGAAGAGAATGTTCAGATACTGATATCTCTTTTAAAGCAGACTAACATAAAAAAAGTTGTGCTGAATCCTGGTACAACAAACCTTTGCTTTTCCATGAGCGTTCAGCATGATGATTTTTTTGAATGTTATTCCTGTATAGACGAAAGAAGCGCGGCGTATATGGCATGCGGAATGGCAATAGAATCAGGTGAGCCTGTTGTGCTTAGCTGTACAGGGGCTACGGCGTCAAGAAATTATTATCCTGGGTTGACAGAAGCTTTTTATAGGAAGATACCTGTGCTGGCTGTCACATCATCACAGTTTTTTGGATATGTTGGTAATTGTGTTCCGCAGGTTATTGATAGGAGAACGATTCCAAAAGACATAGCGAAGATAAGTGTAAGGCTGAGCATACCGCATACTGATGATGAAAGATGGTATTGTAATCAATTGGCAAATAAAGCTATTCTCGAGCTATGTCATCATGGCGGAGGACCGGTTCATATTGAATTGGAGACATCGTATAGTAATGACTTTTCAGTAAGGAAACTGCCTACAGCTAGGTTGATAAGACGAGTGGAAAAAGGCGACTTATGGCCTAAGCTGAGCGCGAAGAGTGTGGCAATTTGTATTGGTGCCCACAAGCCATTTAACAAAGATGATGAAAAACTAATTGAGGTGTTTTGCGAAAAGTATAACGGTGTGGTCCTGTGTGATTATTTGAGTAATTATGATGGGAAATATGCTATTTATCCTTCATTGATATTATCCGGTAAAAAAGTTAAGTTTGATGGAAGGGAACCGGATCTTTTGATACACGTTGGAGAAGTTTCGGCCTATTCATGCAATGGAATGCGCCCCAAAACTGTTTGGAGAGTGAATGATGATGGGGAGCTTAGAGATCCGTTCAAAGCATTGAGTATTTGCTTTGAAATGGATACATCAACCTTTTTCAGGCACTTTAGTGAAGAATGTGAAACGACAGAACAGTGTAAGCTTTCTTACTATAAACAGTGGGAAATGGCATATAAAGAATTGACACTTAGTGAAGATATACCTTTTTCTAATGTGTGGATTACTCAGATTATTAGTAATAAACTGCCGTCAAATGCGATTCTTCATTTAGGAATACTTAATACCCTAAGGTGCTGGAGTATGTTTAGACCGGAAAAATATATTGAGGCTTATTGTAATACTGGAGGCTTTGGTATAGATGGATCGCTATCGGCATGTATAGGTGCCGCAATAGCTTCACCCCAAAAGTTGTTTTTTATGGTTATTGGCGACTTGTCGTTTTTCTACGATATGAATTCACTTGGAAATAGGCACATAGGTAATAATCTAAGAATACTACTAATCAATAATGGGCAAGGAGCAGAATTTAGAACGCCAGAACATCCTGCTGAAAAGTTTGGGGAAGACACCGATCTTTATACTGCTGCCAGCGGACATTATGGAAAACAATCGAGGAAACTAGTAAAGGGATTTGTTGAGAATCTGGGGTTCAGATATCTATGTGCTGAAAACAAGGATGATTTTATTAAAAATGTAAATGAGTTCGTAGATACTGAAGCAATTGCTCAATCGGTGGTTTTTGAAGTGTTCATTAATCATTATGATGAATATAAAGCTCTTAGAATATGCGGATTATAAATGCTTTGATGTGTTTGATGAGGTGGAATTTTTGGTTCATTAACGAAAGGAACTATTGGCATGGCGCAGAAATTTCTTTTAACAGCATCAATGATGTGTGCGGATTACGGTCACCTGGCGGATGAGGTTCAAAGGCTTGAAGAGGCCGGGATAGACTCTTTTCACATCGACATAATGGATGGCCGGTATGTGAACAACTTCGCTATGTCACTATATGATATGGCGTACATTGCCCGTGCCACGAAAAAACCATTGGATGTGCATTTGATGATCGAGCACCCTAGAAATAACATAGATCTTTTCCTTGATAAGCTTAGACCTGGGGATACTGTGTACATCCACTCGGAGGCGGAATATCAGCCATCGACCACTCTGCAGAAGATAATCGATGCCAAGATGCATCCGGGAATTGCTATAAATCCGGGTACCAGCGTGGAGACTGTAGAGCAGATGCTTAGAATTGTAGATCATGTTCTCGTGATGGCTGTTAATCCTGGTAATGCCAGCCAGATGTTTTTGCCGTATGTTGGTGAAAAGATAGAACAGCTTATTGCATTGCGGAAAAGGATGGGCTTTGAATTGTTCTGGGATGGAGCCTGTGGAGCTGAGAGGATGCAGGAGTACGCGCCATTGGGTATAGACGGATTTGTTCTTGGAACGACCCTTCTATTTGGGAAGAACACTCCTTATGGCAAAATTATACCAGCGCTGCGGGAGTTGAACTTTGACTATCTTAAAAATGAAGGGTAGACAGAAGATAGGAGGCCTGCCATGACAATCGCCATCATCCTCGCCGGAGGTACCGGCAGCAGAATTAAATCAGATATCCCCAAGCAGTTCATCGAGCTTTCAGGCCAGATGATGATGATGCATGCACTTGCGCCCTTTGGCGAGAGTGACATGATTGACAACATTCAGATTGTCGCTGATGAGAGCTGGCGGGAGAAGATTGAAGATGCAATCTTTGAGGATCCTGAGAGTGCGGTGGCTGAGAAGTTTCTAGGATTTTCCAATCCCGGTGAAAACAGGCAGATGTCTATATATAATGCCATGAAAGACCTAAAGCAGATCTTTGATGTGGCCCGTACTAACGATGACAGCGCAAATGTCAGCGCGGATGCAAAAGAGAATGCTGACTGCTCTAAGTTCATGGTTCACAGCAAATTCAAAGTCATCGACAATATCATCATTCACGACGCTGCACGCCCATTCGTTACAGTGGAGAACATTGACGAGTGCATCAGTGCGCTGGATGATCACGAAGGAGCAATGCCGGTTCTTCCTATGAAAGACACGGTGTATTTCAGCCGCACAGGTAAGCGTGTTGACGAGCTTTTGAATCGCAGCTGCATATTCGCCGGGCAGGCGCCGGAAGCCTTCCGCTTTGGTAAGTATATGGAGGCGAATGAAGCTCTTTTACCTGATAAGATCCTTATGATCAAGGGCTCTACAGAACCGGCAATTATGGCAGGACTTGACGTGGCTATGATTCCGGGGGATCAGAGAAACTTTAAGGTTACGACTGATGAGGATCTGGCAAGGGCTAGGGAAATATTGGGGTAAAACGGGAATTATTAGTCGAAAAACAAACACTTGTTCGATTGATTCGTATGTGCTATTATTCATCTACCAGATATGAAAACGGGGTGGTATTTGAATGGAGACGAATATAGCACAGGCAGTTGATATTACTTATGACAGGGCGAGGTATGACGAGAGCGTAAAAGAGTTGTTGGCGGATAAACAGATTCTTGCCAGAATTCTCAAATACACTCTTGATGAGTTTAAAGATACAGATATTAAAACCATAATATCTAATATTGATGAACCAGAAGTGTCAAAGGTTCGGCTTGAACCAGGACATACTAACACTGATAAGATCAAGAAAAGCTCGGAAGAAGATAGTGTCCCGGGTGAAGGGAAGATATTTTTTGATATTAGATTCTCTGTATATTGTGGTGATGATCTTATAAAAGTGCTTATTAATATTGAGGCTCAGAAGAGTTCTGATGTATCGAAGTTGGGTTATCATCTGGACAATAGGATAATTTATTATCTTGGGCGTATGATCTCGTCTCAGAAGGAAGTTGAGTTTACTAAGTCTGACTATGACAATCTGAAGGCGGTCCGAAGTATATGGATCTGTATGGATGCAGGCGACAACGAGGATTCGATAATTCGGATGAACTTTACGCAAGAGAGTATATTTGGGAGCAGTATGAATCTTCCCAACATAGATAAAGTGCAAGGTGTTATAATTAGGCTAAGAAGTAATGAAAATTCCGGAGAGTCCAAGAATGCTTTGATAGCTATGCTGGAAGAACTTCTCAGGAAAGAAGAAGCGAGTATTAAGAAAAAACATCTCTCCGAAAGATATGGCTTGGAGATGACCACAGATACAGCAGAAAAGGTGAATGTTATGTGTAATTTGAGTGAAGTTGTTTTAGAGAAGGGCATAGAAAAAGGAATAGAGAAAGGCATAGAAAAAGGTATAGACTCTACTATAGAGAACATGCTGACTTCGGGGAGTTTTACAGACGAACAGATTTGCGTTGCAACAGGCAGAAACATGGATTACATCATTGAGTTTAAAAAAGGACTCGGAAAGAGGTAAAAGCTGAATGTAAAGGCGCTGCGTAGGCTGCGCCTTTTGATATATGTTAGACATGAATGACAAAGCAAACACTACCATCCACTTATTGAGGAGAGCATGAAGGCACAAATCTTATATGGCATAGGAAATATCAAATATACAGAAACACCGATGCCTGTTCCGAATGAGGAACAGGCGCTCATTAAGGTGACCAGATGTGGCATTTGTGGCTCCGATGTGCCAAGAGTGTTCAAGACCGGTGCGCACAACATGCCGCTTATTCCGGGGCACGAGATGACCGGAATTGTGGAAGAATGCAAGGCAAGACCTGAGCTCGTTGGGAAAAGAGTGGGTATTTTCCCGCTGATTCCCTGCACGAAATGTCCGCAGTGCCTATCGGGGCACTACGAAATGTGCGAGAACTACAATTATCTGGGATCGCGCTGTGATGGCGGATTTGCGGAATACTTGGTGGCTCCGGTATGGAACCTTCTACCGATACCTGATGAGATTTCTGATGATGAAGCGGCAATGATGGAGCCCATGGCTGTGGCTGTGCATGCTATAAGGCAGGTTGGACTACTAGATAATTCTACGTCGAAGGCTGCAGATTCCAATATAGTTGTCTGCGGACTTGGAACCATCGGGCTGTTCGTGGCCATGTTCTTAAAAGATGCAGGCTATCGAAATGTCTTTTGCATAGGAAATAAGGACGTTCAGCGGGATAAACTCCTGGCTATGGGCTACGAGCCTGATCATTTCTGCGATGTAAGGCTTCGTGAGCCTGAGACTTACGTCCTTGAGATGACCAATGGTAAAAGAGCTGACGTCTATTTTGAGTGCATCGGCCGTTCTGAAAGTTATGAGCAGGCTGTGAAATGCGTCGGCCCGTTGGGCAGAGTAATGCTGGTTGGCAATCCGGCGTCGGATATGGAACTGACTCGCCAGACATACTGGCAGATACTGAGAAATCAGCTGACCCTTAAGGGGACCTGGAACTCAGGATTTAGCGGAATAGACGGAAGTGGCGATGATTGGCGCTATGTACTAAAGCGCCTGATTAACTGGAGCATGGACTTCAGGCCATCAGAACTCATTACGCATCGCATCGGACTTGAGCAGCTTCAGGACGGACTGGACATCATGCGCCGTAAGTCTGAGGAATATGTAAAGATTATGGTTAATAAGGAGGTTACACCATGAAAATCTGGGCACACAGAGGATGCTCGCAAATGTATCCCGAGAACACACTTACAGCCTTTGAGAAGGCCATGAATATACCGCACCTTGCCGGAATTGAGCTGGACATTCAGCTGACAAGCGACGGGGAGCTGGTGGTGATCCACGATGAGCGCGTAGACCGCACCACTGATGGCTTTGGCTACGTGCGTGATTTTTCGTTAAAAGAGCTTAAGGCGCTCCACATCTACGCCGGCAAAATGAAATCTGAAACCATCCCTACCATGAAAGAGGTTTTGGAGCTCCTTGCGCCGGAGCTGAAAAAGGACCTGCGCCTCAATATAGAGCTGAAGACCAGTGTTTACAACTATCCAGGAATTGAGGAGAAGATCGTGAAGCTGGTTGGAGATATGGGCCTTGCAGATTCCATCGTTTACTCCAGCTTCTATCCGGAATCACTGGTGAAGGTTCACGAGCTTGAGCCGACTGCCAAGCTGGGCGTTCTTGACGACCTTCTGTCTAACTGCCTGTACAAGGCCATCGGACTTGAGTCCCTTTGGGATGACATAGAGAAAGGCAGCATTGCCCTTCATCCGGGCGGAATGCACCTTGACCTTCCTGTGGAGAAGCTACAGGGCCGCACTGTACGCGCCTGGTTTGGAGGACATTTATATCCGGAATTACCTACCGGTAACAAGATGTCTTTTGACAAATACGAGGCAGCAGGCGTTACCGATGTGTTCCTGAACGAGCCGGAGAAGTACCTGTAAGACAAAGAAAAGGGCTGATACAGCATATGGAAAACTTTGATGTTGATTGGGGCAAGAACAATAACAATAACGATAACAAAAACAGCGATACCCTGAACATGCAGGTCTCATTGGCCTGCAAGAAAGACGGTCAGAAAGTCGTATATGTGACCTTTTCCGATGCCACGCGCTTTGCCGAGGGCGAGATCCCCAGCTGCAAGATAACCACAAACCGAGGCTTTACGTCGGAAGAGGTGGCCAACTTGGAGCGTTACCTCAAAGACAACATGGATGAACTAAACAAAACCGCCGCTGGGATTGATCCCATAAGGGCACTATTCAAGTAATCAAATATCATAATCCAAACGCAAAAGGAGCAGCCCCAAAAAGTGAGGTGACCCCCAAAAGTTAGACTTTTAAGCGTAGCAGTTTTATGGCTGCTACGCTGTTTTTATGCAGCCAAGAGGTTGAGTCTATACTGGACAGGACTCATCCATCCTAGTTTCTCTTTAATTCTTTGTTCGTTGTAATACTTTATATATCGCTCTATTTCAGCTTTCAATTCTTCGTAACTATAATAAACTACTCCATAATAGATTTCTTGCTTTAGCAGTCCGAAGAAGTTTTCCATTATTGAATTATCAAGGCAATTACCTTTTCTAGACATGCTCTGGAAGATACGTTCTTGTTTTAACCGCTGTGAATAAGCCTTCATCTGATAAGCCCATCCC
>NZ_AUIZ01000029.1:0-23506 GCF_000423965.1 Butyrivibrio sp. VCB2001 | reverse complement strand
ACGTTCTCTAGTGCCGTTACGACTATCAGTTCTCTCCTCAGAACGCTCATATTTCTCTGCTTTAAGTTGTTCTGTGGACTCAGCTTTTAAGATACTGTTAAGGCTGTCCTGTAAAAGCTTTTTAAATGCATCATCACGATTAGATGAAAGTAACTGTAGTATTTCTTCTTGGTTTAAAGTAATATTTAGTTGAGCCATTGAGCTATACCTCCGGTTAATTGGTTGTGGTGACTTTATTATACCTAAAGGTGAGCCTTTGGCTCTTTTAATATTAATTTTTGAATTTACACCATTATATGGACATTACTCCTATCTGCCACAAAATCTAACGAGGGAAAGCCCTTTGTGCAAATATTTATCATGTCCCGGAGGATGAAAAGTGGATATTTGCCACAAAATCTGGCGAGGGAAGGCCTCTTGAGCAAATATTTATCATGTCCTGAAGGATGAAAAGTGGATATTTGCCACAAAATCTGGCGAGGGAAGGCCTCTTGGGCAAATAATTATCATGTCCCGGAGGATAAAAAGTGGATATTTGCCACAGAATTCGGCGAGAGAGGGTCACATAATTTTCATTTTGATTTCAGGCGCTCATGTGATATGATTGTCAGGTTGAAATGAGAGGTTATAAGTTTTGCATTTAGTAAGTAGATTAGAAGATACGAAAAAGAGCTTAATACAGGGATTTATGCTTGCTGTTAAGGGCTTCAATGCGGAGCATAGAACAATCGCCAAGGCTGTTACAGTCCTTGCGCTGGTGCTGATTGCGCTCCTTAGCGCCTTGTTTACATGCGCTATATTTGTGTGCTCTCTTTTTGATAGGACAACGGCTTCAGGCAAGAGAATAGCAGGAATTGCAATGGCTGCAGTGCTGTTGTGTGTGGCGATTTTTGCGTCGCAGAGGATAACAGGGCTTGAAAAGCCTGTCACAGCAGATTCCGGAGAAAAGATATCGCAGATAAGCGCTACTTCAGAAGAAAAAGAGGTAGAAGTTGAAAGTATCGGCACTGTGAATACGGATATAAAAGCCGACGAAAACGATGTATCGGCACAGGAACTGCCGAGTCAGGATATAGATAATGTTGAGATAAATACAGCTAATGATGGTGTGGGAGTGCAGAATGAAGCTACAGCCTCTGAGGCAACAGCCCCTGCAGCAGCGCCTTCAGGGACAGTACCCGCCACCACCCCTTCAGCATCCTGGAACACTGCCGACATAGACCTGGCGCAGCTCATGGACGCATACCCTGAGATGGTTGGCTGGGTATATTTCGAGGATGGACACATCAGCTATCCTATCATGCAAACAAGCGACAATGAGAAATACAGAAGCCTCGATTATATGGGAGACGAAGCGCCCACAGGCGCTATTTTCCTGGATTATCGTTCAGCAGCTGATTTTACTGATGCCAATTCCATCATCTACGGCCATAATATGAAGGATGGCACGATGTTCGGGTCCCTTAGGGAGTACAGAAAAGACCCTGCATATTACAACGACCATATGTATTTCCAGGTCATTACGCCTGATAAGGCCTACAGATACCTGATCTTTGAGTACATGGACGTCGCTGAGAACTACGTGCTCTATGACTATGTCTCAGACGCTGCCCTTGAATTTGTAAAAGACGCAGAACCCGTAAGAATCAAATCCTACATGGATTCTGAGATCCCTGTCAGGGAAGACAGTAAAGTTGTTACCCTCTCAACCTGCACCAGAAAGGATGACCTTCAGTTTGTTGTCTTAGGTGTTCTGGTAGAAGAGGACGAGAGGTATAACTAATATCTGAAATTCATTAAAGTTTGATTAATTCGCGCAATTTTGACACATATTTTTCCAAATTAAGTATAGAATTTAAGTGTATAGGTATGCGCTTATACAATGATTTGGAGGCTGCGCGAATTGATCAGATATACGATTGTTTTTATATTTGCATTATTGATCGTTATATTACTGCTCTGTAGTTGGGCCTCTCTGCGCTCAAATAAGCCAATAGGCAAATCGGTATGCCTTCTTTGTCTGGCACTTATTCCCCCTGATCTCGGAAATATGCTGATCATTGGAACCACCACAAAAAGCGTTGCGCTGGTGGGCTGTTATATCTATTACATTGGTATGGATCTTATCATGTACGCACTGATAAGGTTTACCAACGAATATTGTAGTGTACAGAATTATAAAGAAAAGAAAAAACGGATTATGCCAATCTGGATTGACTATGTTCTTGCTGTTGACACAGTCCAGATACTTATCAGTATAGTCACCGGTCACGCTTTTGAACTGCAGGAAGTTGAGTCCTATGGACGGCCGTATTTCCTTATGAAACCGCTATGGGGACTGACTGCACATATCTTAGTCTGTTATGCGGTAATAGCAATCGTAATGATTGTCTTCTTTATAAGGAGCATGAAGGTATCCCTGCTTTATAAGGAGCGTTATATAGTCATACTCATCAGTATGATCATTGGTGCTCTCTGGCAGACTTATTACCTTATTTCCAGGACGCCCATTGACAGATCAATGCTGGGATTTGGAGTAATTGGTCTTCTGATCTTTTATTTCTCAATTTATTACAGACCCCTTCGTCTTTTGGACAATATGCTTGCCGACATTGTCTCTGATTCAAAAGAAGCAGTGGTGCTATATGGACCGGAAGGAAGATGCATATGGGCAAACAATCCTGCCAGGAAACTTACCGGAATAAATCATGATGATTTTGAGGAAGTTTCCAATACGCTTATATCTCTTTTTGGTGATATAAGGAAATTCCCTGAGGAAAAAGACACTGAGATTACCCTGGGAGCACTTGGAAATGAGCAATATTATATGGTTACTCACGGAAAGTTCTTCGACAGGAACAACAGGCCTGTTGGCTCATATGTCAGAGTCAGGGATATTACAGAGGAAAAGCATCGCATTGAGATGGAAATGTATGCTGCCAATCACGATGCACTTACCGGCGTTTATAACAAGGAATACACCTTTAAAGTTATCTCAGATCGATTAAAACAGCATGCGCTAAAGGATTATTACGTTGCATGCATTTATATATGTGACTTCAAGATGTTCAATGATGTGTTTGGACGTGAGTTCGGAGATGCAGCGCTTGTGCAGATTTCGGAGTGGATGAGAAGCTATTCGGACAAATCATGTGTCTACGGACGTATAGCAGGTGATGCATTCGGTTCGTGTCTTCCTATGCAGGCCTTTTCTCAGGAGATCGTAGAGCGAGATCTGTCGCGCTTTAAGGTAAGGCTTGGAGATATCGAACAGCATCTTGTGATCCATGTAGGATTCTGCGAGATAGAAGAGGATGATACAGATGTTGCTGTCCTTTTTGACAGAGCAACGTCTGCCCTTGATTCTATCAGAGATGATTACAGAAGACACGTTGCGTTCTTTGATAAGAAGATAAGGGAAAAGATGCTGTGGAATCAGAAAATCTCCGCCCAGCTTGATGTCGCTATCGAGCAAAACCAGATTGTGCCATATCTGCAGCCTATAGCTGATAAGAGCGGAAAGATTGTGGGAGCAGAGGCTCTTGCAAGATGGATCCACCCCGAATACGGCTTTATGTCGCCTGCCGACTTCATACCACTGTTTGAAGAAAACGGAATGATCACAGACCTGGATAAGCATATATGGAAATCGGCCTGCGAGCTTCTCTCGCACTGGGATGAAAAATTCCCCGGTATTTTTATCTCCATAAACGTTTCGCCTAAGGATTTCTACATGACAGATGTTCTTTCGGAGATTATGAGCTATGTCATGAAGTACGACATTGATCCGCATAACCTCAGGATCGAGGTTACAGAGTCCAGCATGATGAGGGATACCGATGACAAGATGAGGATCCTTGAGGAGTTCAGAAAGCAGGGCTTCATCGTTGAAATGGACGATTTTGGCAGCGGCTATTCATCTCTTAATATGTTAAAAGACATGCCGGTTGACGTTCTTAAGATCGACATGAATTTCCTTGGAAAGAGCAATGATGAGGAGAAGTCAGACATTATAGTTAAAAACGTCATCAGACTTTCAGAGGATCTGCGAATTGTTTCTCTTGCAGAGGGCGTAGAGACAGTGGAACAGTTCGACAGGCTCGGCGAGCTTGGATGCCATCTATTCCAGGGCTATTATTTCTCAAAACCTATACCTGTAGCGGATTTTGAGGCTATGCTTGAAAAGTAATGAAACATATCATTTTAGGGACTTGAAATAGAGTCCCTTTTTTTGTATAGTGAAAGAGGTTAATCGCTTAATGTAATGTTTTTATCACATTTACAAGGAGCGATGTTATATGAAGTACGTTAATAAATTTGTTGCCGCATGGGTTTTACTTGTGGTAACTGTTTTTTGTGCAGGCTGTTCTGCCGAGAAGCCTTATGAGATTCCTACGGAAACCAAGGCGCCGGAGTGGACTAAGACTGCAGTTCTTTACGAGGTTAACCTGCGTCAGTACACGAAGTCAGGAACTATTAACGAGTTCTCTGAGCACCTCGACACTTTAAAAGATATGGGCGTTAACACCCTTTGGTTTATGCCCATTCATCCTATTTCTGTTACCAACAGATCAAGCAGGCTGGGCTCATATTATTCTGTCAGCGATTACCGAGATGTTAACCCCGAATTCGGGACAAAAGAAGACTTTAAGGCACTTGTGGACAAGGCCCATGATATGGGATTTCACGTTATGCTGGACTGGGTTGCCAACCACACAGGCTGGGACAACGCCTGGATATCTGAGCATCCCGACTGGTATACCCAGAAGGATGGCAAGATTATCTCACCTGAGGGCATGGGATGGCCTGATGTTGCAGATCTTAACTACGACAACGCCGATATGCGAAAAGAGATGATAGAGTGCATGAAGTACTGGGTAACAGAGTACGATGTGGACGGTTTCAGGTGCGATTATGCACCCGGAGTTCCCGAAGATTTCTGGAGAGAAGCAAGGATTGAGCTTGATAAGGTAAAAGACATCTACATGCTCGAAGAGGATCTCGGAGGCCAGGCGGCTGCGAATCTCGAGTACGGCTTCGATTCCAATTACGCAACAAAAGTCTATGAGACGCTTTTAGCCGTTGCCAAGGATGGCAAGACAGCAGACAAGATAAAGCTCTACATGCCATCAACAGATAACAATACATTTCCTATGTATTACCTTGATAACCACGACGTTAACTCCTGGGACAGGACCATTGATGAGGCTTTTTCTGAGGAAACGCTTCCTTCCATGTTTACTCTTATGTTTACCCTTCCCGGAATCCCCATGATCTATTCGGGAGACGAGATAGCGTATAACAAGAACATAGCTTTTATGGAAAAAGACACTATAGACTGGGGCAGGACAGGCAAGGATTACAGGGATCTGATCAGTAATCTTTCACAGATCAAATCACAGCATCCGGCTCTTTACAGTGATAACACAGGCGACGGATTTGAAATCCTTAACCTTGAAAACAAGAATATATTTGCATTTAAAAGAGTAGAGGGAGACGATGAACTTATCTGCATTTTCAATATGTCAAAGAGAGAGCAGAATGACATCGATCTTGGCGGTATAATTACAGGGGAAGAGGAAGTTGTCTTTTCCGGTAAAATGGATAGTTACAAAGCTGAAGGAGCCCTTCCTACAGGAGTTTACACCTTCTCACCCTGGGAGTTTTACATTATTGCGACCAAGTAACCTCAAAGGCCGCATCGGAGGAAAAAATGAACTTAAAGACAATTGCTCAAAGAGCAGGGGTTAGCACTGCAACCGTTTCAAATGTTATTAACGGTAATAACCACAAGGTTTCCGAGGAGACCAGACGCAGGGTTAACGAGATAATCAAAGAAACCAATTATAAACCTAATGCCATGGCGAGATCTCTTGCCAAGAAGGAGAGCCGTATCATCGGCCTTGTTATCCCGTATCTGGGCGCAGATGAAGACTTTTTTACCAATCCCTATAACGCCCATATTATCGCTGCTATAGAGAGATGCGTAAGAAACGAAGATTACTATCTCATGATGAGATGCGTACATGACCCAAGGGAGATCATACCTCTTTTGTCTTCCTGGAATGTAGACGGAGCCTTCTTTTTGGGCATTTTCCCTGACGAGGTAAAAGAGATTAAGAAGCTTATCGACTCACCGGTGGTATTTATTGATACTTACGCTCCGGGAGAGGGGATTGTTAACGTCGGAATTGAGGATTATCGCGGAGGATACCTTTCTGCAAGATATCTTATAGGTAAAGGGCATAAAAACCTTGCGCTGGTTACACCTGTTATTGGCGAAGAGGGCGTAATCATGGAGAGATATAAAGGCTTTGCAACAGCATGCAAGGAAAGCGGTGTTTCTTTCGGGGAGAGCAATATCTTTTACACGGATACCACATATATTAATGCGGTTGAAGCCGGGCAGAATATCGGATTTTCGAACGGTGGCTACACAGCAGTTGCTTGCTTGTCGGATATTGTTGCATTTGGTGTTATCGAAGGACTTTCTCAGTGCGGAATCAGAGTTCCTTACGATGTATCTGTAATTGGTTTTGACAATTTGCCCAATTGCGAATACATGACTCCCAAGCTGACTTCCGTGGCACAGAACTTCGATATCAAGGCTGAGAAGGCCTGGGAATATCTACTTAGGATGATCAACGGAGAAAAGGACCTTGCAGTGGATGAAAGGCTTCCGATCAGGGTTGCTGAGAGGTTCTCCGTCCGTAATTTACTTGAGCAGTAAAAAACGTTAACCTTTTGTTAACCTCATTTTTTATACAAAACATAGAAACGGCCGCTGAGGGATTGACCCAAGGCGGCCGTTGGTTTATAGTCTACGTAAAGCGATTAACCAATACAAAAACCCAGTGCTTTGGGGAATAGTTAATTAGGAGGATTACGGCAATGAAAATGAAAAAGTTAAGCGCACTACTTATGAGCGGAGTATTAGCAGCTTCTGCACTTGTAGGATGCGGAGACAGCACACAGGGCGGAGCAACACAGACAGATAGCACTGCTCAGACTCAGACAGCTCAGGCTGACACAACCACTTCAACAGAGGCAGCACCTGTTGAGACTCAGGATGTAACACTTAAGATCTGGGTACCTGAAGAGGCTGTTGATGACACAGACGCAGCAGTTCAGGCATTTGATGATCTTCATGATGAGTTCAACATCACATACGAGATCGCAGTTGTAGGTATCGATGAGGCTCCTCAGCAGCTCAACACAGATCCTGATACAGCAGCAGATATCTTCTACACACCTTCAGGCGGAGTTGCAGACCTTGTTAACAAGGGACTTCTTCTTCCTATCACCAAGGATTTCGAGACAATCGCATCTGACCTTCCTGAGAGTGCTCTTACAGCAGTAACAGTTGATGGTCTTACATATGCAGCACCTTTCTCACCTAATACATACTTTATGTACTACAACAAGGATCTTCTTACAGCAGACGATGTTAAGAGCCTTGAGACAATCCTTGCTAAGGACACAGGTGCTAAGTACAACTTCAGTACTAACGTAACAAACTCATGGTACATCGAGAGCTTCTTCCTCGGCGCAGGATGCACACTCTTTGGACCTGACGGAAAAGACCCTTCAGAGTGCTCATGGAACAATGAGACAGGTCTTGCAGCAGCAGAGTACATCATTGATCTTGTAAACAACCCTAAGTACCTTGAGAACAAGGATGGCGTTGGCGGAGCAGAGTTCAAGGATGGAAACCTTGCAGCTATCACAGACGGTGCTTGGAGCGCTCCTTCTTACAGAGAGTCACTCGGTGACAAGCTCGGCGCAGTAGCACTTCCTACAGCAAACATCGGTGGCAAGGATGTACAGCTTTCAAACTTCGTTGACTTTAAGACAATCACTGTTAAGTCAACAACAGCTTATCCTCTTGCAGCTCAGCAGCTTGCTGTTTACCTTGCAAACCCTGAGAACAGCCTTATCAGATACCAGAACCAGGGTGATGTTCCTGTACTTAACTCACTTGCATCTTCTGCAGAGATCGCAAACGATGAGGTTGCAGCAGCACTCAACGTACAGGCTTCAAAGGCTACTAACCAGCCTTCAATCTCCAAGATGGGTGATTACTGGACACCTGCACAGGCATTTGGTGAGGGCGTTGTTTCCGGCGAGATCACAAAGGCAAATGCTCAGGAGAAGCTTGATGCACTTGTAGACAGCATCACAGGAACACTTGCAGAGTAATAACCTGAAGTGACTTCTTTATCGGGGCTGCATCTGCAGCCCCGATATTTTCAATATAGGGAGCTCAAAATGGATAGAGAGTATAAGCGCAGAAATTTCATCACGACTTTTACAAAAGGGGACATCTTTTCTAAACTCAGCTATATCTTCTGCGGTCTTGCAAATATCAGATATGGCCAGGTTGTAAAGGGACTTTTGTTCTTTTTACTTGAAGTATGTTACTTTGTATTTTTGTTTACCACCGGTATTAACCTGATACATAACTTAACAACCCTGGGCGAACATGAGCAGGGTATGGCCTACAATGAGGCACTTGGCATCTATGAGATGCAGGCAGGTGACAACTCAATGATCATCCTCCTTACCGGAGTAGTTGCGATCGTTGTCACAATCTGCTTTGTTGCAATATGGCTTTTCTCAATCTCATCAGGAGAAAATGCCAGATTTAACCATGATCACGGACATCATATCAATAACTTTTTTGAAGACGTTAAGTCATTAACCAATGAGAATATTCATTTCCTGCTTCTTGCAATACCTGCAGTAGGACTTTTAATATTTACCTTTACGCCTCTGATCTATATGATCCTCATGGCGTTCACCAACTACGACAATGAGCATCAGCCACCTGGACACCTCTTTGACTGGGTTGCCCTTGATAACTTTAAGACACTTCTTTTATCAAGCGATAAGCTTTCGCAGACATTCTGGCCGGTACTGGGCTGGACCTTTATCTGGGGTATCTTCGCGACCTTCAGCTGCTACTTTGGCGGAATGATCCTTGCTATGATCATCAATTCAAAGGGCATTGAGTTCAAGAAATTCTGGAGAACAATCTTTGTAGTAACCATGGGTATTCCTGCATTTATCTCACTTAAGGTTGTGGGAACAATGCTTGGAGAAAAGGGTATCTTCAATGTACTTATCCAGAAATGGGGCTGGACAGCTTCTGCAGTTCCGTTCCTCACTCAGGCCAATTACGCGAGAGTTTCAGTAATTTTAGTCAACTTCTGGATCGGTGTTCCGGTTACCATGCTGATGGTCAGCGGAATTCTTATGAATATCCCGGCAGAGCTCTATGAGAGTGCCAGGATTGACGGAGCAAATCCCTTCGTGATTTTCAGGAAGATTACCTTCCCTTACATGCTCTTTGTTACAACACCTTACCTGATCGCAAATCTGATCGGTAACTTCAACAACTTCAGTGCAATTTACTTCCTGACAGGTGGTGGCCCGATGACCCTTGATTATTATAAGGGCGCAGGTAAGACGGACCTTCTGGTAACATGGCTGTACAAGCTGACGGCTGATACCAACGACTACAACCTGGCAGCTACGATCGGTATCCTTATCTTTATAATTTCAGCGACATTTACACTGATAACCTTCCAGAGATCGGGATCCATGAAGAATGAGGAGGGCTTCCAATAATGATGAATAAAACAGTTATAGGACTTAAGCTGGAGTACTTCCTTAGAGCCCTTGTGGCAGTAATACTTAGCTTTATTTCACTGCTCATTCCTTTTACAAGTAAAGAAGCGGGCAGCAAAAACATGATAAGCACGGCGCTGTCTCTTTTATC
Source organism: Butyrivibrio sp. VCB2001 (assembly GCF_000423965.1). NCBI lineage: Bacteria > Bacillati > Bacillota > Clostridia > Lachnospirales > Lachnospiraceae > Butyrivibrio > Butyrivibrio sp. VCB2001. The sequence continues at coordinate 13,725 of NZ_AUIZ01000029.1, read as the reverse complement.
AGCAGATGGTGCGGCCAAGATTTCTTTCTTCCTTTACCTTGCAGTAATACTTACTGTAGCTTCCCTGGTTCTTGGAGTGATCTCTTACTTCAAGACCGGTGTGAAGATCGTAAAGGCATGGATGTTTGTTCAGATATTCGCAACTTTCTTTTGGACAACACTTCTGTTTGCAGTCAAGATCATTCTTGAAGAGGGTGGAATTGAGAACGATTTCCTGTTAAAGAGTGCCGGAATCGGCTTCTGGACAGGCCTTGTTACAGCTTACTGCAGCCTTGTTTTTATCATGAAGCTGGCAGAGGTAAATGTAGGATACATAGTGCTTACAATCCTCGGAGTAATGTGGATGTTCCCGATTCTCTGGATCCTTCTTACAGCACTCCGTGCAGAGCAGGGCTACTATGTGGGATATTTCTTCCCCAAGCACCTGACACTTAAGAACTTTTACGATCTGTTCCACAACTCCGCAGTACCTTTCGGAAAATGGTGGGTTAACACCATGATCGTTGCGATCTGCGGATGTGTCCTGAACACACTGATCGTCTTAGGTACGGCCTTTGTACTTAGCCGTACAAGATTCAGCGGCAGAAAGCCTTTCATGAACATCCTTATGATCATCGGAATGTTCCCGGGCTTCATGTCCATGGTAGCTTTGTACAACATCTTAAAAGGCCTTGGACTTAACCAGAGCATTGGTGCCCTGATCATAGTTGGAGCTGCAGGAGCAGCAATGGGCTATCACATCACAAAGGGATACTTTGATACAATCCCGAAGGCTATCGACGAAGCGGCCATCATTGATGGAGCTTCCAGGCTTCAGATATTTACAAGGATCACTATTCCTCTGTCCAAGTCCATCATCGTTTATCAGGTGCTTGGAACTTTCCTTGGAGCATGGTCAGACTACATCTTCCCAAGGCTGCTCTTTGGCGACAGACAGAGCTCTTACACAGTTGCTGTAGGTCTTTTCTGGATGACTGACTTTAGAAGAATTGATTCCTACTATACACAGTTCGCAGCCGGTGCAGTAATTATTGCACTTCCTATAGTTATACTGTTCATCTGGCTTCAGAGATTCTACGTTGAAGGTCTGTCAGGTTCAGTTAAGGGCTAATTACAGTATTTACGAGGTTTTTAATGAGAGATTGGACTAAAAGTATATACAGCGACGGAACGGAAGGGTACGTAAGTAACCCTTCCCCCGTGCTGGGCGAAGAGATAACTATCCGCCTGAGCCTAATGAGCGGAGCGCCCGTAAGCGATGTGTTGTTATGGAGAATTGTCAACGGCGCTGAGACCTACATTCCCATGGAAAGGGAAAAGAGCTCTGGCGGCCTTGACTACTATTGTGCAAAGACTACGCTTAACGAGCCCATTTTGAAGTACCATTTTGTGCTGGTTACGGAAGATGCGGCTTTCTTTTATACGCAGGAAGGTGCTCAGACCACTGTTCCTGACTACAGACATGATTTCGTCATAAGAACAGACTATGTCAAACCCGGCTGGGTGGACGGCGCAGTCTTTTACCAGATATTTCCTGAGAGATTCTGCAACGGAGATCCTTCAAATGATGTGAAGGACGGAGAATACGAGTATTTAGGCCGCAAGTGCATCAAGATGCCGGATTGGAATATGGCTCCGCTTCCTGTGGAGGAGTCCTGGGGTATGGATTTCTTCGGGGGAGATCTTAAGGGGGTAAAAGACAAGATTCTGTATCTGAAGGAACTCGGTGTTAATGTCATTTACTTAAACCCCATATTTACTGCATATTCTACCCACAAGTACGACTGCATAGATTATTTCCATGTTGATCCCCACTTTGGCGGAGATGAGGCTCTGGCTGAGCTGTCTGATGAGCTTCACAAAAATGATATGAAGCTGATCCTGGATATTTCGGTTAACCACACAGGCAGTGAGCATAAGTGGACCAGGACCAAGAGAGAGTTCTATTTTAAGGATGAAGACGGTAATCTCAAGGGCTGGGCAGGGGTTAAGAGCCTTCCCTTCATGGACTATCGCAATGAAGAGCTTAGGGACCTGCTTTATCGCAGAGAGGACAGTGTTCTCAGGAAATGGCTTCGTCCGCCTTATAACATTGACGGATGGCGTTTCGACGTTGCGGATGTACTTGGCAAGAATGACGACGTTCAGGTTGCCGATGAAGTCTGGAAGGAGATCTGCGAAGCAATAAGGCAGGAGAAGAGAGATGCTTTCATTATAGGAGAGCACTGGGGCGACTGCTTTGAGTATCTTCAGGGAGATCTCTGGAACACTCCTATGAATTACTACGGATATGGACGCGTTATCAGACAGTTTGCCGGACTTCCGGATCTCTTTTTACAGAGAAATGAGACCATCATGAAGGCGAAATACGTCATGACGGCGGAGGATGTAGTTAAGAGAAGTGATGATCACTACAATTGCCTTCCTCAAGCCGTGGCTGACTGTCAGATGAATCTCTTTGATTCTCATGATGTTTCAAGAGTTCACAACTACGGGGAGATCACTGATGAGAAGTACAGGGGCGTAGTTCTTTCGTACCTGCTCTTTACGGGAATTCCCTGTGTTTACTATGGCGATGAGCTTGGAATCGACGGACATACCATCAGCGATGCAGGCTGCAGATATCCTATGCCCTGGGATAAGGCTACGGATAAAGATAACGAGCGATATGGTTTGTATAAGCGTATGATAGAGCTTAGAAGGACAGTGCCTGCCTTTGCCAAGGGCGGAAGAAAGGTGCTTCTTTCGGATGGAAAGATTCTTGCTATAGCCAGATTCCTTGGTGGCGAAAGATATCTCGGTATCATTTCCATGGAGGATGAGGAAAGGGAAGTTACCGTTCCTGTGTGGGAAATCGGTGCATCCGGGGCTCTCGGCAGCGTGGATGAATTCGGCAGGTCTTTTGACGCAAAGAGTGATAACGGAGATTTGAAGATAAAGGTTCCGGCATTCGGAGCATATATCATAAAGCTTGACTAAATTTGGGGAGAAAACGTAATGGACTACATGGTTTGCGGCGATAAATACAGGATTTCCGTACTGACAGACAGGCTGATAAGGCTTGAATACAGCGAAAACGGGCAGTTTGAGGACCGCCTTACAATGATGGTGGCCGGCAGAGATTTAAAGTGCGAGGCGCAGAGCGTAAGGCGCGAGGATGGATTTCTTTTTGTGGAGACAAAAGAGCTGCTTCTTACCTACAATGAGAAGGAGTTTGCATCAAACGGTCTTTCCATTGAGCTCAAGAACTTTGGAACCTGCTGGCATTACAGCCACGAATTTACCGGCAGCGGCAGAAATATGCGTGGTACGGCCAGAACTCTTGATAACAAGGACGGCGGGTGCGAGCTTGAGGCCGGTATATTCGGAAGAGACGGATATGCAATAATAAATGATTCTACCAGCCCGGTTATTGTCTACGACGAGGATAACAAGGACGGGAAGTTTGTTCAGAGAGAAACCGGAGCGCTGGATCTGTATTTCTTTGGATATGGAAAGGACTTCTACGGCGCGCTTAAGGACTTTTATGCGCTTTGTGGCAAGACTCCGATGATCCCAAGATATGCGCTTGGTAACTGGTGGAGCAGGTACTTTAAGTACACTGAAGAGAGCTATAACGAGGTTTTGGAGAACTTTGAGAAGGAGCAGATTCCTCTTTCCGTGGCGGTCATTGATATGGACTGGCATGTGACGGAGGTTGATCCCAAGTATGGAACCGGCTGGACGGGATATACGTGGGATAAGAAGCTGTTCCCTGATTATAAGAGATTTCTTAAGCACCTGCATGAATGCGGACTTTCGGTTACGCTGAATCTCCATCCGGCTGATGGGGTCAGGGCTTTTGAGGATATGTATAAAGAGGTGGCCACTTCCATGGGCATTGATCCTGAGACGGAGGAGGCTGTTGAGTTTGATTTCGAGGATCCAGCCTTCAGAGATGCCTATTTTGACAAGATCATGCATCCCTATGAGAAGGACGGCGTGGATTTCTGGTGGATAGACTGGCAACAGGGAACCGGCAGAAAAGCAGGAGATGTGGATCCGCTGATTCTGCTTAATCACTATCATTACAAGGATCAGGAGGGCAGAAACATAAGACCCATGATCTTCTCCAGATACGCAGGCCCCGGAAGCCACAGGTATCCGATCGGATTTTCGGGTGACACGGTCTGCACCTGGAAGAGCCTTCAGTTCCAGCCTTTCTTTACCAGCACAGCCAGCAATATTGGCTACGGCTGGTGGAGCCATGATATCGGCGGACACATGATGGGAGATAAGAGCAATGAGAGGCTCATCAGATGGATACAGTACGGTGTATTTTCGCCTATCATGAGGCTTCACAGCACCAGCAGCGCCTTCTTCAACAAGGAGCCCTGGACTGTTGAAGAGCCGTATCATACAGTAATGCAGGAGTTCTTAAGGCTCAGGCACAGACTGGTACCATATCTTTATACTGAGAATTACAGGGCCTATAAGGAAGACAAGCCACTGGTAAGGCCTATGTACTATGACAATCCTGACAATGCGGATGCATATTCTGTGGGCTCTGAGTACGGATATGGCGAGGAGCTTTTGGTTGGAGCAATTACCGAGCCTGTTGATGAAGGCTTGAAGCTTGGAAGCGTGAATATGCTGATTCCGGATGGTAGATACGCTGATATTCTTACGGGAAGAGTGTATAAAGGCGGTAAGAGAAGAAAGCTCTACAGAGATATAAACACGATTCCTGTTCTTGTGAAGGAAGGCGGAATCCTGCCTCTTGCTAAGGATGATCGCAGCAATACTACAGCTAATCCTTCAGAGATGGAGATTGTTGTTATTGCCGGCGCTGACGGCAAGTACGAGCTCTACGAGGATGACGGCGTAAGCATGGATTTCCTTGGCGGCAAGTTTGCCACAACGCTTTTTGAGGTTTCGTTTGGCGGTGATAGACTGAAGTTTACAGTTAATCCTATGGCAGGCGATCTTTCACTTGTACCTGAGAAGAGAGATTATACGGTTAAGGTTCTTGGTGCGGTTTCTTCCGAGGGGGAAGAGATTGTTATAGAGCTAAAGGACGTGGATGCTTCCAAAGGGTCTTTTGCCGAGGTAACAGGCATTAAGCTTGTCGGAAACGATCACAAGTCTGAAGTATTCAAGCTCCTTGACAGAGCCTGGATCAGCAACATGGTCAAAGACATGGTGTTTGATGCGCTTGGTCGCATGAACGACGCTGATTTCCTGACCTGGCTCTCCGGCGCAGACGTATCCGAGACGCTCAAGGACGCCATCGAAGAAATATTTGAAGATTAATTAATATGAGTCAAGGGGAGTCAGTGGGGACGGTTCTCTGGGGGAGTCAGTGGGGACGGTTCTCTTTGACTCCCTTTTTTTTAGGTTTTTTACCTCTTTATTATTGAAAAAGGGAGTCAAAGAGAACCGTCCCCACTGACTCCCCCAGAGAACCGTCCCCACTGACTCCCCCAGAGAACCGTCCCCATTGACTCCCCGTTGACTCATTTTTGCATCTAGGGGACAATGTAATAAAGGAGTCAAACGAGCCATGACAAAAGCATCAGAACCGACAAAAGTAATAAATGCCATGCTGGCCATGCAGAGATATCCGTGGGAGCAGGGAGTCTGCGCACAGGCGCTGTACGAGTATGGGAGAGAAGACCTGTATATTCCTATGGCGTATGATGCCGTAAAAAGGATGGATAGGGATGGGCGCCTGGCGATGGCGGGCGGCGGAGAGGCTGTGTCGGATCCGGCATCGGCCGGTGAAGTGTGCCTAAGAGCCTATGAGAAGACCGGTGATGAGATCTTCCTTCATGGGGCTAAGAGCATGCTTAAATACTTGCTCAATCGTGCGCCGAGGACGGAAGATGGTATAATCTGCCACAATGACGAATCATACCACGAAGGATTTACCAAGTATCAGCTGTGGATAGACGGAATATACATGGTTCCGCCGTTTCTTGCAGTTATGGGCGAGCTTGATGAAGCCCTTAGACAGATACGTGGGTACAAAAGACATCTCTACGACCCTGAGAATTCTCTTTTCTTCCACATAAAAGATGTGGCCTCGGATAAGTTTGTAAGAAAAATCCACTGGGCAACGGGCAATGGATGGGCGATGATGGGTCTTGCCCGCGTGATAGAAGAAGCAGAGAAGAAGAGCAGAACGGACATATCGGGTGAACTTATCCCATTTCTCAATGAACTGCTTGATGGTATGTTAAAATATGCCCGCGAGGATGGCAGATTTGGTGACATTCTCGATGACGAAATGTCTTTTGTTGACGGAACGTCCTCAATGATGATGGCTGCGACAGTATATCGCGGCATAAAGGGTGGATATATTCCGCCAGCCAGGAAAGCCGCTGCAGATAAGGCCTACGAGACAGTATCGCAGGCAATAGGTGAGTACGGCCTTTTGCAAGAAGTCTGCGGATGTCCGGATTTCACAAGCGTAGGTACTTCTGCAGAAGCCCAGGCAGCATATATTATGGCAACAGCCTGGAAAAAATGAGTCAAAGTGAAACGTCCCCAGTGACTCAAAATGAGCCAAAGTGAAACGTCCCCGTTGACTCACAAAAGTATGCTAAAATATAAAATGGCAGGACAGGGCATATTAAGCATAGAAAGGAGCACAGTCGTGAGTCGTGAAGTAAGAGATCCATTTCTTGAAGGCAACGAGATAATAGAGGAGACTATCGCTAAATTCCATGAGGATCAGAGCAATGAAAACCTGATCGCCGTTCTTGAGGGAATAAGAACAAGAATGCACGCAGACGGGCATTTTGTAATTCCTGTTGTGATCAATGAAAAGGATATGACTTACTCCTTCAGGGGCATTAATACCAATGACGGAAACACCTGGAATGTCGTGTTCACTTCAAAAGAGGAGTTCGAGAAAGGCCAGCCAAGTCAGGTGATATCGCACTTTATCGATGCTGCGCTCAGGGCCTGTGCCGAAGCTGATGTCATGGGCTTTATCGTAAATCCCTGGAGCAACGATGCTTTTATGCTGTCAAAAGAGCTGATCCAGGCGATACTTGATGCGGACGGAGGCGTTGAATATTCGGTTCCTGAGGATCCTATAACAAAAGAGCTCCTGGCTGATGGCACATTCCTTACAAGAGCCGTGGAAATCTGCGTCAGAAACAATACTGAGTTAAATGAGCTTAAACTCATGAAAATCCTGCGTCAAAGCGATGTCTGGGTTCCGTGTGTTGCGCTTCCGGATGAGAAAATAGAGGGAAGGCTTAATATGGTTCCCGATATCCTTGAGGAAGACGGCAAATTCTACTTCCCGGTATTTTCTACTGCGGATGAAATGGGTGAATATGGCGAAAACTTCTCCAGAATTCAGCGAAATTTCATGGATACCATAAAGCTTGCCCGTAACAACCAGAGAGAACTCACCGGAATAGTTATAAACGCTTTCACCAACCAGTACATCATAGACAGAGACATGATGAGCATGATCGAAGAAATGGATGGTTAAAGAGTGTTTGACAAGAGAAGTGAATTGACATGTGATTTATCTATGCGTATAATTTAAGTTATGTAGTAAAATATAACGTCAAAATGTAGAAGAGTAGCTGATTTGATATGGAGAATGCTGTCGGTTTAAGCTAAACTTGTAATATGTTTAAAGATAGGAGTGTAAAAAGTCAAAAATACGGCTTTTTACACTTTTTAACTTAAAAAAATAAAGCTTTAAAATGTAAAAAGCCGTACTTTTAAAGAAAAATCTGTAAAAAGTCGAATGGATTAAAGCTAAAATTGTAAAAAACCGGGCACTGTAGTGTGTGCAATTTAATCATTATCCTGGTTATCATCAGTTCCATAAACGTCTACCTGGGATGCCTGTCTTTTATGTTCTTCTTCTATAGCAGCATAGTGTTTAACAGTTGTATTTACGTCTTTATGTCCCAGAACATCAGCGACCATATAAATATCACTTGTTCTGTTATAAAGCGCTGTACCATAAGTTCTACGGAGCTTATGAGGGGTGAGCTTTTGAGTAAGTCCTGTGTTTTTTCCATATTTTGAAATCATATATTGGATGCTTCTTATCGATAAACGCTTATGCTGAAGAGATATGAAGAGAGCAGGTTCTTCAGAATCATTGAGTAGGGTAGGGCGTTCATGATTGATATAATCCCTCAGCGTATTCCGGATAATCTCGTTTATGTAGAGATGATCTTCATCGCCGCCTTTTCTGACGATAGTAATTGTATTTTCATCAAAATTTATATCTGAAAGATCAAGCCCTGCACATTCCGAGACGCGGATTCCAGTATTTAACAGAAGAGTTACAATTGCCAGATCTCTTTTTGCAGTAGGTTCAGACATAACTTTGGAATGGTAACTAGCAGAATTCACAGCTGCGACAGAATCCATTAGAAGCTGAACCTGGTCAGGATACAGCCTTCGGATATCTTTCTTTACCTTTTCTTTCTTCTTTACAGCAGCTTTCACTGTGGGATCAATCTTAAGATAGTCATATTTGATCAGATATTTATAGTAATTCCGCACAGCCGCCATTTTTCTTGCAATTGCACGTTCTTTAGCAGGCTTTACATTGCCTTTTTTATCCGGTTTGTGGCCTGATGCAACATAATTTTGGAATTCATTGATGTCCTGAGGACCAAGATTTTCGACAACTTCAAAGGGGATATCTTTGATTTCAAGATTCTTGCACAGGGGATTCTTTTCCTTGAGAAATCCGTAGAAAAATAGAATATCCTGCGCATAATTTAAAGCGGTGCTTTCCTGATATTTGAGAAGACATTCCTCAACAAATCCATGTGTATGCTGAGGAAGAATGCTTTTAATGCTTTCAGTATCTTTACGGCGTTTCTGCCTCAATGAATTGTAATATTCTGAATTTTCACCCATGACTTAACTCCTCCGCTTTTCTAAAATAATCATAACACAAAAGAGGAATTTTGTGCAATGATATTTGGGTATAAAGCAAGGCGGAACAGAATATAAATGTCGGTTTAAGCTAAAACTGTAAAATGTTTAAAGATAGAAGTGTAAAAAGTCAAAAGTTCGGCTTTTTACACTTTTTAGTTTAAAAAATTAAAGCAAGAACAGGAATTTCACGCGGTATAATAACTTGCTATACAACTTGTTTGATCATAATGAAAAAATGCGACTTACACTCATTATGAATGTAAGCCGCACATAATGTTCAGCATTCTTCTATTTTGAAATAAGAGGTTTTAATACACTGACGAATGCTCACGCCTATATGACTCAGTTGTCTTTAACAACAATTCTGCATTAACCTGATTTAGCTCTGCTTCTATCTGCTGGCGTTTAGCTTCGTCAGCTGTACGCAGCTTCTGCTCAAGCTCAGCCTTCTTTTCTTTAAGTCTTTCTATCTCTTTATCCACAGAATCTGTATCTGTAGTTGTCTTTTCTGCCTTAGCTTCCTTATCTTTCTTCAGCGCAGCCATACCTTCCTCTGAAATAGACAAAGCACTTTCCTGGCGTTGCTGCTTCCGACTGGCCACAAATGCTGCTGCACCCTGAGCATCGCCTTCAGCGATATACTTCCCTTCAGTCTTTACTTTTTCAATCATAGCCTTGGCTGTAGGCTGACTTGTCAGATAATCAAGTTCTGCTTTTGATACATCAGTGAGAATACGCATAATATCGTCCTCCACTATTTATGTTTACATAAAAAGCTCTATGCCTGTATATCTATTGTGGGAGCCTGCATCTGTGGTGCAGAAACAGAAATCCCGATGCTTTGTGGCAATGAAACAGATGCTGCAGAGGAAATCCCGCCACCTCCCATGCTGGGCATTGAAGCATTTTTTGCAAGCTCATGTTTTATCATATCCTTAAGATACTCCATGTTTGCTTTCATGATAGCCTTGTCTTCAGATGCTCGGTGTTTACGTTTAAGGTCTTCTAAATCCGCTTTGCTCATATGCGGGTCGACCACTTCCATGGTCTCCATTAGTTCCATGGCTTCTTCAAGCTCTTTTAGTTCTTCCTCTCCGAATTCGGAGATCATCTCATTCAGCTCTTTTAACTCCTCTTCAGAAAAAGACGCTTCTCCTTCCTGCATCTGCTGGAGTGCTGCATCAAGCATCTCTTCACGGGCATCAAATATTGCATCTTCCTTCTCAGTGATTTTTTCTTCTTCGGCAGAAGCAAGTGCGCTCTGCATCTGTTGTCCTACGTCTCGCTGATTTTCAAGTTTTTCATCCCTGCTCTGGGTGCGCTCTACCATTTCTTCCAGTTCAAGGTGATGCTGCTTTTTCCGGGCAACCATTTCCATGCGTTTTGCATGGGTAAGCGCAAGCTGTAATTCTTCCGGATCACCGTTTCCTGAAGATATCTTTCTTTTTAGCTTTAAGGTCTCCCTTTTTGCTGCAAGGACGGCCTGTCCTGCGCTTATGGAAGTCTTTGCCCTCTGGATTTTGGAAGCTACTGTCTTGTAATTATATTTTTCGGAAGTATCTATCTCTTCCTCTTCTGCAGCATCAGGAGATCCTGACAACTCAGAAAAACCATTAACCTTATCCTTTGATGTCTTCGAAGCATACTGTTCCTGCTTCAAATCTCTGATCATCTGTCGCATCTGTTGTGAGATGGAAGCCTTATCTTCTGTTACCTTGTTCGCAAATTTAGAAAGAGGATTTGCTGATGCATCTTTTCCAGGCGCAAAAGGAGAGTTGCTCCCAGCAGTCTTTTGCTGCGAGTTCTGCCCCATAAGAGTGCCTTTTTGATAAAAAGACGAATATGGACTTTGTGTATTAAACGATATATTCATTATCGTCCCTCCACTCAGTAAACGTTATCCCTTGAAGTCCACCCTTGTACCAACTGCTCTTTCGGTATCTGTCATTACTCTTGAAGCTGCATTGTTATAAGAATATGTCTGTACCTTGGAAAGAAGATCATCCAGGGAATTTGCCTCTATGATTTCAAACTCTTCATCCTCATAAATGTCCGTATCATCTTTGTCTTTTGTCTTCTCAGCCTTACTGTCTTTTGCCTTATTTATGCGTTCTTCCTGAGCTTTTTTCTCGGCTTTCTTCTTTTCCTTTATCTTCTGTTCTTTCTTCTCAGCAGCCTTCTTCTCTATACGCTTTTTCTGAAGATCCTGAGATTTACCAACCGTGGCAAAGAAACTCTCTTTTCCGTTTGAATCTACGGACATTCCGAAGTTCTTTACGTTAGAGCCGCTGCTGGAAAGTCCCATCTTTGCCTGCATCATCTTGGCCTGGGAGGATGCAATAATACCCTCATACTTCTTGCGGAACGACTCATCGGTGGCCATGCGCTCAAGCTTCTCTTCATCGATCAGGACAACCATTTTATTGGCATTGCCATATGCGGCTGCGTTCTGCTGCACCTGAGCCTTCATGTCCTTGCTGACAGTAATAAACTCCATGCCATGGAACTTGGACTGAAGCTTACCAAGATAATCTTTAGCCTTGTCAGAAAGCTGCACATCACCAATCGTCATTCCAATTTCCGTCTTGGTAGGCACAAGAGATGATTTTGTATCAATAGGAGACCAGCCTTTTGTTTCCACCTTTGCCTGTGATCCCTTAGTGGCTGCAGTCTGATCACTTTTAGCTGTGCTCTGTGTTTTAGTGTCATTATTCACTGTGCTTTTGCTATATGCCTGTGAAGTCTGCTGATAAGCTGATATACCGTATAATCCTGCCATGCTAATCCCTCCATTTCTGCTTCCAAAGAATTCGGAAGTACCTTTATCAGATCTGACTGTCTATTGATGTTCCTTTTATATCATTTGATAAAAGACTTAGTCTGTTAAGTATATTGGTAATCTCTGTATTCACAGCATTCTGGGTATCTTCCATGGATGCAGCATCGGAAATAATCGTCTTTTCTACATCACCAAGATCCATCCTGTTTGCATCTTCACGCTCACGTCTGGCAACCGCCTTTTTGATATCAGCACTGGTCCTTCCGCTTTCAGCAGCATGCTCCTTGATGTTTTCTATCATTTCCTGCTGCGCTGCCTCTTTCTCAAGCTTCTTGGCCTCTTCCTTCTTTTCTTCTTTCTTTTTTTCGGAAACTTCTTTTGCAGCTTCTTCGCGCTCCTCCTGCTCTTCATCGACATGTTCTACAGCTTCCTGTGTCAAAAGAGCTATCGTCTCGCCATTTGCTGCCTCCATAATGTCCTCAGCAGCATCCTGGGCTTTAAGCATATCCTGGGACTTGGCACGCTCTGATTTCATGTCAGCATAACCCTGAACATTGGCCATCTGCATGGCTTTTGCATGATCTATGTCAAGCGAGTTCTGTTGGTTTGTAGTCACATAGTAAAGAGCCTTCTGCTGATATTCCGAGAGCCTGCTCATTTCTTCATCAGAAACTCCTACATTTGGATTTCTCATCTTGGCAGCCAGCACCGACAATTCTTTGTGCTCTTTGCTGTCCGGATCAATACCATATTCTTCCTGGAGTTCTTTTAGCTTGGCATCATTTTCTCTTGTATCAGCACTCTTCTCATTGATCTCATCCTGCAGGCGCTTTATCTCATCCTTTATTCCCTGCATCTGGGCATCCAGTTTCTTTTCTCCGCCAAAAGCATCGGACACGACTTTAAGAGCCTGCTTTTTTGCAAGGCCCTGTCGTTGAGCTATCAGGCTATCTCCTGTGAGATTTGCACCTGATATCGTTGTGCTGTTTTTGTTATTAGTATGTGATTTAGACGCAGAATTTACGCCGGTCTGATCCTGAATAAAGCTATTCTGCACATCCATGTTCTGCTGTATCTTCATGAAACACCTCCCTGTGTTGTCAAAAAAGAGCATAGTTACAGCTTTCACTTTTTATATCGGTTCTTAGAGTGTCAACCCTGATAGTGCTTCGCTTTAAAAAATATAAAAATTTTATTAAATAGTGGTAATCCACAACCACTCATTCATCTATCCAGTAAATATACTCTTCAATGTGCTGATATCAGCCTTTTTAAGTGCATCCTCATCTAGTTCCGGCTTATTATCAGCACCTACAGATATACCGGCACGCTCTAGGAGGCTTTCTGTAGACTTTGTGGTCTTGGTCATCCATTTTTCATCTTTATCCATCGTTTAACAGTTTTATCTTTAAAAGTTAGGCTTTTTACAGAAATAGCTTAAAACATTCGGCTTTTTACACTTTGTAGCTTTAAAAATTAAAGCTAAATCGTGATTTTTTTAAAGGATAAAAAAAAAGAAAGCCCACGGTTGTGGGCTTTCTCGTTATTATAGATTTTACAATTTTAGGTTAAACTGACAGCGGGAGGTGGACCCCCTGTCTGACATCGTTCTTTATTGGCTTTATTTCTTTGTTGGATATGCCGTTAATTCTTCAAACTCATCTACCGGCATAGGCTTGTAGAAATAATATCCCTGCATTTCCTCACATCCAAGACTTCCGAGGAAATCAGCCTGTTCCAGTGTCTCAACACCTTCTGCGATAATAGAAGTTCCAATAGCATGGATCATCTGGACCATGTAGCTAAGTATTGTCCGACCCATCTTTTGGTCACCTGAACCGGTAATAAATCGAAGATCAAGCTTTATGCGATCAAGGATAACTTCTTTTAACATATTCAGTGATGAGTAACCACTTCCAAAGTCGTCCATTTCAACTTCAAAGCCTGCTTCACGAAGTTTGGTTGTTGTTTTGATGATGGTATCGGAGTTTTCGACATATGCGCTTTCCGTTATCTCAATACGAAGTTGACCAGGC
>NZ_AUIZ01000028.1:0-29139 GCF_000423965.1 Butyrivibrio sp. VCB2001 | reverse complement strand
ACAGCAAAGATAAGATACCCTGATCCGGAGATCTTTGAAAAGCAGGAAGATAAACCGGCAAGCTTTGAATTCAGGAAGTCATTTGTTCTGTTCATGGCGGCCATCTGCTTTTTTGCTTTTGGCTTTGCAGACTTCACCCTGATTACACTTCATTCGGCTAATACCGGAGCATTTAATGAATCCATGCTCAGCCTGCTATATGCTGGGGCAATGGCTGTGGATGCCTTTGCTGCACTATTCTTTGGCTGGCTTTATGATAAGGTCGGGCTGAAGGCTCTGATCATTTCCACACTATGCAGCACATTCTTCTCATGTTTTGTTTTTATGACTGGAAATGCCTGGTTGATCGGAGCTGGGATAATTCTATGGGGGATTGGAATGGGTGCGCAGGAAAGTATTATGAAAGCAGCTGTCAGCGGAATCGTCCCGCGTTCCATGCGAAGCACCGGTTTCGGAATATTTGAGACAGGATTTGGTATTGCGTGGTTTCTGGGCAGTTGGCTTCTCGGTGCCCTGTATGATTTGAATCCTGTGTATCTTGTCACTGTGTCTGTGGTATCACAGTTTCTGGCGATTGCATTTTATGCTTTATGCCTCCGGTGCAATAAGACAGAGTGTTAACAATTCCAGTTTATTGGAATGAGCATTATACCGGAATATTATCGTGTTTAAGTAGAGCGGATATCCTGCATGCCCAAACGTCACTAAAAATGCCCAAACGTTACCAAGATGCATGAAATTTGCATGGTTTTTGCGTTGAAAGCCGATTTTCGGTGTGATATTGTTATAATGAGCCAAGAAATGAACAGCAGGGAAGCAGCTCATATCCTGGCTTTTTCTTTTGCAAAAGAATAACTGTAAACCAAAGACGCTTATGTCTGATCGAAGGATTGGACCGGCGTCTTTTTTCTATGCTCAAAAATACAAAAGAAAGCGAGAAAACAAAATGGATTTTGAGACATTTAGAGAAAATCTTGGCAGAGATGTTAAGGAGACACTTGAGGCCAGGACCGGAACAGACTTTGAGGTCGAACACCGTACAGCGGAAAAGATGAACGGTAACTATGAGGCAATCGTAGTAAAGCCTGCAGACAGCGAAGTAGGAGTCAGCCTTAATGCATCCACTCTTTACCGGGACTACGAGAGCGGAGTGCCTTACGAGACCATCGCAAAGGGAGCAACAGATCTGGCAGACAGATCTCTTAGAAACCAACCGGAGTTTGATGTGGATTCTTTCAAGGACTATGACAAGATGAAAGGTACACTTGCAATGGAGGTCGTCTCCAAGGAGAGAAACGCTGAGCTTCTTGATACAGTTCCTCATAAAGATATTGAGGATATGTCAGTGGTTTATCGCTTTGTACTTGGCGAAACACCTGCGGGTTCAGGAACAATCCTTGTTACGAATCAGATGCTTGAGAATTATGGGATTACCGCAGATCAGCTTCATCAGGACGCAATGAAGACAGCTCCTGAGGTGAGACCTCTTGTAATTGAGGGCATGTGCGAAGTTCTTGCAAAGCAGATGGGGGTTCAGGATCTTGAGATGTTGGGGCTTAATATCCCACCTGAGCAGGAGCAGATTTTTGTTGCATCTGTGGAAGGCAATGTACATGGCGCCGGAGTCCTTGCTTACGAAAATTTCATGGAGAAAGCTTCGGAGAGGGTTGGAGGTGAGTCCTTCTTCATTTTACCCAGCAGCATCCATGAAATTTTGATCGTGCCTGACAACGGCATAATGGATCTTCGTCACCTTGAGTCGATGGTGAGAGAAGTAAACGCTACTACAGTGGATCCTTCCGAGCAGCTGACAGACAACGTTTATCACTACGATGCCAAGGAAAAGGTCTTTGAACTTGGTGAGAAGTATGTGGAGCGTCAGGCTGCTAAGGAGGCCAGAGGCCATGAGGCTTCGGAAAAGAAATCTCTCCTGGGAGATCTTAAAGCTGCCAAGGATGAGGCTTCCAAGACACCTCACAAGGATGCTGACATCGGAGAAAAGTCCAAGGATGGAAAAAGCCTTGGCTGATAACAGAAGATAGCAAAGGTATGATTGGCACTGGCCTGTGGTATATCCCGGACTGGTGCCTTTCTTTTACCAAATACATTTTCATAGAACAAGGAGAAACGAGATGCATAAAGGAAAACCAAGCAAGCATAAACTCAGCTGTGCAAGAAACAGCTCAAGAGAAATGAATCCTATCCCGGTTGGGAATCTTAAACCACATAATTGCAAAACTCCATGTCCTTACGGAAATGGAACTACCTTTTGTTTTCCATGTATGGTCAAGATCATGAACGAGCATAATGCATTAAGAAAGGCTGGATAACTGTCTATGACAGATGAAACATCAAGAGATGTTGTGAGATTCGTGATAAGGACAGGTAAGGTGTCGGCTAAGGCTCTCTGGAAGGGGCTTTGCGCAGTTGTTCGTGCTTATAAGCATCATAAGCAGACCGGAAGGCAGAGCGTGAAAACTCTTATAAGACAGGGGCAGGGTGCAACCAGTATGGAGGTGAGCGGCGAGAGCCTTAGGACTTTCAAGCGCATTGCCAACAAGTATGGAGTGGATTTTGCCATCGTAAAAGACAAAACTTCTGATCCCGTGCGTTACAACTGCTTTTTCAAAGCTAAGGACATGGACGCTATAACTGCCGTGGTAAAGGAGTACTCGGATAAAGTTGTAAAACGTGAGCAGAGGAAAGAGAAGCCCAGTCTCATCAATCAGATCCGTAAGCTCAAGGAGGAGATAGCAAAGCATCCTCGAAAGGAGAAAGTAAAGAACAAGGAGATTGTCAGATGACCTCTAAAATAAAAAAGAAGATCATACTAAACATCCCTTACTTTGCTGTAGGACTCTTTTGCACGAATCTTGGTGAAGCCTGGCGAATCGCCTGGGGCAGCAATATGTCTGAGAAGGTCCAGGGGCTTATATTGTACGGAGGCTTTAAAACTGCCTTTGCAAATATGCTTCCAAGCTTTCATCCATTAGACCTGGCTGTTGGCATTGCTTGTGGAGCAGGGCTTCGTCTTGCAGTTTATATCAAAAGCAAGAATGCCAAGAAGTTTCGCCATGGAGAAGAGCATGGCTCAGCAAGGTGGGGAAAACATGAGGATATAGAGCCTTTTGAAGACCCGGTCTTTGCAAATAATGTGATCCTGTCACAGACAGAGAAGATCACTATGAACTCAAGACCTCCTGATCCGAAGTACGCCAGAAACAAGAACGTTCTTGTGATTGGCGGTTCCGGTTCAGGTAAGACCAGGTTTTTTATAAAGCCTAATCTTTTGCAGTTTCACAGTTCCTATGTTTTAACCGATCCAAAGGGAACGCTCATTGGAGAGGTTGGGAACGCTTTTGTGAAGGCCGGGTATAGGATAAAGGTCTTTAACACTATCAATTTCAAGAAGAGCATGCATTTTAATCCCTTCGAATACATCCATTCAGAGTCTGACATCTTAAAGCTGGTAACCACGCTTATGGCTAACACCAAGGGTGATGGTTCGCCCACCGATCCGTTTTGGGAGAAAGCTGAAAGGCTTCTTTATACGGCGCTGATCGGCATGATCTATTATGAAGCTCCTGCAGAGGAGAGGAATTTCAATACGCTGATTGAGATGATCAATTCCATGGAAGTCAGAGAAGATGATGAATCCTTCAAGAATGCGGTGGATATCCTGTTTGAAAGACTTGAGAAAAAAGATCCTAACCACTTTGCCGTAAGGCAGTATTCCAAGTACAAACTCGCTGCCGGCAAGACAGCTAAATCGATTCTTGTGAGCTGTGGTGCAAGACTTGCTCCTTTTGACATTGCCCAGGTAAGGGAAATTATGAGTTATGACGAGCTGGAGCTTGATACCATCGGAGATGAAAAGACAATTCTGTTCCTTATCATGTCTGATAATGACAGTACTTTCAACTTTATGATCAGTATCATCTACAGTCAGCTTTTTAACCTCTTATGTGAAAAAGCGGATGATGTATATGGCGGAAAGCTCCCTGTCCACGTGCGCTGCCTCATTGATGAGGCGGCGAACATCGGACAGATACCTAATCTGGAGAAGCTTATGGCAACAATCCGAAGTCGTGAGATATCGGCTGCACTTGTGCTTCAGGCTAAATCTCAGCTGAAAGCTATCTACAAGGATAATGCAGAGACCATCTGCGCCAACTGCGATTCACAGATATTTCTGGGAGGCACAGAGCAGTCTACCTTAAAGGATATCAACGCTACTTTGGGAAAAGAGACAATCGACCACTATTACACAGGTGAGACCAGAGGAAATCAGCCCACCTACAATCTGACTTATCAGAAACTGGGGCGTGACCTTATGAGTATTGATGAGCTCTCTGTAATGGACGGTTCAAAGTGCGTTGTACAGGTTAGGGGAGTGAGACCCTTCCTGTCGGACAAATACGATCTTACACAGCATCCTAATTACAAACTAACTGCTGATGCAGACAAAAAGAACTGGTTTGATGTGGAGAAATTCCTTAGCCACAAAGTGGTCCTCAAACCGGATGATGAGTATGAAGTAATTGAAGTAACAGATGAGGATTAAGACTCAAAAGGTCTTTTCCTATAAATGCCTGGAAACAGGCATGTGCGATCGCACGCCAGAAGTCAGTCGACAGGCTCTGGCAGTAACTATCAACCGGCATCCCGGAATACGAGGGGTGTCGCTAACCAAACAAAAATTATTGGAAGGAGAAGGGTCCCACTACAAATGCCTTAAGCGACAAAACAGCGACAAAAGCTGTCTTGGGTTTCCTAAGAAAAAGTGAAACATGCTTAAATTGGGCATTTGTAGGGTTTGGGATTCAGAAAGAATTATGGCATTTTTTCAGAGTGCAGTAGGATCACTGCAGACAATTGTTATCGCATTAGGCGCAGGCCTTGGAGTGTGGGGCGCCATCAACCTTTTGGAAGGATATGGCAATGACAATCCCGGCGCGAAGTCACAGGGAATGAAGCAGCTCATGGCTGGCGGTGGTGTTGCCCTCGTTGGCACAACACTTGTACCTCTTCTTGCAGGACTTTTCTGATCTGCGAAGAGAGAAGCAAAAAAGACAACTGAATATTGAGAAAGTACAGGCTGGCGGGAGAGAACTCCTGACCAGCCTTCCTTTAATTACATCCAGCGATAAGCTGGCAAAGATATGGGAGGGATGTTGTGGATAGAGTAATCCAGCAAATTGAAGAACATATCAAAGAATTTATAATCCCTGTCCTAATGCAGTATTTTCAGAGTATGTTTGGATACGTTAATGATCAGGTGGCGGGAATCGCTTCAGACGTGGCTGTGACACCATCGGCTTTTTCGCCTGGCGTTTTCAGTATGGTGAGGAACGTGTCAGAAACGGTAATAATGCCCATAGCGGGTATAATACTGACCTTTGTGGCCTGCTATGAGCTGATACAGCTGATCATCAGCTATAACAACCTGGCAAGCTTTGAGACTTGGTTTATCTTCAAATGGATATTTAAGACATTTGTTGCAGTTGAGCTCATTACGCATACATTTGATTTTACCCTGGCTGTCTTTGATGTTGCCGGGCATGTGATTGCAAGTGCCGGTGGAGTCATTGGTGCATCAACAGCAATTGATTCATCAGCTCTTTCAAGCCTTCAGTCCACATTGGAAACGATGAATGTATTTGAATTGTTTGGCCTGTTTCTGCAGGTATCAATTATTTATGTGACTATCCTGGTCCTTTCAAGGATCATTTTTGTCATTATCTATGTGAGGATGATTGAAATATACATGTATGTTTCTATGGCGCCAATTCCTTTTGCAACATTTGGAAACAGGGATCAGAGCACAATGGGTATGAACTATGTAAAGAGTCTTTTCGCTCTTGGTTTTCAGGGCTTCCTGATCATGATATGTGTAGGAATATATGCAGTATTGATCCAGTCAGTAGCTTTTTCAAGCGATATAGTCGGATCCCTTTGGGGAGTTGTAGGATATACGATCCTTCTGGCATTCTCGCTCTTTAAGACAAGTTCAGTATCCAAGTCAATCTTACAATGCATTTAACAGGGAAGGAGAAAAAATGGCAGCTTCGTACGTAAGCGTGCCGAGAGATCTTACGAAGGTCAAAAGCAAAGTTATTTTCAATCTGACAAAAAGACAGATCATATGCTTTTCGGTGGCGGCGCTCATAGGAGTACCGTCTTTTTTTCTGATAAAAAGCGTGGCTGAGATAAACGTGGCAGTTATGGGAATGATGGTGATTATGATGCCAATATTCTTTTTTGCCATGTATGAAAAGAATGGAAGACCTTTGGAAGTCTATCTCGGGCATTTCATAGAGGCCGTATTCATAAGGCCAAAGAAACGTCCGTACAGAACGGATAATTACTACGCGGCGCTTCATAGATGCGCTGCAGTAAAAGAGGAGGTGGAAGAAATTGTTCGTACTTCCGTGGAGAAATAATAAAAACACCAGGGAATTTATCATGCCTGAAGGCCTTAGTAAAAAGCAGCAGGAAGAGGTAAAAGAGATAATCAAAAACGCCCAGAAAAGTGATGGGACGCCGAGAACAGCCCAGCAGACAATTCCTTTAGAGAGAATGTTTCCGGATGGTATCTGCAGGGTGGGAGATGATTATTACACCAAGACCATCCAGTTTCAGGATATTAACTACCAGCTGGCTCAGCAGGAGGATAAGACGGAAATCTTCGAGGAATGGTGCGGCTTTCTTAACTTTTTTGACAGTTCGGTTCATTTCCAGCTGTCATTTATGAACTTCGCAACTGAAGTTGGAGATTTTGAGAAAAAGATTGCGATTCCTCATCAGGCAGACAGATTCAATGATGTTAGGGATGAGTATTCCGGAATCTTATTAAAGAACATGCAGGCAGGTAATAATGGTCTGACCAAGGTAAAGTACATAACTTTCGGAATTCATGCGGATTCCATGAAGTCTGCAAAGCCAAGGCTTACGCATATTGAGGTGGATATCCTCAACAACTTCAAGCGCCTTGGTGTAATTGCCGAGACCCTTAATGGAGCTCAGCGCCTTGAACTCATGCACAGGCAGCTGCATATGGGTGAGACGGGCAAATTCCACTTCGATTGGAAGTATCTTGTAAACTCAGGGCTTTCGGTAAAAGACTTTATTGCTCCAAGTTCCTTTGAATTTCCTAATGGCAGATACTTCAAGATGGGAGATACCTGGTGTGCCATGAGCTTTTTGTCCATAGATGCTTCTGATATAAGTGATAGGATGCTGGCGGATTTCCTGGGAATGGAATCAAGTCAGATCGTCACAATGCATCTGCAGTCTGTGGATCAGAACGAGGCAATCAAGACTATTAAGCACACAATAACCGAGCTGGACCGCTCCAAGATTGAGGAACAGAAAAAGGCTGTCCGAGCCGGATATGACATGGAGATCATCCCCTCAGACCTTGCTACATACGGTAAGGATGCGAAAGCTCTTTTAAAAGAGCTGCAGTCCCAGAATGAGAGAATGTTCCTGCTTACATTCCTAGTGATGAATACGGGAAAGACAAAAGAAGAGCTGGATAATAATATTTTCCAGGCTTCTTCTATAGCACAGAAACATTCATGCAATCTTGTGAGACTTGATTTTCAACAGGAGCAGGGACTTGTCAGTACGCTCCCTCTTGCTTATAACGAGGTGGATATACAGCGTGGGATGACAACCTCAAGTACAGCAATCTTTGTGCCTTTCACGACACAGGAGCTGTTCCAGGATCACAGAGGAGCTCTGTACTATGGGCTTAACGCTCTTTCCAACAATCTGATCATGGTGGACAGAAAGATGCTTAAGAACCCCAACGGTCTTATCCTTGGAACACCCGGATCCGGTAAGTCTTTTGCTGCAAAGAGGGAAATAGTAAATTCATTCCTGGTAACAGACGATGACATCATCATATCAGATCCTGAAGCCGAGTACCGGCCTATGGTTGAGTATCTTGGAGGTCAGGTTATCAGGATAAGTCCAACGTCGGATCAGTACATAAATCCAATGGACATCAACATGAATTATTCTGAAGACGACAATCCGGTTATGCTGAAGGTGGATTTTATCCTGTCTCTTTGCGAGCTTATCATGGGGTCAAAAGATGGTCTGCAGCCTGCGGAGAAGACAATCATAGACAGATGTGTAAGGCAGGTTTACAGGAAATATCTCGAGAATCCGTGTCCTGAGAATATTCCGATACTGGAAGATCTCTACAATCTGCTCCTGGCTCAGGAGGAGCCTGAAGCCAAGTATGTAGCAACTGCACTGGAAATTTATGTTACAGGATCTCTTAATGTCTTTAACCACAGGACAAACGTGGAGCTCCACAACAGGCTTGTGTGCTTTGATATCAAGGATCTTGGCAAGCAGCTTAAAAAGATAGGTATGCTCATAATCGAGGATCAGGTCTGGGGCAGAGTGTCTGAGAACAGAGAGGCCGGTAAGTCCACAAGATATATTATGGATGAGATGCATCTTCTCCTTCGTGAGGAGCAGACTGCGGCCTATACAGTTGAGATCTGGAAGAGATTTCGTAAGTGGGGAGGCATGCCGACCGGCGTTACTCAGAATGTCAAAGATCTGCTTGCTTCCAGGGAAGTAGAGAATATATTTGAGAACTCCGACTTTATCCTGATGCTCAATCAGGCGGTCGGAGACAGGGCAATCCTTGCTAAACAGCTTAACATAAGTCCACACCAGCTTTCGTATGTGACACATTCGGGAGAAGGTGAAGGGCTTATTTTTTATGGGAATGTAATCCTGCCCTTTGTGGACAGATTTCCCAAGGAGACCAAGCTGTATAAGGTTCTTACAACCAAGTTTGCGGAAAAAGAAAATGCTGCTTAACCAAAGGAGATGAGCATGGCTGAAGGATTATATACAAGAAATCCTCCAAGGGATAAGGATCCCGGAGACCAGAAGGATAATGCGCCAAGAGTACATGCAAATAAATTAAAGAACAAGGATTCAGCCAGCAAATACTACGGACAAAAACTAAGGACCGGTAAGGCTGACAATAGCGAGACGCTTGAGGAAAAGAATCATCGTGAAAAGCTCAGAAAGCAGACTCAGAAGAAAGCATCTGAAGTTGAAAAGGTGAGAAAATCCCAGGAAGCTGCAAAGAAAGAACGAACTGTGAGTAAAAGTTCGGTAAGAATTTCTGAGACGGCATCAAGAGTAGTAGCTGCAGCTGACATTATGTCGGATGTGGTTAATTCATCGGAAGATAACAGAGGCGAGAGCGCTGTATCTGAAGAAGTCTTTGAAGCAGGAGGCTATGTGGCCAGCGGTGCAGCAAGCCATGTTACTTCCAAAGTGAAGAACGGCAAGTATAGCAGTAAAGTCCATGGCCGGAAGGAAGCGAGTGCTGAAACCAAAGAAGCCGCAAGGGAAAAGGCCCGTAGGGAAATTCAGAGAAAAATGATGGAAAGACAGGCTAAAGCTGCTGAGAATGGCGGAAAGATCGGAAGGAAGATAACTGAGAAGGCAGAAGACGTTGTTGGAGCTATTGGCGAATTCATCACAGAATTTGTTCAGGACAATCCGGCGATAAGCATCATTATTGTACTGGTTCTTCTGATAGTACTTATATGCTTTGGGCTTCTTAGTTCCTGCGGAGCTATTGCTTCCGGCGGCGGAGATATCACTGTCATAACATCCTACACCGCGGAGGACAGAGACATCCTGGCGGTGGAAGATGATTACAAGGAGCTGGAAGAGGGCCTGCAGGATGAGATCGATGAGATAGCTGAGGACCATGCGGACTATGACGAGATCAACTACTACCTTGATGAGGTTGGTCATAATCCCTACGAACTGGCAGCTCTTTTAACAGTAATCTTCGAGGCCTACAGAGAAGATGAAGTTCAGGAAAAACTACAGGAGATCCTTGAGCTGCAGTATGAAATCACCTATGAGGAAGAGGTTGAAACCAGGGAAAGAGAAGTAGAAGACACCAGATGGGTAGAAGATGATTCCTACGCTGAAGGCGGATACTACGAAGACTACACCTACACAGAGGAATATGAGTATTACATCTGCAATATCTATCTTGTTAATCACGGCCTTGACTATGTGGTAGAGAACCTGGGACTCACTGATGATGATATAGCCCGCTATGAGGTCTTGAAGGAGACCTACGGTAACAGGATGTATCTCTTCGGTGAGGATGATATCTACAGTATTCCCGGAAGCAGAGAAGGTGACAGTGATGAACATCACGTTCCCGGGGAGTATCTCTCAGATGAAGAATTTGCAAGGATGCTTCATGAGGCTGAGAACTATCTGGGCGTTGAATATGTATGGGGCGGTTACAGCCCGGATGGCTTTGACTGTTCAGGATTTGTCAGCTGGGTGATTAATCACTGCGGTAACGGATGGAACTTTGGAAGGCTTACAGCCAATGGCCTGAGGGCAAGAACAGACTATGTTCCGTCCTCAGAAGCAAAGCCCGGAGATCTTGTCTTTTTCCAGGGAACCTATGAAGTATCCGGAGCCAGTCATGTTGGAATATATGTGGGTGGTGGCTGGATGATCCACGCCGGTAACCCGGTGCATTACTCAAATATCAATACGCCCTACTGGCAATCACACTTTTTAGAATACGGGCGTATACCGTAAGGAGGAAAAGTTATGTTTGAAAAGTTAAAAAGACTCAGGGCCGACCGGGACAGGGCACAGGCCAGACTGAATGAAGCCAAGGCAAAACTTGATGAAGTCAATGAAAGGCTCAAGGCAGAGGAGGCCAGCAGCATGGTCGGTATTGTTGAAAGACTTGGGCTTTCTCCTGAGCAGCTTGCAGATTACCTGGGAGTTGGGGAGAGCGAAAAGCTAACAGCTCCAATGAACAACAAGAAAGAAACAAAATCAAAGAGCACTGAAGCAGATGCTCAGGACAAAGAAAACAAAGGAATTGTGGAGGATATCTTAGATGAAAGCTTTTAAGTTAATAGCTGCCAAGGCTAAAGTCCTTGGATGTTCAGTGGCTCTTATGGGGTCACTTTTTTGTTTTACACCTGTGACAGCATTTGCAGGAGGACCTGACTGCATATGCGAAACAAAGTGTACAGAAGATCATGTTAATCCGGACTGTCCTATATGTAAGGAGGATTACCGCAACTGTGAGGGAAAAGAGCCTGAGATAGAGGAAAAGTGGGGACCACTTACTCCTGATGGCAACATGGAGCTTGTGGATGATTACGGATCCCTTGAAGCAGGAGGCAAGCAGTTCATAACTGTAATGACCAAGAACGGCAACTACTTCTACATCATCATCGACCGTGATGATGACGGCAATGAGAAGGTTCATTTCCTAAACATGGTGGATGAGTCAGATCTTTTGTCCCTCATGGATGATGACCAGGTCAGCGAATATATAAAAGTTACAGGGATAGGCAAGGAAGAGGAAAAAGAGCCTGAAGTGGTGACACCACAGCCTCAGCCTACACCGGAACCTGAACCTGAGCCCAAGGAAGAACCTGAACCCAAGAAAGACCCGGTCAATGTAAATGGAATTATGGCGATCATACTTGTGATCGGACTTGGAATTGCCGGCGGATTTATGTATTACACCTCAACCAAGAACTCCAAGAAGAAGTCCAAGGCTATAGATCCTGATCAGGACTATACCGATGATGATTATCTCAGGAGCATAAGTGACGAGGATGATGAGATAGAGCTTGAAGAGGAAAAAGAGCCTGAGGATGCGGAAAGCGATAAGGAGGATGAGTGATGGGAGTAACTGAAAAAGAGTTTTCAAAAGAAAAGCTAAAGGTAACGCTGGCAAAGCTCTTCGGATTCCTGGAATATGATCAGCTGATTGAAGGTTTTTATAACGAAGACGATTACAACAAATATAAGGATGAAGATGAGGACGTCATCATAAACGCGCTGGCAGAAGAGTATGCCAATAATCTTTATCCTGAAATCCTTGGCCAGTTCAAGACATTTGTGCCAAATATATTCGGATATGATTCGGAAGGAGAGCTCCTTAGTTCAGAGCTGTTCTATCTCCCTGCGGTGAAGATCTACGAAGACATAGATACTTCCTACAATGATGGCGTAACCGTAGTTTATGACACCAACGAGATTTACATGCTTACAAATGGCGATATTATTCAGGTTATGTCACTGGTGGTTCAGACAAAAGAATTTATGATGAACTATAGGGGATATGTCCAGGAGCTTAAGGGCGATATTAGCTTTGCTTTTGAAGAGGAGGATCTCTTCGGAAGATTGTGGGATATCGCTGCAGGATATCGCGACGAGGAGGATGAGTGATGGCGCGAAAAAGTAGATTAACGATCTTTGCAGTAAGAATAAGGAAAGCCATGAAGGAGGAGCCTGACAAGAAGGCTCCTTCTTCAGTTACCGGGGATAAGGCAAAGAAGTGAGGAGGTGACCTGAATGCCTGAAGCAGTAACAGAAAAGAAATCATTTGATCAGAAGGCTGATTTTAAGAGCCGTGAAGACAGGCTTAAGGAACTCACAGATCAGCTTGAGGTCGGCGTTAAGTCTGTAAGGAACAGCGCAGAGTTCAAGAACCTTCTTGCTACCATGGCAAAGTTTCCACACTACTCAGTTAATAACTGCATCCTGATCGCCATGCAAAAGCCTGATGCAACTCTCTGTCAGAGCTATACCGGCTGGAAGAACATGGGGCGTTATGTGAAGAAGGGCGAGCGGGGTATCAGGGTCATTGCTCCTGCTCCGTATAAGATTGAGAAGGAAGTGGACAAGGTTGATGCCAACGGAAAAGTCATCCTTGATAAGGATGGAGAGCCTGTGAAGGAGACCAGAGAGATCAATGTCATGAGTTATAAGGCAGAGACTACTTTTGATGTTTCACAGACTGAAGGAAAAGAACTTCCGCAACTTGCTATCAATGAGCTTAAGGGTGATGTAAACAAGTTCACTATTCTCATGGATATCATAAAAGATATCAGCCCCGTTCCTATTGGTTTTGAAGATATCAAGACCGGAGCCAAGGGTTATTACCATGTGCAGGATAAGAGAATTGCAATCCAGGAAGGTATGAGTGATCTGCAGACTCTCAAGACCTGCCTTCACGAAGTGGTTCATGCCAAGCTTCATGCTGATCCGGGAAAAGAAATCAGTAAGAACAGGAAAGAAATTGAGGCAGAAGGAACTGCAGCAGTTGTCCTTAACTTCTTTGGCTATGATACAAGCTCCTACAGCTTCCCATATCTGGCATCCTACTCTACAGATGAAAGTCTTAAGGAACTAAAGAGTGCCCTTGGCACCATCAGATCAACTTCTTCCATGATCATCAAATCTGTGGAAGACATGATGATTGATAAAGAAAAGACTCAGGAGATGAGTCCGGAGCAGGGGGCGCTCCTGGAACAATATGCTAAGGAACAGGCAGGCGTTAAGTCCAAAGAAGGGATTGAGAAGAGCCATCATGAGGGTGACGCTCCACTGAAAAATATAGATGGAGTTGTTGCCGATAAGTCAGGAATTACAGGAAATGTTGGAAGAAAGATCCTGGGAACAGTTCGCATCCTCCCCGATGGATGGGGCGGAGTCAAGCAGTCTCTTCTGGATAACCTGAATATCCGAAAGGATCAGATAAAAAACGAAACGGCAGAAAAAACTGCCGGTAAAGAGAAGGAGGTAGTCACGAAATGAGTGGTATGGATGATGGATGGAAGGATGCTGCCGATTTTGGCGACGAGCTTCCATTTGGAAATTTTGAGGATGGCAGTGGAACTAAGCAGGCCTATGCGAACGATGATGTAGTTGGAAACTGCCCTGTATGCGGCGCTCACATTGTTGCAAGAGAGAAGGGTTTTCTTTGTAACAATATGGAGTGCCGTTTTGGTTTGTGGAAGAACAACAGATTCTTTGAGGCAATCGGAAAAGAAATGACCAGGGAAGTTGCAGATGAGCTCCTTAACTGTGGGACAGTCAAGCTTGATGGATGTAAGTCCAAGAGAACCGGGAACTCTTTTAACTGCTATGTGGATCTGACAGTGGATGAGGAGCAGAGGCCTCACTTCGAGATCCGATTTCCTCAAAGGAAAAAGAAAGAAGGGGAGTGATGACTGTATGGAAAGAAAAACAGGAACACCAATAGAAAAGTGGGATGACATTAATGGAAATACACTCGAACCTGAACCTGAGGTAGTGGAGCAGCCGGTGAAACTTCCACAGGAACAGGATCCTAATATCATTGGAAATGTCAGAAGAGGCCTTGAAGATCAGCTGGAACAGAACGACAACATGATCGGAGATGGTGTTATCAATAATCTTCCTGAAGATAATCACAAACAGGAAGCCATTATCGATAACAACGCCAATGGTGTCCCTGATGAAGATGAGAAACCAATGGGCAAAGATCATTTCCATGAAGTTATCACGGAGAGGGAAGAGAAGACTTCTCTTTTAAAAGAACTTCATGAGTGTAAGCTCGAGCCTGATGATCACCCCTGCAGGTCTTTTGCTCCTGAGCTGGTGCTGTGATATGAAAGAACCATCACAGGGCAGAATCTTTGTCCGGGTCACTCCTGAAGAACGGATGAAGATAATGCAGAAAATGGAACTGGCCGGTGTCAGAAAAATCAGCGCATACATGAGAAAGATGGCCATCGATGGTCATGTCATCATGCTGGATCTGACAGACATAAAGGAAGTTGAAAGGCTTCTTGGCGAATACACTGATACGCTTAAAAAGTTCGAGAAGAAAGCTGAAGAGACCGGCTGCATATATCTTCAGGACATCAAACAGCTTCAGACAGAGCTGGATGAAATATGGGAAACATTAAAGGAAATTCTTTTCAGATTATCATTCATCAAATAAGGAAATTACAATGGCAGCAACAAGACTTATAGCACTTCATGCCACCAAGGGCAGGACCCTGGCCAAGTGCCTAAAGGAAAGAACGGACTACGCAATGAATCCGGATAAGACAGAAGAAGGGAGCCTCGTTACAGCTTATGCCTGCAATCCAAGGACTGTTAACGAGGACTTTCTTTTGTCCAAAAGAGATTACGAAGTGGCAAACGGAAAAGAAAAGGGAGACGTGATCGCCTATCAGATCAGGCAGTCTTTTAAACCCGGGGAGATTACTCCGGAAGAAGCAAATCGAATTGGATATGAGACAGCCATGAGATTTACCAAGGGCAATCATGCATTTATTGTGGCCACACATACCGACAGAAATCATATTCACAACCATGTGATTTTCAATTCTACTACGCTTAAAGGTGATAGGAAGTTTACCAATTTTTCTTATTCCGGCATTGCCCTGGGGAGACTTTCCAATCTTATCTGTATGGAAAATGGTCTGTCAGTTATAGCGCCTCAGCCTTATCACAGTAAGACAACTTACATACATGCTGAGCGCGGACCCACATTCCGCGATGGAATTAGAGAAGCAATCGACACGGCTCTTTCCAAAAAGCCCGGCTCATTTGATGAGCTGCTGTTGAAACTCTCCGAGCAGGGATATGAGATCAAGAGAGGTAAGCATACTTCTGTCAGAGGAAATGGTCAGACCAGATTCATCAGGTTCCGTTCCCTTGGAGATGGCTATTCGGAAAAAGAGCTGCATGAGAAACTTGAGGGTGTGGCAAGAGGAGCAGAAGAGAGAAAAGACACTTCTCCAAAGGAAAAAGCCAAGCCCTTCTACAGAGAGGATGGCTTTGATCTTCTCCTTAACATGCAGGAGGTTATTGCAAAGGGAAAAGGTCCCGGGTATGAACTCTGGGCGAAAAAGTACAACGTCAAAAATGTCATGAAGGCACTTCTCTTTTTCCAGGAGCAGGGACTTAGGACTTACAATGAACTTGAGAAAAGAGCCGGCGACACTTCCGATAGATTCTCTGAGCTCAGTGATGAGATCAAAGGCTACGAGAAACGCCTTAAGGAAATCTCAGAACTTAAGAGTAAGATCATTGACTACTCCAAGACAAAAGACATCTATCAGCAGTACAGACAGTCTGGTTACAGTAGACAGTTTTTTGCTGAGCACAAGGAAGAGATCATGACTCACAAGGCAGCCAAAGATTCTTTTAACAGGCACAAGGGAAAACTTCCTTCTGTAAAAGAACTCAGCGATGAGTACGGAAAAGTTTTGGCAAAAAAGAAAGCGGCCTACTCCGAATACAAGGAAGTCAGAAAAAATATGCAGACCTATCAGACTGCAAAATATGATATCGATAAGATCCTTGGAATCGAAAAGACTCCGGATCAGAACAGGACACGCGAACAGACGCGATGATTTTTTTTAGGGACATTACTATCAGAAAGATGATGGTAGTGTCCCTTCTTTTTTTGTGCTTTTAGCTCTCGAAGAGAGCGTAGTCAGATTGAAAATCTGATGCGAGGGGATTGGGGATACGCCCCAACAAGTGAGTATTACGGAGCATTTATGCGCAGGAATACACCACTTGCCACTTTACTTACTACCGTTAGGACACGGCTCAGCCACGGGTCGGCGCGCCGGAACGTGGGCCGGGATTTTTGATATAATGGAATGGCGAATATGTCCAGGACTAAACGGAGATTAACAATGAGAATAGGAATTGTATCTGATACTCATGGACTTCTCAGAAGAGAAGTGATAGAAGGCCTGCAGGGTGTTGATCACATAATTCATGCCGGGGATATCGACAAGAAGGATGTGCTCGATGAGCTCGAAAAGATTGCACCGGTCACTGCAGTAAGAGGAAATGCTGACAAGGATTGGGCAGTGTACCTTCCGGAGAAAGCACTCCTTGAATTTGAAGGCAACAAGATTTATGTGATCCATAACAAAGGGAAGATAGCGGATTCTGCGGACGGGGCTTCCGTAATTATTTACGGGCACAGCCACAAGTACTCGTTGGATGAGAGGAACGGACAGATCTGGTTCAATCCTGGCTGCTGTGGAAAAAGAAAACCGGATCAGGAAGTATCTTTTGCGATTCTCGAGATTCGCGGCAAGGACGATTTCTCCTTTGAGAAGAAAATTATAAAGGTCGAGGGCAGTACCAGCTCTCTTCCGAAGAATATAGATACAATCATATTGAAGACAAAGAAGCTTGCCGACAAAGGAGCCTCTCACGAGGAGATCGCAGCAAAATTAAAAATATCAGAAGACCTGGCGGAACAGATCTGCCGGATGTACTTTACTCATCCCGGGGTAGATGTTGCAGGGATACTTCACAGGATAAGTGATTAGGGGGCGTTATGAAAAATCAATATGTCGGAGATATAGGGGATTATGGGAAGTACTCTTTACTTCGAGCTTTTTCAGAATCCGGAGTTAAAGTGGGAATAAACTGGTATCTCACAGAGGATGATGGCTCTAACGACGGGAAGCACATCAGCTATCTGGAAAAAGAAGATATGAGAAGGTATGACCCTGTAGTTTTTGATGCTTTAAAAAAGCTTGTGGATAATGGGAATAGATCTGTTCAGGCTGTTCAGGATGCCGGGCTTATTTCGAACGCATTATACTTTGATGAGCTTCTAAAGATTCAGGGAAATCCTCCAGAGAAAGAACATCGAAGAATTTTCTGGTTCAATAAAAGCATTGACGCGTTAGATGAAGCTGATTTAATCTTTATGGATCCTGACAACGGTCTTCTGGATAATAATGATTATCTGGCAAAGAATGCCGACAAATATATTTTCCCAAATGAGGTGAAACGATACTATAACGAAGGTCACAACGTTGTCTATTACTGTCATAAGGGCAGGCGAACATATACCCAGTGGGATGATTATAAGAATGCGATGGTTGATAGAATTCCGGATGCAAAACCGGTAATACTTACGTTCCATAAAGGAACGCAACGCTCATATATATTCCTGATTCATTCAAAGGATTTTGTAAGGTATAGAAAAATTATCGAAGAGGTACAGAGACGTTGGAGGAATCTTTTTTCTGAGGAGTATACAAATAAAGGGGATGTTGCGGGAGCTCCCTCAGGTGAGAAGATGACAGTTACTAAATCAGATGGAACCACCATTACGTTGGAATTAAGAGCGGATGGACAGATCCAAATGAAGAGCAGCTCTCGTCCAAACGAATACAGAGTACAGTCTGTGGACCTATTCTGCAGAGAAATAGGATACTAAAAATCAAATACTGATTCTTGAGACTTCGTTGCGAGTGTGACGGAGTCTTTTTATATCATTACACAATATATTGCGTTGCATTTTCGTCATTGTTCGTCACGGTTCGTCACTGAAACCGCATGTTTGCTGCGTTTAATATCTGTCATTTTTATGGGACTTCTCGTGTGGCATTAATAGAGTGTAGCCTGAAACGAATATCTATTTTTGACGATAGAAATGAGAGGAGAGATCCATGAAGCCTGAAGAATTCATCATATTATTTGGATCAAGAAACCCAAGACCTATTGATAAGGGAGATGTCATTATAGCTAGGATAGCGCTTTTGGCAGTTAGGTTTATTTTATTCCTTATCCAAGGATTTGCGTTGCTACTGATACTGTTTTTCTTCTAAGGGGATCACATCATGGAAAGACTACTTTATTGGATTAAGAAATGCATGCATAGGAACAATAAGTTTTGCAAACACTTCTGTGTCACCTGCGAGTTTTATGAGATCTGCAGGAGGGACGGAGAACTGAATTGAAAGAGAGGTAGCATTATGTTTTTTGGAAAGAAAGATAAAGACGTCAGACTGACAGATAAGCAGTACAAGGATCTTGTGGGTTGCATGAGCAAGAAGGAACGCAAGGAATTTGATCGCCGTCAGGAACAACTGCGCAGGGACAGGGAAGATGATAGGCTTGACGCATGGTTGGATTTTGAGGATGAGATGGATGAAATGTAATTATCTCGGTCTCCTCTCAGGCGACCTATTATCAGAACCAACCTTGTACAATATAGAAAACGGTAAAAGGTATAATTGTTATATCGTATTTGGAGGTCATTATGACAGTAAAAGAAGCAAGAAAAATAGTTCAGGATTTCAATGAAAACAAGAGAATAACTGATGAAGATGAGTTCATGTTTATAGAGGCAATGAACTTTCTTATTGAGGAAGAAAAAGATCCCAGGGACATGATGTGGCTGGGCGGTTATTACTATGAGCTTAAGCGATTTGACCTTGCGCTGAAATATTACGAGATGGCAGCAGCCATGGACTATGACGAAGCATATGAGTGCCTTGGCTATATCTGGTACTATGGCAGGACCGGAGAACGTGATTACAAGAAAGCCTTCGAGTACTTTTCCAAGATGATGGACAAGGGCAATCTTGTTGCTGAATATAAGGTTGCTGACATGTACAAGAACGGTTACTACGTCGATAAGGACCAGAATAAGTACGAGAGCATGATCAAGAAGCTCTATGAAAAGGTCCAAAAGTGCGACAACGTTTTTGATCCGGTACCGGAAGTGTATACCAGACTTGCCAGGATCAAGACTGCAGAGGAAGATTACGACGAGGCAATCAATCTATACCTTAGGGCAAAAGACTGGCTGGCCCAGAGAATCAGGTTTAATGCCTTCTTTGGTAATCTCAATATCATGAAGTGGCTTATTGATGACCTCTATGAGCTTATAGAGTTTGATGAAGAAACCTTCGATTTTTATGATCTTTATTATCTTCTGAAGACTCCTCATAAGATCAGATTCTTTTACGAGGACAAGGAAATGCATCTGGAATCAGAGATGGAAGGCAATGAGTGTGTTGTCTGCTTTAATGGCAAATGGTATCACTCCCAGGATGACTTCTTCAAGGATGCTGCAGTAGATAATGTAAAGCTTACATCAGTTTACCGTGACCTGTATGGATTCGAGGTGATTTAACATGGATGAAATTATAAAAGGAGAAAACACTTCCTACGCCAGATATGAGGAACTGATTACACGAAGGGATAACCTTAAGAAAGAGGCTTTTCAGTATCATAGGGCCTACGTCAGAGAGTTTGGGGACCTTATCCTGGACGTTTTCAAAAAGAAGATAGAATGCATTCAGAAAAAGAAGACAATTGAATATTGCCAGGCTGCTCTTAACCATGGCAAAGCTGTTGATCAGAAAGCTATGCAGGAATACCTGGAAAAAGAGATGGCGGAGTTTAAGGCACAGCTAAAGGATATGGTAAAAGAGCATGAAGAGTCTTTGAAGGATGGCACTATTACTGAGAAAGACGCTCTTGAGATAAAGAGAATCTACCATAGACTTGTTAAAAAGATCCATCCGGACATCAATTCTGCTGTATCAAAGTCACTTACTCTTATGGATCTTTGGAATAGAGTTGTAATCAGTTATGAATGTAATGATCTTAAGAGCCTTATGGAACTTGAAGTACTGGTTAATAAGGCACTCGAAGAGATGGAATTGGAGGGCACTGACTTTGAAATTCCAAATATCAATGAGAAGATAGCTGAGCTTGAGGCAGAGATACTAAAGATTCGAGAAACGGATCCTTATCAGTATAAGTATCTGCTAGAGAATACAGATTCAGTTGCAGCAAAGAAGGCTGACCTTAAGGAAGAACTGAAATCCTATGAGGATTACAGCAATCAGCTCGATGAAATCCTTGAAGGTATCATGGGAAAAGGAGTTAAGATCACATGGCAAATGAATTAGTAGAGAAAAAAGAAAGTGCTGTTGCAGCAATAGAAGGTCATGAGCTTGGGGATATAATCAAGCCGCTAATAAAGGAAATACACCTGTTTGACTCCTATATTGCCGGGACAACACATTTGGATGATACCTCTGTACTTGAGAATATCAAGGTTGGAGATGTGCTTACTCTTCAGAGAGAGGACAACAAGTTTGATAGCAATGCAATTCTGATTCTGAACGAGGATAAGAAAAAGCTTGGATACGTTCCTGAGAAGGATAACATAGTATTTGCAAGACTTATGGATGCTGGGAAGCTGCTGAAGGCGAAGATAACACAGATTAACCATAAAGGATCCTTCAAGCAGATAAGCGTTGGAATATATTTGGTAGATTTTTGATATAAAGATTATCTGTTTGTAGAGTTATAAAAACGGTGTGAAGAATGCATAAAAGTTCGGTAACTAAGGCACTTCTACGTTGAAAGTGTTCGCGTGAACGACTAAAATATAATTGTTGCGGTTCACTTTTTTGGAGGGCTTTTATGGAGTACTTAACATCGGCTGAATGTGCAGAAAAATGGGGTATCTCTCAGAGGAGAGTAGC
This sequence comes from Butyrivibrio sp. VCB2001, assembly GCF_000423965.1. Taxonomy (NCBI): domain Bacteria; kingdom Bacillati; phylum Bacillota; class Clostridia; order Lachnospirales; family Lachnospiraceae; genus Butyrivibrio; species Butyrivibrio sp. VCB2001. The sequence goes on along the minus strand of NZ_AUIZ01000028.1, from coordinate 7,981 downwards.
TGTTTACTGCAAAGAGGGAAGAATTGAAGGAGCAGTTATAAGAGGGAAGATGTGGTTAATACCTGAAAAGGCAAAAAAGCCTGATGATCCGCGTAGAGTCCGGAAAAATAATAGCAAATGAGACTATGTTTGATGCGAGAAAACGGACTGAATAAGGAGATTTACCATGGATTCATTGATCGGTGGCATGAAATTAATAGATAACGTAAATCAGACTTTACGGGATGATTTGAGTAACGAGATCAAATCCGGCAGCAAGGTTTCTATTGCTGCGGCAAGTTTTTCTATTTATGCATATCAAGAACTTAAGAAAGAATTGGAACAGTGTGATGAGTTTCGATTCATTTTTACTGCGCCTACATTTGTCACGGAAAAAGCTAAAAAGGAAAAACGAGAGTTTTATATTCCAAGGATGAGCCGAGAGCAGAACCTTTATGGAACAGAATTTGAAATCAAGCTCCGGAACGAAATGACACAGAAAGCTATAGCCAAAGAATGTGCTGAGTGGATTAAAAGGAAAGGTGTATTCAAGTCTAATGTCACTCAGGAAAACATGCCAGGATTCATCCATACATCTGGAAAATCATATGCGCCTATAATGGAGTTTTCTACTGTAGACCTTGGATGTGAGAGAGGCAACAATGCATATTCCATGATTCAGAAAATGGATGCACCATTTTCACAGGAGTACCTTAAGGTATTTGAAGAACTATGGAATGATAACAAGAAGCTCCAGGACGTTACAGATGTTGTCTTGGAGAACATTACAACAGCATACAATGAGAACTCACCTGAATTTATTTATTTCATGACCCTGTATCATGTGTTTAGTGAGTTCCTTGAAGATATCTCAGAAGATGTTTTGCCTAATGAGGCAACCGGATTCAAACAGAGCAAAATTTGGAACCTGCTTTATGATTTCCAGAAGGATGCTGTGCTTGCAATCATCAATAAACTTGAAAAATATAATGGCTGTATTCTTGCTGACAGTGTGGGTCTTGGTAAGACCTTCACTGCTCTTGCTGTAGTCAAATACTATGAAAACAGAAATAAGACTGTGCTTGTCCTCTGTCCTAAGAAGCTTGCTGAGAACTGGAATACCTATAAGGATAACTATGTAAACAATCCTATAGCTGCTGACAGATTAAACTATGATGTGTTGTTCCATACAGACCTTTCAAGAAACGGTGGATTCTCAAATGGACTTGATCTCGACAGACTTAACTGGGGGAATTATGACCTTGTTGTAATTGACGAGTCTCACAATTTCAGAAACGGAAGCGGAACACATAGCAATCAGGTTGAGAACAGGTACAACAGATTGATGGACAGGATTATCCGTGCCGGAGTAAAGACAAAAGTTCTGATGCTTTCCGCTACTCCGGTAAATAACAGATTTAATGATCTAAAGAATCAGCTTGCTCTTGCTTATGAAGGAGATTCTGAGACTCTAAATGAGGCTCTTGATACAAAGAAACCGCTTGAAGAAATATTCAGACAGGCTCAGAGAGCTTTTAATGAGTGGAGCAAACTTGACGCTGAAGAGAGAACAACAGATGCCCTTCTTCGAAATCTGGACTTTGATTTCTTTGAAGTGCTTGATAGTGTAACCATAGCAAGGTCAAGAAAGCATATTGAGAAATATTACAACACAGCTGAGATTGGAAAATTTCCAGAGAGACTAAAACCAATTTCAAAGTCTCCGCAGCTTACTGATCTCAGCAATGCAATCAACTATAACGAAATATTTGAACAGCTAACAATGCTGTCCCTTTGCATATACACACCTTCCAACTACATCTTCCCAAGCAAGATGCAGAAGTACATAGATCTTACTCATAACAAAGGTCAGAGTCTTACACAGAAAGGTCGTGAGGAAGGTATCAGAAAGCTGATGAGTATCAATATGCTTAAACGATTGGAAAGCTCAGTATACTCATTCCAGCTTACTCTCACAAGAATAAAAGATCTCATAACTGGGACTATAGATGCCATAAATCATTATGAGCAGTATGGAACTGCAAATCTCGATATGTACGAGATGGATGAAGACGAATTCGATATGGAAGATGAAAATACAGACTTCCAGGTTGGCAAGAAAGTTAAGATTGATCTTGGAGATATGGATTATAAGAGTTGGCGTGATGAGTTGCAGGCAGATGCAGATGTACTAGAGCTGCTTACTACAATGGTGGCAGATATTACACCAGAACATGATTCCAAATTACAGGAGCTTTTAAAACTTATATCAGATAAAATTGAAAATCCTATCAATGAAGGAAACAAGAAGCTTATAGTATTCTCTGCCTTCTCGGATACAGCAGAATACTTATATGACAATGTAAGCGAGTTCGTAAAAAAGAGATATGGACTTGATACGGCAGTAATTACCGGAGCGATTGAAGGTAAGACAACGGTAAAGGGAATAAAGCCTACACTCAATAATGTGCTTACCTGTTTCTCACCGATATCCAAGAATAAGGATGTCCTCATGCCAAACAATCCTGCAGAGATAGATGTACTTATCGCTACAGACTGTATCTCGGAAGGACAGAATTTGCAGGATTGTGATTATCTGATTAACTACGATATCCACTGGAATCCTGTTCGTATTATTCAGAGATTCGGACGAGTCGATCGTATCGGAAGTAGGAACCAGTATATCCAGCTTGTAAACTTCTGGCCGGATATGGATCTGGATGAATATATCAATCTTAAGAGTCGTGTTGAAACACGTATGAAGATTTCTGTCATGACTTCTACTGGTGATGATAACCTTATAAGCCCTGAGGAAAAAGGAGATCTGGAATATCGTAGAGCACAGCTTAAGAGATTGCAGGAAGAAGTCGTTGACATTGAGGATATGTCTACTGGTATTTCAATCATGGACTTGGGGCTTAATGAGTTTAGATTGGACTTGTTGGAATACGTTAAGACACATCAGGACTTGGAAAAAAAGCCAAAAGGACTTCATGCTGTAGTAAGAGCTTCGGAGGAAAATCCTGAAGGAATAATCTTTGTGCTTAGAAATGTTAATAACAGCGTGAATATAGATAATCAGAACCGTATCCATCCGTTCTACATGGTTTATATCAGTTCAAATGGTGAAGTGGTTTGTGATTATCTGAATCCCAAGCACCTTTTAGATACGATGAGACTTTTGTGCAGGGGTGAATCTGAACCAATTAAGGAACTGTGCAGAAAGTTTAATGAAGAAACAAACGATGGAAAGGATATGGCTGAGATATCAGAGCTGTTAAGTGACGCCATTACATCCATTATAGATGTTAAGGAAGAGAGCGACATAGACAGTCTCTTCAAAAAAGGTGGTACGTCTGCACTTATGTCAGAAGTATCAGGACTTGAAGACTTTGAACTTATTTGCTTTATGGCGGTAAGAGCGTAAAGGAGGGATTTCTGTGATTGGACTGCCACAGTCAACAGAATTTAATAAGCGTATACCCAAGCAGAAGTTTTATGAAAACCTTACTGTAAGTGCATCTTTGAAGCAGTCTTTTGTAGATCAGATAAAAACTATTTATTGGAGAAACAAGATTGCTGCAAGCACAGTGAATATTGCTGAAGGAACTGACGTAGAAGAAATAGAGGTTTTTGAGATAAAGCTTACCGGTGAGAACATTGATGAGGGAATCCTAAAGCAGATGGATAAAGAGATTCCTTATCACATATTGTTTCTGTTGGAGCACGAAGGAAAGTATCAGGCATGGATTGGCTATAAAGAAGAGGCGCAGTCCGGCACCAGTGCTTTTAAGGTAAACAGCTACTATCACACTGACTGGCTGCAGGTAGATGACCTTCCGGTGAAGATGGAAGGACTATCCATTGATGCTGTTTATGAAAACTTCGTAAGGCAGATTGCAGGAGATTCATTAAAAGCATCAAATCAGGAATCTCTTAAGGATTCTGTAGACAGAGATAATAGAAGGCAAGGCCTACAGAAGCAAATAGATAAGTTACAGCAGAAGGTTCGTAAAGAGAAGCAACTTAACAGGCAGATGCAGATGAATACAGAACTTAAGGCGTTAAATAGGGAGTTGGATGAACTGACATGAAACAAGAATATCTGCTCCTGGATGAACAGGAGAAAAATGAAATATCAAAATATAAGCCGGAAGGGGTGCAGACAAAGCTTTATTCCGTAGAAAATGGAAAATGCTGGTATGTCGAGTTTTCCATTGAAGGTGAGAATATAGATTCGGCTAGGTGGCTTTCTGAAGTGGATGATTATGTAAGAAATAGTTTTAAGTTAACAGTTCTTCAGAACGATAGCTCAAAATATTTTAATAATCGGTTATATCCACTAATGAGTAGCTTTGAGCGAAAACTAAGAAAAATACTTTATATGTTTAGCGCAATCAATAAAGATGATGAGTCGGCTAAAAATATAGAGAAGCTTGAAGAGAAAGATTTTGGACAAATATTTACGATGCTGTTTGTTGATGAAGGATTTATGTCAGCAGCTAAGACAGCAGTAAAAGAAACGAACAGGGATAATTTTTCAAAGGACGATATCATTCACCTTTTGGAAAGTATAGAAGAAAAACCGGTCTGGGATAAACTCCTTGGAAAAGATGTTGTACCAACTTTAAGGAAACAATATCAGGATGTACGAAAGATTAGGAATGATATTATGCATTCACATGATATTGGTTGGAATGCATACAGTAAGTCAGAGAAGCTGATAAAGAAAATAAATCGAGAGATTGATGAAGCGATAGACGATGTAAATATAAAGGAGAGCATAACTAAGAAGCAGCCAACATTCAATAAAACATTGGCTGATGCGTTAAGAGTACAGGAGCAGTTTGGACAAATATTCAGAAGTGCTGTACCGCAGCTATCCAACTGGGCTGAGGTTAGCAATGTTATTGCAAGTAGCTTTAATCCTGAAGTAATTAAAATGGCTCAAGTCGCACAACAATTGGCAACACCATTTCAATTGAGTCCAGAGATAACAGAAGTGTTGGAACAGTCCCGCTCTTTGTCACAAGCTATAGCTGAGGCTCCGGTTCTAAGAGAAGCACAGGAAAACGCTCAGATGATGGCAAATTTATTTAGAGATAATCCAGGATTGGTAGAGGCGCAAAGACAGGCAGACCAAATATCAAGGATAATACAAGATAACCCGGCAATACTGTCTATGCAAGAACAAGCAAGTAAGATGGCACAATTAACTCAAGGATTGAATTTGGAATCTATCAGTAGAGCTGCTGATGAAAATGACAATAATAGTGATGGAGGATTAGAGAATGGAGAAGATGAGAATGGAATCGAAAGACATGACGACTCAGAACATAGAGAAAATTGAGGCATTATTTCCGAATTGTATTACTGAGGCATCAGATTCTAACGGCAAAACTAAAAAAGCAGTAAACTTTGATGTGCTTCGTCAAATGTTGTCAACGGATGTGATTGAAGGTGATGAGGCATATGAATTTACTTGGGTTGGGAAAAAAGCGGCTATTGTTGAAGCAAATAAGCCTATAAGAAAAACATTACGTCCGAGTAAAGAAGAGAGTTTGGACTGGGAAAATACTGAAAATTTATACATTGAGGGAGATAATTTAGATGTTCTTAAACTTCTCCAAGAAAGCTATCTTAATAGGGTAAAGATGATATATATTGACCCTCCATATAATACTGGAAATGATTTCATATATGCTGATGACTTTCATGTGTCAAATGAAGAATGGGATGCTGAAAGTGGAGTGTTTGATGAAGCAGGAAATAGACTTTTTAAGAACAGCAATAGTAATGGAAGATTTCATTCAGATTGGTGTTCAATGATTTATTCTAGGTTGATGTTAGCAAGAAACTTATTGTCGAATGATGGTGCAATTTTTATTTCTATAGACGATAACGAGCAGGAAAATCTCAGAAAAATATGTGATGAAGTGTTCGGAGAATCAAATTTCATAGGAAAAATTGCAGTTGTAAATAACCTTAAGGGAAGAAATGATAGAAAGGACATCGCTACATGCCATGAGTACTTATTGATATATGGCAAGTCTGAATTTACAGCAGGAGGTATGCCATTAACAGAGGAGCAAAGAGCGCAATATGACAAAATAGATGAAAATGGAAACGCATATCAGCTCAGAGACCTTCGTAAAAGAGGCAGACCCGATCGAAGAGAAGACAGGCCGAATATGTACTTTCCTATTTACTACAACGAGGAAACTAAGGAGTGCTCTCTTGAGAAACACGATGGATGGGTTGAAATATTCCCATTAAGAGGTGATGACTCTGATGGTCGTTGGAGATGGGGAAGAGAAAGAGTTCAGGCAAATTTGTCTATTCTTGAACCTAGATATTCGAATATTGCCGGACGGTGGGGAATACAACATAGAGTTTATTTAAATCCTGCTTTAAATCCTGCGACAGCAAATGATGAAGAGGATGAAGAAAATACTGAAGAGCGTGCATCGAAGAGTAAATCGTTTTGGATGGGAGGAGAACTCTCAAGTGATGTTGGAAGGAGACAGTTAAAGAAACTATTCGGTAATGCATATTTTGACTATCCTAAATCGGTAGATCTCTTATTAAACGCTTTGTATATGGGATCAGATCAAGACTCAATAATTATGGATTTCTTCTCGGGCTCAGCAACTACTGCTCATGCTGTAATGCAGTTGAATGCGACTGATGGTGGAAACAGAAAGTTTATCATGGTTCAGTTGCCAGAAGAGATAGAAGAGACTAACGATGCATTTAAGGCAGGTTATAAGAATATTTGTGAAATCGGAAAGGAGAGAATACGTCTCGCAGGTGAGGCTATAAAAAAAGAAATGCCTGAGCAGGCAGCTAATCTTGATGTGGGATTTCGCGTATTAAAATTGGATGATTCCAATATGAATGAGGTTTATTATTCTGCTGATAAATATACGCAGGATATGATTTCGATGATGGAATCTAATATAAAAAATGACAGAAATGATATGGATCTTATGTTTGGATGTCTGTTGGAATGGGGATTACCTCTTTCGTTGCCATACTCAATAGAACAGGTAGATGGATGCAATATTCATATCTATAACGGTGGAGATTTGATAGCGTGCTTTGATGAAAATATTTCGGAGGCAGTTGTTAAGGAAATCGCAAATAGACAGCCGCTGAGAGCAGTGTTTAGGGATAACTGTTTTGGAAATAGCCCGTCAAAGATTAATTTAGGTGAAATTTTTAAAACTCTAGCACCTGACACAAGCGTAAAGGTAATATAGGAGGCCGTATAGTGACATATAATTTTCAAAGTCTTATAGATGCATTCTTAGAAGGTGCAACTGAAGGGATAGTTGGTTCTAGAACTTCGCCAGGGAATCTATATATAAGAGACGACCAGTTAATACACTATAGTACTCCTATCATGGAAAGGGCGAATGAGGAAATAATTGTTAATTTAACACAGTATTCCATCCAAACTGGACGCTTGCAAAAGATGATAAAGGAGACATTGCTAAATGAAACCTATAAGGTTGCAAGGCATGTCCCACGCGACTTTAAAGGCTCTCTGAAAGATTATCTTGTAGTTGAAGAAATCAATGGAGGTAAGTCTAAATGAAAATACAATACAAGCATCAAAAATTTCAAGCTGATGCAGCGCAAGCTGTAGTAGGTGTTTTTTCGGGACAACCATATGGACAATGTCATTAAGTTAAGATGACACTATAAAGATCTCTACATCTGAAAATGATGTAGGGGTCTTTTTTTCTAAAAACAGTTGACATGTAAGCATAAAAGTGCGGCCGCTTTCGCTACAGATTTATTTTTAGAGGTAGCGAAAGCGGCCCTTGAAATTAGAGGCAAAAGTCTAAATTCAAGGAGGTGCACGTGAAATCAAAACAAGTTAGAGATATTTTACTAAAGGAGATACACAGCGTTTGCAAGTCCATCGATCAGTTCTGTGTTTCTCCGGGAAAGGATTTTGTTAGGAGCAGAAAAATACCAATTGAAAAACTTATAC
>NZ_AUIZ01000027.1:0-30275 GCF_000423965.1 Butyrivibrio sp. VCB2001 | reverse complement strand
CATCCTATGTGGAGTGATAGAATGTGTATACGGATTCTGAGCAATCACTTCGATTTGCTCGCTTGTGTAGCTTGGTTTTCTTTTTGGATTCATACAGATTCCCCCCTTTGCTCATTATACCAGCAAAGACAGCCTAATCTGTGTCCACATATCGGAAATGTAATAGATATTTCCTGGAAAGTATATTTTTTTACTGCCCATTTCGTGTCCACGTCTTGAATCTGCTGCAAAAATACTGCCTAAATAGTTTTAATGACGTGTCCACTTTCTGGGGTCCATTTTACACTAGCGCCTACTGTCTGCAAGACTTTTTTAGACAAGGACAGTAGGGAACTTGCCTGAAACTGTGAACTGCCTACTGTCCAGAAGTGAAAAAAGCACAGGGACAGTTAAAAATGATGAAAAATACAGTGTTAACTTTTGCTAACAACATGATTCGTAAGAAAAAACTACTGTCTATAAAGAAAAATAAGAAAAGGACAGTAGCCATTGCGAATTTCGGCCAAAATTATAAAGGAAATCATCATCTCTGAAATTACGTTTTGTATTAATGGTTATTTAATACACATTTAACCACAGTTTAATAGCAGCCGCCAGAATCAAGGCGTATACTGACGTTATAATCAGGAGGAATGTCGCTATGAAGACCTTTAGACAGCTGCTAGCCATTATCTTAACAGGAGTTTTTGCATTTACATCCGGAATTGTAAGTGACAGCAACTCCATAATCTCCATGGCAGCTGAGGTTGCTGCGGTAAAAGAGTTATCGAACCTCTTTCCTGCAGGGACAATTCTGCATTCTGATACATTCCCGGGACTATCCGTTACATATAATTCCAAGACAACCTACGTAGTTAAGGAAGGTAAGAACAACATTGCCCTTTCCGTTACTTTGCTGGATCCTGTTCTTGCAAAGAAGAGCGTCCCTGCCCTGAAGATCGTGTTCGGAGAAGTTGAGATCCCCACAAACATCGGGCAGAAAAAGGAATCCACAACTACCGTAATCGGCGTTTCGACCTCCGCTTATGAAGCCCGTCTCGTTGATGTGGATGACATGGATCTGTTTGGCATATTCATGAATGCCACAAATGGCGATGCAAAGCAGGCCATTGAAGCTTATTCGGAATTCATCATGATCATGAATGAGCTGTTTCAGTACATGTACGATAATGGCCTGATTGATATCTTCGATGGGATGAGCCTTAATGAAATCGAGGAATACATCGATAATTATGAGTACGAAGATAATGAGGACTATGACGATTCAGGCAGCGACGACCCATCTGGCGGCGATGACCCTTCCGGCGGCGATGAACCCATTGAGCCTGATTTCAACAGGACAATCCTGGTCTACCTCGACGGAACTGACTTGGAGTCAAAGTATGGATTTGGTTCAAAAAATCTTTTGGACCTCCTTGGGGCTAACATCCCCGATAACACCAAGGTCCTTGTTGTTACAGGCGGAACCCTTAACTGGCACATGAGTGACATGGACACTTACATTGACTATGTCAGAGCTAAGTTTTATCCGGATAAGTCTCAGTCAGAGCTCACACCTGCAGAGAAGGCAAGAGTTGAAAGCGAAGCTAACAATCTCTTTTCCAAATACAATACAAACATTAACGGCCTCCAGTTATGGGAGGTTTGCAATAACGGTTCGTACAATCAGCTGGTGAACCGCCAGACTTATGTGGGACAGTACATGACCGATCCACAGTTCTTTTCCCGCATGATCGACTACGGCGCTTCCTACGCGCCTGCGGATAAGTATGACCTGATCATCTGGGATCATGGCGGAGGATACCTGGGCTACGGCGCGGACGACATTTTGTGGGAGTATAAAGAAGCTCATCCGGAGCAGCAGGGGCTTCCTGATTCCACGTTTTCGCTGGAACAGATAAGGCAGTCTCTTACTGGCAGCAGCTTCATTCAGAACGGTGGCAGGTTTGATCTTATTGGCTTTGATGCCTGTCAGATGGGCAATTACGAGGTGGTTACAACTCTTTCGCCCTATGTGCAGTACTACATTGGTTCTGAGGAAAACGAGCCCGGCGCCGGCTGGGACTATGTTGCTTTCATGAATACCCTTGGGGCAAATCCTGATATCAGCACGGTTGACCTCGGAAAAAAGATTGTCGACAGCTATATTGCTCAGTACAGAGATGGCCAGTCAACTCTTTCCCTTGTGGATATGGATAAGGTGGATGCCCTTGATGGGGCACTTTCGCGGTTTGCGACAGCTCTTTTACAAGAGGTTAAAGACTCAGACAGGAAATACTACGATATACTTGATATTGTCGGCACCGAGTCGCACTTTGCGACCAAGAACGGATTTAATTCGTCGAATTATCTTGATCTCAGGAGATTTGTGGCGCCATTTGTGAGTGGTGATTTCTCGCAGGGGCTTAAGAATGCCGGACAGTCGGTTCTTGATGCCCTGGATGACTGCGTTCTTATGGCAAAGTATCTGCAGCCTGATGTGATCAACGGTGGTCTTAGCATCTACTTCCCGCTGGAGGCCTACTATGAGAGGGATTCCGAGAAGGAAGGGGAGGTTTACCTGAACGAGTCTGCCGCCGAAGCTCTCGAGGTTTACAACGAGGTGAACGTAAATGCTGATTACAAGCTCGTAGTGGCTAGAATGGCGCTGGCCAATATCGCAGGTAAGCTCATTGGTCTGGACTGGTTGTCCGGGAATGTTACTGATACCGACTCACTTGTTGAAAACATAAAGAGTAGCGACCAGTGGGAGGGTAGCTGGAAGATGATCTATGAGACTTCCGCAATTGATGAGCAGGATCCCGATGATCCGACTTTGAAGATTTTTGAAAAGATCCTTGAAGACCGCATCACTACTGATAAGATCACGGTTACGGTTCCTGACCCCGACGATCAGGGATATTACTCAGAGGATGCAACGGTTGTTATTAGTGATTCGGATCCGGTAACTGTGGGTGACACGATCCGCGTTAAAGTTGAGCTGTCTGATGGTGATGAGAAGCTTGGTTCTATCGGTAATACCAACCGCTACTCGTCCATCAGCGCGAAAGATCAGGATTCGTCTGCATTTAGCGTCGGCGCGTTTAATCAGGTCTGGTACCTTCTGAACAACCAGATATGCAGCATGTACATCACCAAGATAAATGAGGACGGCTCATATTCGGGCTACATCCCTGTTTGCTACTGGGTTGATGCAAGAAGCGCTTCCAACGTTGACATGGAAGATGGCGAGACCAGAACCGAGTACTTAAAGAGACAGGCCGGCGATGACAAGGTCAGCACGATTTATCTGAATGTTACTTCAGATGCTGCAGGTCAGGTGATGTCGGTAGTTGGTTACAGCCAGGTGGATTCTTCCACAGGCGAAGTTGGTATCAACGAGACAGATTTGGATTATCTTGAAAATAGATATTATGAGCTTTTGGGCGGAGCGGACAATTTCTATACCGTAGCCGAGACCCCGAAGGTTTATTCCCTTGGTACGATACTTTACGAGGAAAATAAGGCCCTCTCCATCACAACAAGCTATGTTGATGGACTAGAGAATTCTTATTATGTAACTGACGTCTTCGGCAATGAGTATGAACTCAGCGACGCAAACCTTGGCGAAGGAAACGGGCTTGATAACTATGCGGAGCCTATCCCGGATGAAGCGCTCGACGATGCGATGACCTGGGAAAAGAGCCAGGAAGAAGCCGAGAGGATCAGACAGCAAGCCGAGGCGGATTACGAGAGTCAGGAGGACGATGCTGAGGACGAGCCTTTGGCAGACGGTACCAATGGCCCTAATAGGGCTGCGGTAAAAGAGAATAAGGAAGAGCCGGTGAGTGCGACTAAGGCGGAAGAGGAAGCTGCGACGGCAGCGACTGCTGAGCCCACAGCTGAAGCTGCACCGGCAGCGGAGGCTGAGCTGGCACCGGAGTCTGCGCCTACTCCTGCACCTACGCCTGCTCCGACTCCAGAACCTGAGCCAGTGCCTACTCCAGCACCAGTGCCTGCACCGGAACCAGAGCCTGTGCCTGTGGAACTTCCTGCAGTAGTCAGCATGGATGAGCTGGCAGCAGGACAGGGAGGAGCAATAGTTGTCAGCGATAATGAAGTTATAATTCCTTATGTTGAGCCTGAGATAGTTGAGCAGCCGGTAGTGGCTGAACAGCCTGCAGTTACTGAGCAGCCTACAGCGCCTGTACAAACTACAGCAGATACACAACAAGCTGTTGCAACAGGACAGACAACAACATCTGAACAGGCAGCAGCTACAGAGGATTCTGCTTCAGATGATAAATCAAATGTTAAAGACACTACAGAAACAGAGGCCTCAAAACCTGGAGAATCTGAACAGACAGAGATCTTTAAACCTGAAAATTCTGGAGAAACAGATGCTTCTAAAATTGTAACCTCTGAAGAAACAGATTCTCTTAAGTCTGGAAGTCCAGATCAAACAGATACGCCTGCACTTGAGACACCTGCAGACCCGGCAGAGAACCCTGAACCACAGCCTGCCATAGACCACGAGGATTCAATGCCGACAGAGCCTGAACACGCCACTTCTAATAATAGCTCTTCAGAAGATGCTAATAGTGGAGCAGGCGATGACAACTCCGATGATGCAACACCTGTCCAGGAAGTTGCCTGCCAGTTACCTACTGACGGCTCCGGAAATTCCTCTGACAACGAAGAGGGATGATGCTCGCGGAAAATTACATCACAAGGCGTGGCTGACAGCCCTACTGGTTGGATTTGATTTTTAAATTACATAACAAAAAATCTCTATATGAAAATTAGTTGGAAATTGCAAAGACTTTTCAAGGCCATGGGTCAAGTAAATTTGATGCCTAGCTCTTTTCCTACATCACAAGCCCCGGCCTACGGATGTTCTGTGATGAACTACTGGAAGAAATTTCAAAAGGTCTTTTTGCAAATTCCAACTAATTTTTATATGCAAAAGTCTTGTGGGGTGGTCGGAATTCCGTTTCCAACCAAGACTGTCATATTAAGGCCCTTGTGATGTACCCGGGCTTTCACCTGTGTTAAAATAATAGATATAAAGCAACACATTTTTACTGGGAGGTTTCTTATGGCAGAGAACGTAATCTTTTATTTTTCAGGCACCGGTAACTGCCTGGATATCGCAAGAAATATAGCAAAGGGAATCGGCGGCGCAGACCTTGTAAGGATCAAGAAGGGCATGACCACTACTGATGTTACGAGCGCCAAGAAGGTAGGCTTTGTATTTCCGTGTTACGGCGGCGGAGCACCGGAAGATGTCCTTAAATATGCAAAGCAGATCAAGGTAAGCCCAAGCGCCTACACTTTTGGTGTGACTTCCTGCGCAGCATACAAGGGAACAGGTCTTTCAAGACTTAACAAGATAATTCCTCTGAAATACTGGAGTGTGATCACACATCACTGCAGCTGCATCTGGCTTTTCCCGCATAACCTGATGATGCCACGCCTATCAGTGGGTGAGGCAGAAGCCAGAAGTAAGGACCTTGCAAGACTGATAGCCAAGGACGTTATGGATGGCAAGACCAAGAGAAGGCCCGGCCTTAATATCTTCAACGCCATTGAGAACGCAGGATTTTCCAAGATTCTCCAGAAGAAGGCTGGGGAATTCGAGGTTAACGACAACTGCATCGCCTGCGGACAGTGTGCAAGCATCTGCCCCAGAGGCAATATCAAGATAGAGAACAATAAGGCTGTCATCGGCACAGATTGTACCCAGTGCCTTGGATGCCTTCAGTACTGCCCAAGGAACGCCATCTCCATCGGCGACGTTTCCAAGAAGCGTGAGCACTACCACAATCCGCATGTGAAAGCCGGTGAGCTTGCACAAGGCGCAGAGCATATCGGATAAGAAAGTCAGTGGTGAGTCAGTGGGGACGTAACAGTTTGACTCATTTTGTCATGACAAAATGAGTCAAACTGTTACGTCCCCACTGACTCACCACTATCTCGTTTGTTGAAAAAGTATCGCTACAGAGATATAATCATAGTATCTCTACAGCGATACTTTTTTCTTTTTATGGAGGCCATGAAATTGTTAATCTATCACGGCTCAGAGAGCATCATATATAATCCCGTCTTCGGCCATGGAACTTCCGCCAATGACTATGGCAGGGGCTTCTATTGCACAGAAGATCCCGAACTGTCCAAGGAATGGGCATGCAAGAGGAACAAGGACGGCTTTTCAAACTGCTATGAACTAAATACAAAAGGCCTCAATATATGTGACTTAAATGGCGGAGATTACAACATCCTCAACTGGATGGCACTCTTGACCAAATACAGAGGTTACTGGCAGCGCAAGAGCCTAGCTGAGGATGCTAAGGATTTTTTGCAGGAGAATTACCTTATCGATATCTCGGAATTCGATGTAATAAAGGGATATAGAGCTGATGATTCCTATTTCTCTTTTGCCCAGGATTTCATAATGGGAACTATATCGGTACAGAAACTGTCAGAAACCATGAGACTTGGTGGGCTGAACGAACAGATCGTATTAAAGAGTAAAAGAGCTTTCGACCAATTGTCCTTTAAATCCTACGAAGCAGCTGAAGCCGTAGTGTACTTCAATAAAAAAGAAACAAGAGACTTAAATGCCAGAAGAAGCTATCAGGAAATCAGGCCTTCCGCAAGCAGGCTTGATGAGATTTACATTTTGGATATCATGAGAGGAAATGTGAAAGATGAAGAACTACGCATATTCTGAGCTATATCTGCCACTTGCACAGAGAGTTATGGGCGACATGTACGACTACGCTGTCAACACACTCGGATTCAAGCTCCATGAGTTCCATAAGCTTTTCATGATCAGCAAAATGGCAGATCAGTTTGAAATAGGCAATTCCACATATGTCGCAGGCAAGAACGGCTGTGAAGTGGCAAGGGAAGTTATAGAATCCTGTACGGATCTTCACATAGATAAGCCCGATGAGATGCATGTTGATAAGTCTCCGGAGTATTGGACCGGCTGGGCGCTGGCATATTATCAGTGGATATCAAATGTCAAATATGAAGAAATCGACAGATGCGTTCCAATCGATACGATACGCGGGATGTATAAGACGATTCATGAAGCGGATGTGACAGTATTCGTTGACATGATGGATAAGGCCATGAAGGAGCACAGAGAGCAGTCGCGGCTAAAGAGACTTCGCGCCTATGCAGGCCTGTCGCAGCGAGCACTTGCAGATAAATCCGGAGTTCCGCTCAGGCAGATCCAGTTATTTGAGCAGGGCCAAAGAGATATCACCAGGACACAGGGACAAACTCTGCTTCAGTTGTCCAGAACATTAGGATGCAGCATGGAGGATTTGTTGTGACTCCCCCTGCATTTCATGGTATAATTACATAGTGCAAAAACAGCATGTTTATTTAAGGAGGAAAGGTAATGAGTGAAGCTACAAAGCAGCTGGAGTACTGGCTGAATGACGACTATTTTGATCAGGAAACAAAAGATGAACTTCTTGCTATTCGCAATAACGAAGCAGAGGTTGAGGATCGTTTTTACAGAGAGCTTGAGTTTGGTACCGGCGGACTCCGCGGGGTAATCGGAGCAGGAACCAACAGAATGAACAAGTACACAGTAAGAAAGGCTACACAGGGCCTTGCTAACTATATCAAGAAGCACGGCGGACCTGACGCACCGAAGAAGGGCGTTGCCATTTCTTATGACTGCAGAAGATTTTCACCTGAATTTGCTGATGAGACAGCTCTTTGTCTTGCTGCAAACGGAATCAAGGCTTATGTCAGCGATATCTTAAGACCTACACCCGAGCTTTCATTTGCTCTTAGAGAGTTTGGCTGCATCGCAGGTGTTATGGTCACAGCATCACATAACCCGCCTGAGTACAACGGCTACAAGGTTTACTGGGAGGACGGCGCACAGGTTACACCTCCTCACGATACAGGAATCATTGACGAAGTAGTAGCCATCACTGATTACCATGACGTTAAGACAATGTCCAAGGAAGATGCCATCGCTGCCGGCCTCTATGTTTCTTTTGGCGAGGAGATCGACGACAAGTACATGGTTGAGCTCAAGAAGCAGATCATCCACCAGGACGTTATCGACGAGATGGCTGACAAGTTCACCATCGTATATACACCTTTCCACGGCACAGGAAATCTCCCTGTAAGACGTGTTCTTAAGGAGCTTGGATTCAAGAACGTATATGTTGTTCCGGAGCAGGAGCTTCCGGATCCCGACTTCACAACTCTTGACTATCCTAACCCCGAGGATCCCAAGGCGTTCGAGCTTGCTCTTAAGCTTGCCAAGGAGAAGGATGCAGACATCGTACTTGCAACTGATCCCGATGCCGACAGACTCGGTATTTATGCAAAAGACCTAAAGACCGGCGAGTACGTTGCTTTCACCGGAAACATGTCCGGAATGCTCATCGGTGACTATATCTTAAGAGAGCGTCAGGCTACAGGCACAATGCCCGCTAACCCTGCGTTCGTAACAACAATCGTAACAACCAACATGGCTAAGGCAGTTGCTGAGAACTACGGTCTTAAGTACATCGAGGTTCTCACAGGCTTTAAGTACATCGGCGAGCAGATCAAGCTCTTCGAGCAGAACGGCCAGTGCAACAACTATGTATTCGGTCTCGAGGAGTCCTACGGATGTCTCGCAGGAACCCACGCAAGAGATAAGGACGCTGTTGTAGCAGTTATGATGCTCTGCGAGCTCGCTGCTTTCTACAAGAAGCAGGGCAAGAGCGTTTGGGATGCTATGATCGATATGTACAACAAGTACGGCTACTACAAGGAAGGTCAGTACGCTATCACCATGAAGGGCAAGGAAGGCGCAGAGCAGATCGCAGCCCTTATGGACAAGCTTCGTAACGATCCTCCCAAGAAGTTCGGCCAGTGGACAGTTGAAGAGTTCCGTGATTACAAGACTCACAAGACCATCGACATGGCAACAGGCAAAGAGGGCGACACAGGACTTCCAACCTCTAACGTTCTCTACTTTGCGCTTGATAACGACGCATGGTGCTGCGCAAGACCTTCAGGCACAGAGCCCAAGATCAAGTTCTACATGGGCGTTAAGGGAAAAGACCTCGAGGACGCAGCTAAGCTCCAGGACGAACTTACAGAGGCAGTAAAGAGCTTCATCTAATCTCGAAAAATCAAACAAGGGGAGTCAATGGGGACGGTTCTCTTTGACTCCTTTTCGGCAAGGTGAGTCAGTGGGGACGTTTCAGTTTGACTCACGACCAAATAAAAAATAAAATAGGAGTCAAAAAGAACCGTCCCCATTGACTCCCCAAGGAAGTAACAACATGTCAATAAAAAATGCGGTCTCCAAGACAATAGCATACGCGAAGCGCAATGGTGTCAAGGCCGCATTTTTTGCTGCCATTGAGAGAGTATCCGACAACCGCAAGGACAATTACACCTTCACGCCTCTCTCCGAGGCAGTCCTTGCCGAGCAGAGGAAAGAGTACAAGATGCTGGCTCAGGCAGGAGATCTGGTGCGCTTTAGCATCGTGGTTCCGCTTTACAACACGCCCGAGAAGTATCTCAAGGATATGATTGAGTCTGTCATCGCCCAGACCTACGGCAATTGGGAGCTGGTGCTCTCTGACGCTTCCGAGACTCCTCTTGATGTGGCAAAAGAGTTTTCGGCATCAGATCCAAGAATCCGCTATTATCACCTCGATTCCAACGCCGGGATATCCGAGAACACTAACCGCGGCCTTGAAAAGGCAACCGGTGATTACATAGGTCTTTTGGACCATGATGATACCCTGACTCCTGATGCACTCTACGAGGTGGACAGAGTCATCAGAAAGAGCATGAAGACCAACAAGCTGGTCAAGTTCTCCAGCTGTCCGCTGCGTCTTATCTACTCGGACGAGGACAAGTACGACGACCATTCGGGCAGATACTACGAGCATCATGAAAAGCCCGCTTTTAACATGGACTATCTCATGTCCAACAATTACATCTGCCACTTCACAGTCATGAGGGCAGATATCATAAAGAGACTCAAGCTCAGGAAGAACTTCGACGGCGCCCAGGACTACGACTTATTCCTCCGTGCCTGCGCAGAAGCCACCCTGAACATGCCACTGGCAGCAGGACAGATAGCACACGTAAACAAAGTCCTCTACCACTGGAGATGCCACGACGCCTCAACTGCCGCCAATCCGGGCAGCAAAGATTACGCCTACGACGCAGGACGCCGTGCGCTTCAGGACCTGGCAGATAATTACAAGCTAAATGCCACAGCAGCGCAGCTTAAGCACGTCGGATTCTACAGACTAAATTACGGTGAAGATGTCTTTTCCAAAAGGGCAGACCTTGGCTGTATCGGCGGCAAGATAATTGATAAAAAGGGAAGAATCTGCGGCGGAATGTACCTTAAGGATGGAACTCTGGCTTACGACAGGCTCCCGGAAGGCTTTTCCGGAGGACTCCAGCACAGAGCAGTGCTCCAACAGGACGCCTACGCAGTTGATATAAGGTGCCTTAAGCTCAGGGATGAACTGATCCCTGTATTTGAGGAAGTCACCGGGCGAAAGGCCGACAGCTCTTTTGACGACCTGTCAGCAGAAGATATAAGAGCCATGAGTAACCGCTTAGGGAGCGAGATCAGAAAGCGCAGTTTCCGCATAATGTGGGATCCGCAGATCATAAAGAGGGTATAAGCTATGGGATTTTTGACAGTAATAATACCTAACTACAACGGGAAAAAATATCTCGGCGACTGCTTAAGGAGCCTGGAGAAGCAGACTTTTGTTGCCTTTGACGTCATTGTCGTTGACAACGGCTCCACAGACGGAAGCGTTGAATATATAAAAGAAAAGTGGCCAAACGTCGAGCTCATCGAACTTTCAGAGAACACCGGCTTTGCAAACGCAGTGAATGTGGGCATCAAGGCTGCAGACTCTGAGTATGTCTTTTTGCTCAACAACGACACCATGTGCGATGAGTACGTGCTTGAGAGGCTCATCAAAGTCATGGACAATAAGAAAAAGCTCTTTTCCGCACAGGCTAAGATGCTTCAGATGAAAGACCCCCACAATATCGATGATTGTGGCGATCTTTACTGCGCTCTGGGTTGGGCCTTTACACCCGGGAAGGATGCGGATAACAGCCACTTTAGTCGCAGGGAGTCCATAACCAGTGCCTGCGCAGGAGCTGCGATCTACAGAAAAGAGTATTTTGACAAGGTTGGTTACTTCGACGCGGAGCACTTCTGCTACCTCGAGGACGTGGACATCGGCTACAGAGCGCGTCTTAAGGGCTATGCCAACGTTATGGAGCCGACAGCTATCGTATACCACGTGGGCAGCGGATCCAGCGGCTCAAGATACAACGCTTTCAAGGTTGAGCTTACGGCGGCCAATAACCTGTTCCTTATTTATAAGAACATGGCTGCGTTCCAGCTCTTTATCAACTTTATTCCGATCTGCATCGGTATCGCCATCAAGCACGCCTTCTATGTCAGAAAGGGCCTGGGGAAAGCCCACATAAAGGGTCTTCTTGGCGGTCTTAAGAAGATTGCGAAGTTTGCAAATCACCGCGTGATCTTCGGCAAGAAAGAAATCATCAATGCGTTCAGGCTTCAGATCGAGCTTTGGGTAAATATTGGTCGCAGAATCATGAATGTGTGATATAATATCCCTAACTATGGGAAGGTATGGAAAAGTATTGTGATCAAGGACAATCAGGTACATCTCAATAGGGCGCATGTTATCGTGGACGGGCTTTTGGTGGCCGGTTCCTATGTGCTTTCCTACTATATCAAGTTTGAATCTATATTCGCAGATAAAAGGCCCGGCGGACGACTTTCGATGGAGACCTATTTTTCTGCGCTTTATTTTTTGGTTCCCGCGTACATTCTTCTTTATTATATGGTCCAGCTCTACACCTCCAGAAGGGCTCTGCGCCTCTGGGAGGAGTTTGTAGACATTGTCCAGGCTAACGTCATGGGTATCATCGGCTTTACGGTTATCCTGTATTTGCTTAAGCAGGGCGACTTCTCGCGATGGATGATGGCCATCTTCTTTGCTCTGAATATTACCCTGACGACCATCGCCCACTGGATGCTGCGTAAGTTCCTGCAGTTCATCCGCAAGAAGGGCTATAATATCAAGCATATTCTTCTGGTTGGATACTCAAGAGCCGCCGAGGCATACATCAGCAGGATCCTCGAAAATCCGCAGTGGGGCTATGTTATCGCAGGTGTTCTCGACGACTTTGTTCCCCTGGATACCAGCTACCACGGAATCAAGGTCATCGGCAAGATTGAACAGCTGACGGACCTTCTTGAGAAAAACAGTTTCGATGAGATCACCATCACCCTTCCTCTGAACGACTACGATCGCCTGGAGGAACTGGTTGCCGAATGTGAGAAATCCGGCGTTCATACCAAGTTTATTCCGGATTATACATCCCTCATTCCCAGCAGCCCATACACTGAGGACGTTCAGGGACTTCCTGTTATCAACATCAGGTATGTGCCTCTTACAAACTCTTTTAACAGATTTGCCAAGAGAACCATGGATATTGTGGGATCTCTTTTCGCAATTATTATCTTCTCACCTGTTATGCTTGCATCGGCCATCGCCATTAAGGTAACGAGCCCGGGACCGATCATTTACAAGCAGGAGAGAGTGGGCAGAAACGGCGTTCCTTTCATGATGTACAAGTTCAGGACCATGAAGGTTCAGACCGAAGCTGAGGAAAAGAAAGGCTGGACCACCAAGGGCGATCCCAGGATCACCAGGGTCGGTGGCTTCCTTCGAAAGACCAGTATCGATGAGATGCCACAGTTCTTCAACATCTTCATCGGTCAGATGAGCCTTGTTGGACCAAGGCCTGAGCGTCCTCAGTTCGTTGAGAAGTTCAAGGAGCAGATCCCCCGCTACATGGTCAAGCACCAGGTTCGCCCGGGCCTTACCGGATGGGCCCAGATCAATGGCTACCGCGGAGATACTTCTATCAGGAAAAGAATCGACTACGACATTTACTATATCGAGAACTGGACCATGGCTTTTGATCTCAAGATACTGCTTGGAACCATAAGGCACGGCTTCGTAAATAAAAATGCATATTAAGAGAGTGGGTGAGTCAGTGGGGACGTTTCAGTTTGACTCATTTTGCGCGGCAAAATGAGTCAAACTGAAACGTCCCCACTGACTCACCCACTCTCTCATTTTCTTTTGGGGTTGTAAATAGTACATATTTGTGGCAGAATATATTGGTGTTAATTTGCCATATTAGCATTAGCATGAATTTTTGTTGGGACGAGGAGACGTGTTATGTCAAACAGAGACGACGAATACTACGAGAGAGATAGTCGCAGACCATCTCGCAGAAACGATGACAGATACGACGATCGCTATGATGATAGATACGACGATCGTTACGATGACAGATATGATGATCGTTACGACGATTATGACGACAGACCAAGGAGAAGCGCACAGGGATCGGCAAGATCAGCTTCAGGCAGATCAGCTTCAGGTTCATCAAGAGATCCACACAGAACTTCTTCATCAAGAGGATCAGCTTCAAGAAGCTCATCTTCAAGACCTTCTTCATCAAGACCATCATCTTCAAGAGGCGGAAATGGCTCCAGAAACGGTGGTAACGGAAAGAGCGGTAACGGCGGAAACGGCAAGAAAAAGAACAACAAGAAGGCAATAATCCTTCTGGTAGCTGAGATGCTCGTTGCCTGCATACTTGTATATGTTGCTTACACTCTTTTCTTCAAGGTTGATGTAACCAAGGTTGGTAAGGTTAACCTGAACGAGGAAGCAATTACACAGAGTATTTCCGAGACTGTTGTTAATGATGAATCAATGAAGGGCTATACCAATATCGCACTCTTTGGTGTTGATGCCCGTGACGGTGAGCTCACCAAGAATACAAGATCCGACTCCATTATCATTGCATCTATCAACAATGATACCGGAGAGATCAAGCTCTGCTCAGTTTACCGTGATACTTATCTTAACTTAAGTAACGACACTTACACCAAGTGTAACGCAGCTTATGCTCAGGGTGGCCCTCTTCAGTCTATTTCAATGCTTAACATGAACCTTGACATGGATATCGAGGATTTCATCACCATCGGATTCAGAGGTCTTACAGACGTTGTTGACGCCCTTGGCGGAGTTACAATCGATGTTACCGATGCTGAGATTTCTCACCTTAATAACTACCAGTCCACAATGGCGCAGGAGCTCAAGCTTAACTACACACCTGTAACCAGCGCAGGAGTACAGACTCTTAACGGACTTCAGGCAACAGCTTACTGCCGTATCAGATACACAGCAGGCGATGACTTCAGACGTGCCGAGAGACAGAGAACAGTCCTCATGGCTTGCCTTGAGAAAGCACAGGGCATGAGCTACTCACAGCTCGAGACAGTTGCCAACAACGCATTCAAAGAGACTTATACATCACTTGATATCTCTGAGATCCTTGAGATGCTCAAGAATGTTGCCAAGTACAAGGTTGTTGATAACAACGGATTCCCTTACGAGGAGATGCGTGCGACAGGAACCATGGGTAAGGCAGGAAGCTGCGTACTTCCCGTTGACCTTCAGAGCAACGTTAAGTGGCTCCACAAGTTCCTCTTCAACGATGAGAGCTACGAGCCTTCATCAGATGTTCAGAAGTACAGCGATAAGATCAAGGGCGATGTAAGCAAGTACATCGGTTGATCTAAAGGCTTTAATACAGATTTTATGGGGCTGGGTTCTTATGAGCCCGGCCCTTAATTCTTCTTTATCTATTTGAGGAAAAAGAATGAGTACCGTAGATATCATTATTCCTACTTATAAACCGGATATAGCTCTTTTACGCCTGATCGATGATCTTGAGAGGCAGTCCCTTCGCCCAACTAAGCTCATCATCATGAATACCGAGGAAAAATACTGGAAAGAGCTATTGTCAAAATCAAGGGAAAATCCACAGGAAAAATATGATAACATAGTAGTGGAACATGTGACCAAGGCTTCGTTTGATCACGGAGAGACCAGAAATTTGGGCGTTAAACACTCGAATTCGGAGTTCTTTATGATGATGACACAGGATGCCTTCCCAAGGGATAAAATGCTTGTTTCGAGCCTTGTGAAAGCATTTGAGGACAGTGACGTGGCAGCAGCTTATGCAAGACAGTACCCAAAGACCGACTGCAATCTTGCTGAGCGCTACTCCCGCAAGTTCAACTACCCAAACGAGCCCATGAAAAAGACACAGAAAGACCTTCCGCGTCTCGGAATAAAGACCTACTTTTGTTCCAATGTCTGTGCCATGTACAGGCGCTCCGTGTTTGACGAGATAGGGGGCTTCACCCACAGGACCATCTTCAACGAGGACATGGTCTATGCAGGAAATATCTGCCAGAAGGGCTACGCTATCTGCTACGTTCCTGAGGCAGGAGTTATCCATTCTCACAACTACACCTGTGCTCAGCAGTTCCACAGAAACTTTGACATAGGAGTATCCCAGACAGACCATCCCGAGGTCTTCGGCTCCATCAGTTCAGAGACCGAGGGTAAAAAGATGGTAGCTGAGACAATAGGGCACTTCAGACAGGTGGGCAAGGCTTATCTCATCCCTCATTACATCGTAATGTGTGGCTGCAGATGGCTCGGCTACAAGCTTGGCAGAAACTATAAGAAGCTGCCGAAAGGTCTTTTACCCAAGTTATCTCTTAATAAAGAGTACTGGCTGTAAGGACTTAATGAGGTAGTTTCGAATTTAGTCCGCGCGTGTTACGCGGAGCGTAACTTCCTTGTTTTTTTGACCTAATGAGGTATTATCAAATGGAATTAGATTTATCAGGAATGGACGTCAAGATATCCGACGACATGAATTCATGGGAGGAAGTAAACCTCCTCTACAACGCTGCTCTTAAGCAGATGCAGACCAAGATCGAGATCCTCAACGACGAGTTCCAGGAGGTTCACAAATACAACCCCATCGAGCACGTCAAATACAGGGTCAAGGTTCCCGAGAGCATCGTCAAGAAATTAAAGAGAAACGGCTATGAGTCCACCATCGAGAACATGGTGCGCTATGTCAACGATATAGCCGGAATCCGTATTATCTGCTCCTTTACATCAGATATCTACAGGATTGCCGATATGATCAGCAATCAGAAGGATATACAGGTCCACACCATCAAGGACTACATCATGAACCCCAAGCCCAGCGGATACAGAAGCTATCACATGATAGTCTCTCTCCCTGTCTATCTCTCCGACAAGATCGTAAACGTCAAGGTTGAGATCCAGATCAGGACCGTAGCCATGGACTTCTGGGCATCCCTTGAGCACAAGATTCAGTATAAATTCGAGGGAAAGGCTCCGGCTCACATCAATTCGGAGCTTCATGAATGTGCCACAATGGTGGCTAATCTTGATGCAAGAATGCTCTCTCTGAACGAGGAGATCCTTGCAATAGAGAAGGAATTATAATCCTCGGGGGATGAAAACCCCCATTAATGAGGAGTGGGTAGACACATCGCTGCGCCTACCCTATTATGAAAAAATCTATCTTTCGTTATTAACATGATGACTTGCTCTTGACTGTAGTATAAATATACATGACAATTATGAATAAATTATGAACTGAGCATGAACAAATAGTAAAAGTAGCTAATAAATCTCTTTTAATCATTATATTCTTGTATATATTGCATAATAAATGATAAGCTTATGTGGATAAAACATCAGTGGATTACATGATTACATCAGAGGAGTAAGCGAAAATGTTGGGAGGAAAAATTGTGGAGAACTTTATGGACAAGCTTGCAGAGAAAATAGGTGCACAGGACATAATAAGAGCCAATGCACAGGCCGAGGCCATGGAAGCTGAGAGGACCAGGCAGGAGGCAGAGCAGTTTAAACTCCAGCTTGAGGAACTGCGCGCCAATGAAAAAGAGCACAGAGCAGCCATCGAGGATGCAAGAAATTCCATTCAGGAAACCGGCAAGACTGTAGCAGCTCTCACAGAGAGACTTGAGCAGAGTGAAACCCAGGTACACGATGTAGGTGTACAGGTATATAGAAATGTCCAGGCCGTAGTTGAAAAGGGCCAGGAAAAGAGCCTTGATGAGTTTAAAGAGGTTAAGCACAAAATAGAGACTGTTCAGGTAGCAGTAGAGACCAAGAACAGCGCGCTTCTTCCTCTTCTTATCATCACTCTCTTAGTAGCAGGCGCAGACCTGGTACTCAATATTCTTAGAATTTTAGGTGTTTTATAAATGAGTTTTAGCAATACTGTATTTCGCCGCAAGATCAAGGTATGGTTTTTGCAGTCAGCACTGGTGATAATCGTAGCTTGGATTCTGTTTATGCCCAGCTTTGTTAAGTTTGAAAGGGGCGGCGACAATATTTTTACCGTAAAATTAAATGACGTAGTGGTAGGAATAGCAGGCTCTGAAGAGGATGCCTACGAGGCCTACAGAGATGCAAGGCGTTCCATCGCATCAAGCGACGGAGAGCTGGTTCTTGCCAAGGCGGATCTTAACATAGAAGGAAGCAACGTTCTCTGGGGCACTGTAGACTCTGTCTCTTCCATGTCAAAAGAGATGTCGGCGGTCCTTAAGGCGAACCTCAGGAGCACACTTAACAGATCCTATTCCATCAAGATCAACGAGTTTGCAGTCAACCTCGCAAGCATCGACGATGTAATGAAGCTTCTTTCGACAGCTCTTTCAAACTATGATGAAGAGGGGCTCTACGATGTTAATCTGATCCTTGATACAGATCGTGAGGTTAACGTTCTTACGCCTCAGGTCCTTAGCAAGGAAGAGGTTAAGAAGGAAGAGGAGATAGCAGAGACTTCCCTTCCTCAGGCAGGTTTCCAGGCTGAGATCACACAGATCGTCAACGAGGCTAAGCCCCTTGCCTACGACAAGGATTTCTCCGACTACGATCTTGGACTTATGAGCATGGATTTTGCGGACAAGGTTGAGATTGTGGAGAGTTACCTTCCCGACAGCGAGATCACTGACCTTGCTACAGCCATCGACGAAGTTACCAAGGACAAAGAGACCAACCAGATCTACGAGGTTCAGTCCGGCGATACTCTTGGAACCATCGCCATGAAGTTCGGTCTTACCGTCGATGACCTTGTTAACATGAACGAACAGCTCGAGAGCGAGCGCACCATGATAAGGGTACAGGATAACCTGATCGTTACTGTTCCTGAGCCCGAGCTCTCAGTTAACTATACAATTCAGGAATACTACGAAGAGGACTACGAGGCTGAGGTTCAGTATGTCGACAACGACAGCTGGTACACAACCCAGACCAAGGTCCTTCAGGAGCCGTCAGCCGGACACAGAAAGGTTGTCGCTCTGGTTTCATATATGGATAACAGCGAAACAGGCCGTGAGATTGAGAAGGAAGAAGTCACCTACAAGGCTGTTCCCAAGATTGTCGAGAGAGGAACCATCGTTCCACCTACATATATCAAGCCTATTTCCGGCGGAAGACTTACCTCCGGATTTGGTAAAAGAAATCGTCCCACCAAGGGAGCCAGCTCCTATCACAAAGGTGTTGACTGGGCTACTCCTGTCGGAACTTCTGTTGTTGCTTCATCTTCAGGTGTTGTTACAAGAGCCGGTTGGGGAAGCGGATACGGATACTGTGTATACATAAGACACCCGGACGGCAGGGAGACCAGATACGGACATCTTAGTAAAGTCCTGGTTTCAGTCGGACAGTCGGTTTCTCAGGGACAGAGAATTGCTCTCTCAGGTAATACAGGTGTATCTACGGGACCTCACCTTCACTTTGAGATTTTGGTGGGTGGAAGTCAGGTTAACCCGCTTAATTACTTGAACTAAACTATCGGTTTTACAAATACACATTATTGTGGTATAACTAATATTTGTTCAAGAAAAAGAAGAGAGATACCTATGGAAAAATACGTGATAAAAGGCGGAAATCCGCTGGTTGGCGAGGTTGAGATCGGCGGAGCCAAGAACGCAGCGCTTGCGATCCTTGCAGCTGCAACCATGACGGATGAGACTGTCTATATAGATAATATGCCAGACGCCTCCGATACCAATGCAATGCTTCAGGCTATCGAGAGCATAGGCGCATTTGTTGAGCGCACAGGCAGACATTCTGTGAAGATCAATGCTTCTCAGATTAAAAACCATACAATTGAAAATGATTATATCAAGAAGATCAGGGCAGGTTACTACCTCCTTGGTGCTCTTCTTGGTAAGTATAAGGATGCCGGAGTTGCACTTCCCGGTGGCTGCCATATCGGCCTTCGCCCTATCGACCAGCATATCAAGGGCTTTACTGCTCTTGGGGCTAAGGTTAACATTCAGAACATCATCTATGCCAAGGCTGATAAGCTTGTAGGAAGCCACATCTACCTCGACGTTGTCAGCGTAGGTGCTACCATTAACATCATGATGGCGGCTGTAATGGCTGAGGGCAAGACCATCATCGAGAATGCAGCCAAGGAGCCACACGTCGTTGATATCGCGAACTTCCTTAACAGCATGGGAGCTAACATCAAGGGCGCAGGTACCGATGTCATCCGTATCAGGGGAGTTGAGAAGCTCCACGGAACAGAGTATACCATCATTCCCGATCAGATAGAGGCCGGAACCTTCATGATGGCTGCAGCAGCAACCATGGGTGATGTAACGGTCAAGAACGTAATCCCCAAGCACCTTGAGTCCATCAGTGCCAAGCTTGTTGAGATGGGATGCCAGATCCATGAGTCTGACGATGAGGTCAGAGTTGTGGCTGCCAGGAGACTTAAGAACACACATGTAAAGACCCTGCCATATCCGGGATATCCCACAGATATGCAGCCACAGATCACCGTGGCACTTGGTCTTGCAAGTGGTATCAGTATAGTAACAGAGAGTATTTTTGAGAGCCGCTTTAAATATGTTGATGAGCTCACCAGAATGGGAGCTTCCATCAAGGTAGAGGGAAGCACAGCCATCATCGAGGGTGTTGAGAGATACACCGGTGCAACGGTTTCAGCGCCTGACCTTAGAGCAGGCGCAGCGCTTGTTATCGCAGCCCTTACAGCAGAAGGTTACTCAACAATAGAGGATATCAAGTACATCGAGAGAGGATATGAGGACTTTGAGGTCAAGTTAAGAGGCCTTGGTGCTCAGATCGAGAAAGTGGATGATGACAGAGATATCCAGAAGTTTAAGTTAAAGAACGCATAAAGCGCATTATAATAGCCTGACATGCTTGGCATGCCAGGCTTTCTTTTTGTTCAGATGATCTCTTGAATATACACTCCTGGGCATTTCGACAGATCAATGTAATCATTGCCAACCTTGATCGTAGGCCTTGAGAGGTGTGAACTGTTTATAAATATGATCTCGCCGACTTCGCCTGTATTAAGGCGCACGGTGTTGAGAAGATATGTATTGACTATGTTGTGGAGGAAGCACATGATCATCTCCGCATCATATTTCTGGAAGCCTTCCTCTTCAAACATTGAAATTGCAATAAACGGACATAAAGGACCGCGGTAGTATCTTGCGCTTGTCATGGCATCATATACATCTGCGATGGCTACAGCCTTGGCAAACTTATCGATCTGAGGCCCTTTTAGTCTTAAGGGATATCCCGTTCCATCACATCTCTCATGATGCATGAGGGCGGCGTTCTTAACATGTGCGCTGATATTCAGAGCCTTCATGGCTTCATATCCCTTCTGGGGATGTGTCTTGACCATGTTATACTCATCATCTGTCAGAGCACCGGGCTTGGTAATTATGGTATCAGGTATCAGGAGCTTACCTATATCATGGAAAAGACCTGCCTGAGTAGCCAATTCTATCTCGGCCTCATCCCATCTTAGCCACTGGGCGATGATATTGGTAATGAGGGCAACATTGATGCAGTGTGTATATGTGGCATCATCATAAAGCCTTAGGTTGTGGAGCATGTCAAAGATGTTGGCAGTGGTTCTGCCCTCGCTAAGAAGCGAGTAGATGGGCGTCATCATGTCATCAATATCAAGGTCTTCATTGCCCTTTAAGATATCACTGATGGTGTGCTCAAATTTGCTTGCGCACTGCTCAAAGTCCTGCTTGAACTCCTTAAAGGCCTCGGACTGCTTTAAACGCTCAGCATAAGTAAGCCCTGCGTCGGAACTGCTGCCTGCAGAATCCTGCGGCGGAGCGTCTTCGATAGGAACATCAATTATTGAGTAGAATGCAAGTCTGGCAATGTCTTTGACATTAAGTACAGTTCCCTTTTCCATAAGCTTGGTGTGGGAATCATAGGTAAATATGTCACTTGCCAGAATCATTCCGGGCACTAGTTTTTTTGTGAGTACTCTCTTCATTGTCCCTCGCAAAAAGAATTTACGTGAAAACGTATAGATATGTATTATTATAAATCCTTGACAGTACACTCGGCAAGGGATAGTATTTTACTAGAAAAAATAATTCTTCGGGGCAGGGTGAGATTCCCAACCGGCGGTATAGTCCGCGAACTGCTTGATCTTCAAGCGGCCGACTTGGTGAGATTCCAAGACCGACAGTATAGTCTGGATGAGAGAAGAGTGTTGAGCACGAGCTGAGGTTCTCGAAGCCGTGCGAGTAAGTCATTATTAATTCCCACTTTATCTCTCCTTCAAATCAAATAAAAATTCACCCGATGAGAAAGAAGGAGAAAAAATGAACAACTTAAAGGAAACAATCGCAAACATCACAGGAGCGCCCGGACGTTTCGCAGCACTTTTGCTACTTATCGTAGTGGCATTTGTTATTGCGTACCTGGCCGAGAAGCTCGCAAGAAAGCAGGAGCTTGAAAAGACCGGAAACGTAGAAGCAATGTTCAGCACAAGAAAGATCGCCATCATAGGTGTCTTTTCCGCTATTGCCTTCGTGCTGATGCTCCTTGAGTTCCCGCTTCCTATCGCACCTCCATTCTACAAATTTGACTTCAGCGATATTCCCGCACTTATCGGCGGATTCGCAGCAGGTCCCATGGTTGCAGTGATGATCGAGTTCATCAAGGTCACATTAAACGTCCTTATCCAGGGACCTACACCGGGATTTGTAGGTGAGATCGCAAACTTCTGCGTTGGAGCAGCTTTCGTAATTCCCGCAACAGTTATCTACAGATTCAAGAAGACCAGAAAGGTTGCACTTATCAGCTGCATCACAGGTACACTTTGCATCGCCATCGTAGGCTCAACCTTAAATGCATTCTTCCTGCTTCCTGCATACGCAATCGCATACGGCTGCGACATCAGCGTATTCATTGAGGCCGGAATAGCCATCAATCCTCTTGTAACCAACGTATTTACTTTCTGTGCGATCTGCGTAGCACCGTTTAACCTCTTAAAGGGTGCAGTGGACAGCGCACTGACCTTCCTTGTTTACAAGCAGCTCAGCCCTATCCTTAAGACCACTCCCATGGCAGTTCGCAAGAGAGTAGCCAAGGCAGAAGAGGCATAATACAAATACAACCAAATAACGCATACCTCGAAGCGCTGCGGAATCTACCCGCGGCGCCTTTTTTGTGGTATCATAAAGTTGGTTTAGTTTGTGCATACGGGGGTTTTTATGGAAATCGTAACCAGACATGAGACAAATAGTGCTAGCGAGACCTTTGAGATTGGAAGAAGGATCGGAGAGAGTGCGACTCCGGGAATGGTCTATACCCTGATCGGAGACCTTGGCGTTGGCAAGACCGTGCTGACTCAGGGCGTGGCAGCAGGACTCGGCATCATGGGACCTGTAAGTTCACCGACCTTTACCATACTTCAGGTCTATGACGAGGGCAGGATTCCGTTCTATCACTTCGATGTCTACAGGATCGGAGATATCAGTGAGATGGACGAGATCGGCTACGAGGACTACTTCTACGGCGACGGCGTCTGCTTTGTTGAGTGGGCCAACCTCATAGAGGAGCTTCTTCCCGAGCACTACACAGAGATCGTTATTGAAAAGAACCTTGAGAAGGGCCTCGATTACAGGCTCATCACCATGACAAGACACTAAGCCATACTAATAACAGGAACATAGATTATGAAAATACTAGCAATAGACACTTCGGGACTGGTTGCAACCGTTGCCATCACTGACGGCGACCTGCTTAAAGCCCAGTTCTCAATACAACATAAAACCACGCATTCAGAGATCCTGATGCCCATGTTAAAAGACATGACGGACAAGATAGGGCTCGACCTGAGCACAATTGACGCCATAGCTGTCGCAAAAGGTCCCGGCTCTTTTACCGGACTTCGCATAGGCTCTGCCACAGCCAAGGGACTGGCGCTTGCTCTCGATAAGCCCATCATCCCCATCCCCACAGTGGATGGTCTTGCCTACAACCTCTACGGCAATGAGAAGATCATTTGCCCTATGATGGACGCAAGGCGCAGTCAGGTCTACACCGGCATCTATACCTTTGTGCCAAGTCCCACCGAGGAGAAGAACTTCGAGCAGGGCTTTGATATGCGTGTGATCAAGAAACAGTACGCTTCTTCCGTGGATGATGTCATCGCAGAGCTTAACAGCATTGGAAAGAGCATTGTACTCCTGGGTGACGGCGTTCCCGTTTATCATGACAAGCTTGAACAGGGACTTAAAGTGCCCTTCACCGTTGCACCCCTGCATATGAATCGTCAGAGCGCAGCATCCATTGCAGCCCTGGCCCTTAAGTACGCTGCTGACGGAAGATTTGTAACCTCCGATGAGTTTGCTCCCGATTATCTTCGCCTGTCTCAGGCAGAGCGCGAGTCTCTGGAAAAAGAGGGATCGGACAGCACTAAGGCTTCTGAGAAGAGAGCAGCTGCTCACAGCACTCCCGGTAAGGTCCGTATAAGACCTATGACTGCTGAGGATGTTGAGGATGCCTGGAAGCTTGAACAGATAAACCTTGGCAAAGAAGCATGGACACAGAAACAGCTCCTTGATGCCATGACAAGAGATGACACCATTTACCTCGTAGCTGAGATGGCCGGCAGGATCGTGGGACTCTGCGGAGTTCAGAACATCTCCGGCGAAGGTGAAGTCACCAACGTCTCGGTTTCAGGCGATGTCCGCAGGGAAGGCTGCGGCTACAAGATGGTCAAGCAGCTCCTCGAAAGGGGCAAGGGCATTGGGATAAGGGACTATACTTTGGAAGTCAGAGCCCAGAATGCGCCTGCCATAAGGCTTTATGAGAAGCTTGGATTTAAGAGCGAAGGCGTTCGCCCGGGATTTTACGAGGATCCCAAGGACGACGCAGTGATTTATTGGAAGAGAGAAGAGAATTAATGATAGATGTATGCCTACTGGGAACCGGCGGAATGATGCCACTCCCCAACAGACTTCTCACAGCACTTCTTGTGAGATATAACGGCAAGTGCATCCTCATCGACTGTGGTGAGGGAACACAGATTGCCATGAAGAAAAAGGGCCTTAGCGCCAAGCCTATAGACGTGATGTGCTTTACCCATTACCATGCGGACCACATCTCGGGACTTCCCGGAATGCTGCTGACCATGGGAAATGCAGAGCGCACGGAGCCGCTTCTTATGGTTGGCCCCAAGGGGCTTGAGAAGGTGGTAAACAGTCTTCGAACTATTGCGCCGGAGCTGCCCTTTGAAATTAAGTTCAAAGAGATTAACGGAGACGAGATGTCTTTTGACTTAGAAGGCATGCCTGAATTCACAATCACAGCCTTCAAGGTTAACCACAATATCACCTGCTACGGATATACCATGAACCTGCGCCGTCAGGGCAAGTTCAATGTGGAAGCAGCTCAGGAGAAGGGGATTCCAAGAGATTACTGGAACAGCCTCCAGAGGGGCGATACCGTGACAACTGATGACGGGATCACCTATACACCGGACATGGTTCTCGGAGAGGAGAGAAAGGGCATCAAGCTCACCTACAGTACGGATTCAAGGCCTACCGACAGCATAGTCAGAAACGCTGCCGGGTCAGACCTGTTTATCTGTGAGGGAATGTACGGCGAGCCTGACAAGATCCAGAAGGCCAAGGAATACAAGCACATGACCTTCTACGAGGCAGCCAAAATGGCTAAGGACGCCGAGGTAAAAGAGATGTGGCTTACCCACTACAGCCCATCCCTTGTAAATCCCATGGAGTTCATGCCGGATACAAAGAAGATTTTTCCTAATACCATTGCAGCCAAGGACGGACGAAGCTGCACCCTTAGATTTACCGAATAAGAAGGAGGAAGTATGGAAAAAGGCAGTGTCGGATCAGCGGTACTTAAATCGATTGTTCTGATCGTGCTCGGAGCGATGATCGTTCTGGGTGTGTATATGATGCTCACCAGGACCAGGAAGCAGCCGGCCAAGGACGAGGATTACGTCATCACGGTGGTGGACGAGATCACAACCACCAACCTTGAAAAGAGCTATCCCGCCAGCGCCAGGAAGGTCGTTGAGCTCTACGCCAAGATCATGCAGACTCTTTACAGAGAGACCTATGACGACGACCAGAGAGACGCCATGATCGCAGTGCTTAAGGGACTTATGGACGATGAGCTTCTTGCTTCCAACGAGAATTTCGAGGGCTCCATCAGAATTGAAGTCACCAGCAGAAAGGCGCAGCAGTACTCAATCCCGGCCTATGTCGTTCAGACAAAAGAGCCTGAGGAGGTTGTGGTGGATGGTCGCAAGATGTGCAGCTGTGACTGTCTCTTTAACATAAGAAATGCAACAACTCCGACTTACTCGACTTACTATACATTTATCCTGAGAAGAGATCAGACCACAAACAACTGGAAGATCCTTGGATGGACACAGAGGGAAGAATCAGATGATTGAATATCATGCAGACGACTATGGGATGTTCAGGACCCAGAGCCGTCACATAATCGACTGTTATCACAACGGGGCCTTAAACGGCATCAGCATCATGCCAAACAGTCCATACCTTGCAGAGTGCATGGAGGAGATAAAAGACTTTAAGAAAAGGCTCGCCATCACCGTGCACTTAAATCTCGTGGAGGGTCAGCCCCTGACAGGAGATAGAGCCTCCAGACTGATCGACAATGACGGAAACTTTAACATCGGATTTGCAAAACTCCTTTTTGTAGGATTTGTGCCGGTGCTCAGAAGACTTTACTATCGCCAGATAAGGCGCGAGATGGAAGCTCAGATCCTGGCCTGCAGAGAGTATATGAACGATGGCAAGTTCAGACTTGACGGACACGTTCACTACCACATGCTTCCGCTGGTCTTTGATGCGATGATGGATGTGGTGGGGGAGCACAACCTTGAGGTTTCGTACATCAGGTTCCCTAGGGAAGACCTTAATATCTATCGCAAGGTCTCCGGCAAGATAAAGGGAGTTAAGCTTATTAACGTAGTGAAGGTCCTGGTGTTGAACGCACTCGCTGGTCGCAACGAGAGAAAGTATAAAGAAGAACTTGTCAGACTTGGTGTTCAGAAGAAGTTTTTCATGGGAGTCATGCTCTCGGGTCACATGTTCTATGACAATGTAAAAGAGTGCATTCCTGTGGCAGCTGACATCATGGCGGACAAGGGACTTCAGGATATGGAGATACTATTCCATCCCGGAGATGTCACAGAGCTGACTGAGGTTTCACAGATTACAAGTAAAGATGATCTTGATTTTCTTAATGTAAACAGTGCCAATAGATTCAAAGAAGCTGAGGCCCTTGTAAAATTCGGCGGCGGATTAAAGAGATAAATATATGAAGATAGATAAGAATGTAGAAAACGACGGCGTGATCTTCATGTCGATAAAAGAGAATGATGAGAGAGCACAGGAAACCGGCAGCGAGGGTGATGTAACCATCCTTGCCATTGAGAGTTCCTGTGACGAGACAGCTGCGGCAGTTGTCAGAAACGGACGTGAAGTCCTCTCCAACATCATCTCATCCCAGATCGCGCTCCATACCATCTACGGCGGAGTTGTTCCCGAGATTGCATCAAGGAAGCACGTTGAGAAGATCAATGGCTGCATAAGAGCAGCGCTGGACGAAGCGGGAGTTACGCTTGATGACATCGACGCAGTAGCAGTAACCTACGGCCCCGGCCTTGTAGGTGCTCTTTTGGTGGGAGTTTCCGCGGCAAAAGCAATCTCTTTTGCCAAAAACAAGCCACTTATCGGAGTCCACCACATAGAGGGTCACATCAGCGCAAACTTCATTGAGAACAAAGACCTTGAGCCGCCTTTCGTGTGCCTTGTGGTATCGGGAGGCCACTCTCATCTTGTGGTAGTCAAGGACTACGGCGAGTACGACATAATCGGTCAGACCAGAGACGACGCAGCGGGAGAGGCTTTTGACAAGGTGGCAAGAGCCATCGGCCTTGGCTATCCCGGAGGCCCCAAGATTGACAAAGCAGCAAGGGAAGGAAATCCCGATGCCTTCGTATTCCCTCAGGCCAAGATCGAGGGCGCGGAGTACGATTTCTCTTTCTCCGGACTTAAGTCCGCAGTGCTAAACCTCATCAACCAGGCCAAGATGCAGGGACAGGAGCTCAGCCAGGCAGACATCGCAGCCTCTTTCCAGAAGGCAGTAGTAGAGGTTCTCGCCGGACATGCAATCCGTGCCTGCAAGGAATATGGCATGAACAAACTTGCCATCGCCGGCGGAGTTGCTTCCAACACTGCACTTCGTGAACTTTTGGAAAAAGAGTGCGCGGCCAATAATATCGAATTCTACAGGCCAAGTCCTGTTTTATGCACCGACAATGCAGCAATGATCGGCGCAGCAGCATACTATGAATACAGAAAAGGCGTCAGGTTCGGACTTGATATGAACGCAGTTCCAAACCTTCCGCTGGGTGATCGCGAGAGACGTTTCCACGGCAGAGCCAGCCGTCTGGATGCGCTTGAGCGGGATTTTGGAGGACGAAGATGAAGACAGTTGCGGTAGTTCTGGCAGCAGGCTCCGGCAGCAGAATGCAGTCGGATGTCAAGAAGCAGTACATGGAGATCGGCGGAAAGCCCCTTATTTACTATTCTCTCAAGGCTTTTGAAGAGAGCATCATCGACGATATCGTTCTGGTGGTCTCCAGAGGCGACGTTTCCTATGTGACAAAAGAGATCGTGGAGAAATATAAGTTTGACAAGGTTACGGCAGTTGTTGAAGGCGGACTTGCAAGGTATCACAGTGTAAGGCTCGGACTTCAGGCAGCAGCTGCAGATTGCGACTATGCTTTCATCCACGACGGCGCAAGACCTTTCATAAACAGGGACATTATTCTGAGGGCGCTTCGGGCTGTTAAGGAATACAAGGCCTGTGTAGTTGGTATGCCTGCCAAGGATACCATCAAGATTGCTGATGAAAAGGGCTTTGCAGCATCAACTCCCGACAGAAATCTCATGTGGACCATCCAGACTCCGCAGTGTTTCTCTTATAAGATGATACTGGATCTCTATCAGAGACTCGACCGCGAGGAGGGTGACCTCATGGCCAAGGGCATCAATATCACCGATGATGCCATGGTTGTTGAGTATTACACAGACACAAAGGTCAAGCTCGTTGAGGGCTCCTACGATAATATCAAGATCACTACACCTGAGGATATCGCCGTAGCAGAGGCAATCCTCGGAAGGAAATAAGGATTACTTACATGGAAAGCGAAAGAAAAAGAGTTCTGATGGTGGGCCCTGACAGAGGTGTCCACGGCGGAATCTCTGCCATAGTCAACAACTACTATGAGGCCGGCCTTGACAGTAAGGTCGACCTCAAATATATAGGTACAATGAAAGAGGGAAGCAGGGGCAAGAAGCTTTTGATAGCTGCCGCTGCTTACTTTAAGTTTCTGTGCTCTCTGTCATGGTGCGATGTTGTGCACGTCAACGCCTCCTCTGACAGCAGTATTATGAGGAAGTCTTTCTTTATTAGAGCAGCCTATCGCCGCAACAAGAAGATAGTGCTCCATCAGCACGGCGGAGATTTCAAGAATTACTTTGAGAATCAGATAAGCGATAAGAGAAGAGAGTATCTTAGGTCTATTCTTGATATGGCAGATGTGATGCTGGTCCTGACTCCCTCCTGGAAGGAGTATTTCTCTAATCTGACAGATTCAGGCAAGATCAAAGTCTTCCCCAACTGCGTTGCGGTTAAAAGAGATATCTCTTTTGCCGAAGGTGAGGATTCGGGCAGAGATATGAATAAGCTTCTCTTTCTGGGACGTATTTGTAAGGATAAGGGTATTGATGAACTTCTGGATGCCGTTACGGAGATTGGACGCGAAAACAAGGATGTAAAGCTTTATATAGGTGGAATTTACGAAGAGGAGAGCTACAGAAAGAGGATAGAAGGTAACAATCTGGTTAAGTTCCTGGGATGGATCTCGGGAGAAGAGAAGGAGAAG
Organism: Butyrivibrio sp. VCB2001; assembly: GCF_000423965.1. NCBI lineage: Bacteria > Bacillati > Bacillota > Clostridia > Lachnospirales > Lachnospiraceae > Butyrivibrio > Butyrivibrio sp. VCB2001. The sequence continues at coordinate 971 of NZ_AUIZ01000027.1, read as the reverse complement.
TACCTTGGCGAATGTGGCATCTTTGTGCTTCCTTCGTATTATGAAGGCTTTCCTGTGTCGGTCCTTGAGGCTATGGCAGGCGGCTGCGTAGTAGTAGCCAGCGAGGTTGGGGGCATTCCTGATGTGGTGACAGATGGAGAAACAGGCGTGCTTGTGCCTCCTAAGGATCCGGAAATGCTGAAAAATGCTGTGCTTAAGGTTATGAATGACAAGACTCTTACCGATAAACTTAGAGTAAGCGCCTTTAAAAAAGTTGAGGAAAATTATTCGAGCAGTGCCAGCGTGGAAAGACTAGTAAATATCTACAATTCTCTGATTTGATATTTGTTATTTTGCCACAAAGCTCGTTTTTAATTTGATAAATTATAAAATAAAAGAAAAAAATTAAAAAATGTAGTTGACATCTACCCCCTGCTTTGTTAATATAAATCTTGCGCTGCGCGAGATGCCACAGCAACTCAAACAGAGCGTTATCTTATCTGAGATATATGTGGTAAGTTAACTCGGAGCGATATCGAAGCGGTCATAACGAGGCGGTCTTGAAAACCGTTTGGCGGCAACGCCACAAGGGTTCGAATCCCTTTCGCTCCGCTTAATTATGAACACGCTGCTACAACAATATAAGTTATTGTGTATCAACTATTTTGCAGAAGTACTCAAGTGGTTGAAGAGACACCCCTGGAAAGGGTGCAGGTCGTTAATAGCGGCGCGAGGGTTCAAATCCCTCCTTCTGCGTTGCCTTACGCAATCAGTAAGGGTCATAATTATAGCACCTTGACAAATAAACAGTAATGCAACCCTGAAAAATTCCAAGAGAATTATTCAGAAGTAACAAACCAAAAGTAATAACGGACAGAACGAAAGCTAACGTTTTAGTTCTGGCTGGAATTGAACTTATTTTAACGTGAGAGTTCGATCCTGGCTCAGGATGAACGCTGGCGGCGTGCCTAACACATGCAAGTCGAACGGAG
>NZ_AUIZ01000026.1:0-30399 GCF_000423965.1 Butyrivibrio sp. VCB2001 | reverse complement strand
ATTCGAGAGTAAACGTCATCCTATGTGGAGTGATAGAATGTGTATACGGATTCTGAGCAATCACTTCGATTTGCTCGCTTGTGTAGCTTGGTTTTCTTTTTGGATTCATACAGATTCCCCCCTTTGCTCATTATACCAGCAAAGACAGCCTAATCTGTGTCCACATATCGGAAATGTAATAGATATTTCCTGGAAAGTATATTTTTTTACTGCCCATTTCGTGTCCACGTCTTGAATCTGCTGCAAAAATACTGCCTAAATAGTTTTAATGACGTGTCCACTTTCTGGGGTCCATTTTACATTTTTCATTACGGTATAATTTCAATTTTTTCACCAGGACAGTAAGACTTCTCGCAACAACCTGTTTTTCATTACGGTATTTTTGAAGTTTTTGCTCTGGGACAGTAGTACTTCATTGATCAGCCTGATTTTCATTACGGTATATTTTCAATTTTTCTTCCAGGACAGTAATGTTTACTGATCACCCCATTTTTCATTACGGTATAATTTCAATTTTTCCGCCAGGACAGTAACATCTCCTGTAATCCACGCTCTCCCCTGCCTACACCTCGCCGGACACCTCCACGCTGAGCTAAATTTGCACAAGAATTACTCAGGTCGGAACACATTCTAAATGCGATGCCTTAGCTCCTGCCTCTGCGCTCGGTAAAGCCAATCCACTTTGCCTTCTCCTTCCTGCCTTCCCCCTTAGTGACCTAAATGCATAAAACGCCGGGCGGTCAGGGATGCGCTGCTTTTTAGCGCACTTTAGCTTGTCCTTGACGGCCCGGCGTTTTATGCTACAATCCCCTTTGCAGAGGAAGGCAGCTGCTATTCAATTCATCACAAGTTTTCCTAACCTCTTGCGATTATTCCTCTTCCTCATCTATATCATCCATCTCATCAAATGCGATAATGGAATCAATGATATCCTCGAAGTCCTCCTGAAGCTCCTCCAGAGTATCACCCTCATAGGTGTATATACGATCGTCTATCTTCACCTCTCCGGTATAATAGTCACACTTCTTATCATAATTAACGGTTCCGATATATCCTTCGTATTCAAGTTTATCCATCACTTTATCTTCCTTGTTGATTCACCTATTATCAGCTCACCCGGGAACACGATGTGCTTGTGTCCGGATTCCTTGTCGATGATGCTGAACAAAAGCTTCATTGCTTCCTTGGAAATATCTACCATGGGCTGCCTGAGTGTGGTAAGTCTCGGTACGCAGTACTCTGCAATCTCCTGTCCGTCATATCCGACAACGCTTACATCCTCGGGAACCTTGATTCCTGAATCTGCCAGGGCTCTGAGAGCTCCGACTGCCAGCACATCTGAAATACAGTACAGTGCAGTAAACTTCTCTCCCGATTCAATAAGTGCCTTGGTAGTATCGTATCCGTTACTGAATGTATAAATTCTTCGGTCAACGTATCTGATAAGCTTCTCATCGGGCTTAATCCCGTGCTTTTCAAGAGCGCCGAGATATCCCTTAAGACGCAGCTTAACGATTGAAGGTGTATCACTTCCCTCAGTCAGGATAGCAATCTTCTTGTGTCCGAGACCGATGAGATATTCAACGACCTTAAAGCTCTCTTTCTCATCATCAACAGAGACTGTTGAATACTCGTTTCTGCTGAGATCATCTGCGATATCGGAGCCGATGGTTGCAAACACAACAGGGACACTGAGCTGCTTGATCTTCTCTGCAGAATGCTTGGCTGCTCCGCCCATAAAGATGATTCCGCGAAGGCGCTTTTCTTTCTCAAGCTCGAGAGCTACGTCAACCTCATCCTCGTGGGACTCAACGTGTCTCATTACCAGAGCATACTTTCTCTCCTCAACTTCCTTCTCAACCACCTCAATCATAGGCGCAAAGAAAGGATTGGTGATTCCCCTTACAAGAACTGCGATACACTTGGCATCCGTTCTCTTAAGGTTCCTGGCGCTGTTGTTGGGGATGTATCCGGTTTCCCTGATAACCTCCATTATTCTCTTTTTGGTTTCGGGATTGATATCCGAATGATTATTTATAGCTCTTGATACGGTGCTGACACCAACACCGCATCTTCTGGCTATTTCTACAATTGTAATTTCTGACATTAAGCATTAACCTGCCAATTTTTTATTTGGAAAGTCTTCTGTAAATCCTTGCAAAGTCATGCATCTTGGCGCAAAGCTCAGGTGAGAGCGCATCCTTCTTCATTCTCCAAACCCAGTTTCCGCCAAGGGTTGAAGGAGTATTGATCCTTGCATAACCAGGAAGTTCAAGATAATCCTGCATAGGAATTATAACAGTATCCGACACACTTGCAAAGCTTGCTCTTATTGTAGCCCAGACAGCGTCCTTACCTGTCTTTATTCCAAGATATTCCTTGGCAAATTTCTTATCATCTCTCGGAAGCTTGTCAAACCAGCTTCTGGTTGTGTCATTGTCGTGAGTTCCGGTATAAACGATGCAGTTATTGGTATAGTTGTGAGGAAGATAATCGCTCTCTTCCCTTGAATCAAAAGCAAACTGCAGAATCTTCATTCCGGGATAGCCTGTCTTCTTAACAAGCTTAATAACAGAAGGTGTGAGGAATCCAAGATCCTCAGCAATTACCTTCTTATCTCCGAGCTCTTTCTTCATGGTTTCAAAGAGCTTGTAGCCGGGGCCCTTTCTCCACTCACCAAACTCAGCTGTCGGATCGCCGTAAGGAATTGCATAATACTCATCAAATCCGCGGAAGTGGTCGATTCTTACAACATCGTAAAGCTTGTAGCAGTGAGCAATTCTCTTCATCCACCACTTGTAGCCTGTCTTCTCATGGTAATCCCACTTATAAAGAGGATTTCCCCAGAGCTGGCCTGTAGCAGAAAAGGCATCGGGGGGACAACCGGCAACATCAATGGGAGTATTCTTTTTATCCAGCTGGAAAAGCTCCGGATTAGCCCAAGTATCAGCACTGTCAAAAGCAACGTAGATCGGAATATCTCCGATGATCTCAATTCCGTTGTCATTTGCATATTTCTTAAGAGCCAGCCACTGCTCAGAAAACAGGAACTGAAGGAAGCAGTAGAAATCAATCTCCTTTGCATACTTCTCCTTGGCCTGTTTCATTGCTGCAGGCTTTCTGAGGCGGATATTTTCCTCCCAGGTATTCCATGCTCTTCCGTCATAGTCATTCTTGAGAGCCATGAAAAGAGAATAGTCAGCGAGCCAGTCATTGTCGCGTTTTTTCTTAAAGGCCTCAAAATCTTTTTTGAGCTTGTCTGCATTCTTAGCCTTACCCATGTTCTCGTAGGCCTTCTTAAGCAGCACGAATCTTGATTTGTACATCTTCTCGTAGTCGATGTACTCCTCAGATCCACCGAAGTCGCACTTATCAGCATCTTTTTTTGTCAAAAGACCTTGCTCAATAAGTGTAGTTATATCGATAAAATAAGGATTTCCCGCAAATGTTGAAAAAGACTGATACGGCGAATCGCCATAGCTTGTGGGACCTAAAGGAAGGATCTGCCAGTAGCTCTGTCCTGCCTCCTTAAGGAAATCCACAAATTCATAAGCCTCCTTAGAAAAAGTTCCGATTCCGTACTCGGAAGACAGCGAGAAAATTGGAAGTAATACTCCGCATTTTCTGCCTGATTTACTGTTTGCCTTTGCCATATCTACCCTCTCCTTTTTGCGTAAAACCTATAATCAGTTTAAATGAGCTACGGAAATATTACCGTTACCGGTAACGTTTCCATAGCTCTACTTTACCACATTTTTTAAAACTTAATCAAGAAAATTTCTATTAATTCTGATTCTCCTCAAAAGCACTTTTCTTGATGCCCCAAATGAGGTTCCTCCACTGATCGAGCTGATCCGGTGTCATGAATCCGTTGGAAGTTCCCATGTATCCGATCTTGTAGGAAGCAAAAAGAAGTGCATTCTTGATGGCATTTACACTATCTCCTGTCTCCATATAGTAGTGAAGGAAGCATGCAAACAGCGCATTTCCTGCACCTATGGTATTTACAACCTCATTAGTCTTAACTGTGTTGTAGTGAACCCTTAGGTCTTTTGTCTTATCAAAGAGAATAAGTCCCTCACTGCCCTGTCCGAGAATGATGATCTCTGTTCCGTAGGTCCCGGAAATACGTTCGATGAACTCGTACGGATCCTCGGTCAGCGTATCATCACTAAAGTACAGAACCTTTGCGGGTTTAAGGAAGTCAGTGTTGTACTTCTCCTTCTCAGGATTATAGTTCCTAATATTAACCGCCACCGGCTTATTATGCTCTGAAGCCACCTTGGCAAACGGTCTGCAGAAATTGGCATTGGCCAGCACCATCATATCGCATTCCTCTGCAATAGGTGGCACCATGGACATATCATAAACATTGTCTCTAAGGTCCTTGATATCCTCAAAGATCTGCTGTTTTCTGTCCTTATCATAGAGAACAACCTCAGTAGGCGTAGCCTTCATCTGAGGAATTATGTACTGGGTTGAAAGAGTGATCTTGCGATCATGCGGATTTATCAGACTAAGGTCCTGATTTCGTCCCACGATGGACATGAAACAAACATCGTCTCCAAGCCACTTCAGCGCCAGAGATTCGTTGTACGCATCTCCGCCCATGGCTGTAAAAATGGAGTCAGTCGCACTGGTAAGAGGAGCATAGCTCACAGGAATCTTATCAACTCTTACGATGGTCTCAATCTGTGTAACACCTGCTACTAAGAACTTGCTCATATAACCCTCCTTGTCCTTATGATGTCATAGTCTGCATCATATCAACATATTCTGTGGCCTCCTCCAAAAAGAAATCAGCCCTGAAGTTCTCTGATAGTACGGATTTCTGTATAAGCCCGTCTATTGTGTAATCAAGTATCACCCCAACTTTTTCGAAATCGATCCCCGGTATAAAGGTAGTAATATCCGCCCTCTCCCTCAGGGCGTTCATTATCCTCTGATATTTCTCGCGCCTCTCACTAATGACCGAAACAGCTTCAATATCAGTTTCTTCATCTGCTTTGTTCAGGAAAAGAAATATGAAAGGATACTGCGACATTGAATTTGCCTTGGCAGACAGGATCTGTTTGTAGAGCTCGAAATATCTGTTCTCACTCTTTTCCACATTGGCTGTAAGCTCCAGTGTCACAAACCTCGTTGCATAGTCATACAAAAAGGCATAGAGTCCTATCTTACTCTCAAAGTAGTGGAATAAAAGCCCCTTGCTGATCCCCGCTCCTTTTACGATCTCATCCGTGCTGGCGTGTTTGTAGCCATACTGGGAAAAGACCTTTAGAGCTGAATTTATCATTCTGTCCTGCTTTTCTTTTTTTAACTCCCAAAACCTGTCGTTCATGGAATATCCTCATTCCGAGCGAATTGACTAGATCAGTCTAAAACTAGTTTACCATTTATGAAAAACCACATCAAACGATTTTTCGTTATTTATCAAATTTTAATACTCAGGTCTTTTAATTAAAATCAAATTGTATTAAAATTTAGATAACCGTTTGAAATAGGAGGGGAGCTAAAAAATGTCCAAGAACAACGCATTCGGTAAGTTCGTTTTATTCTGTGCCGCTGCTGGCGCTGCTGCAGCCGGAGCATATTACTATCTCAGCAAGAGAGAAGAGGAAATCGCAGACAGTTTTGACGACGATGATTTCGACGATTTCGACGACTTTGATGATGACGAGGATACAAGCTCAGACTCGAAGTTCGGTTCACGCAAATATGTAGATATCACAAAGTCCGCATCAGATTCCGATTCTGAAGAGGCTCCTGCAGAGCCCGAGAAAGAGAAAGAAGCTGAGGCTGAGGCTAAAGAGGATCCCGAAGAGTCAGAAGAATTCTTCGACGACGAGGACAAATAATTTAATCTTGAACATGAATAAATCCCTTACAGAGTGATCTGTAAGGGATTTTTATTTTGCTTATATTTATTCTTTTTCCATCAGCATTTCCTTGAGGACTCTTGCCTTGTCCTTAATCCTGCTGTTGGCAACCCTTGATGTGAGAATCTCGCCTATCATCTTGGATGCCATATCCCTCTGGCCAGTCTCAACAGCCAGGGCAGCCATCAAATAGTCAAGTGTTGTGGCATCCATTCCTGCAATGGGGAATTCCTCTGTCTGTCTGGCCATTGCAAAACCGTTAAGGGCATTTACCAAAAGCTCTTTTTCCTGAGCATCATTCTCTGCCTTCCTGGTCTCGTAATCGTCATCGTTAGGGTCAAGTCTCTGGGTCTCTCCTCTGATAACCCAGGCTGATTTCAGACAGATATATGCCTTTTCGCTGTTCTTGGCCTTCTTGACCACAGCGTTTGCCAGGCATAGCTGGTAGAGCCTCTTGGCATACTCATAGGTGTAGACAGGATCCTTGCAGGGTTCATGCTTGTAGTTCATACAGATCTTAACTCTAATGTCATCGATCTGGTACTTGTTAAGATTGGGGAAGTATCTGCTAAGAGCAGCATATCCGCAAGCCGGACAAGCAATTACGTCGTACTTGTTCTGATCAACTTCATCATAATCAGGGCGTAGGTCAATATCCACGTTTTTCATCTTGACCTTACCTGTTCTGACAGTCCTTGCTTCAAAATCAGAATCACAGACCGGGCATTTATATTTTTTATCAAAGAGGTAATCCTCTTCGTTCACCAGCTGAAGTTTTTTCTTGGGTTCTTCCTTTTTGACTACCACCTCTTTCTTTCTGGGGTCTTCAAAAAGCGCTTCTCCTTCGATATTGCCAAGCCCAAGTTTTTCAAATCCGGAAAATATGCCCATACCTACACCTCTCTTTAAAAGTTAGTTTTTAGGTAGCACGAATGAACTCTTAAGTGAAACTATTCTGTTAAATACCGGTGCTCCCTCTTTTGAGTCCTTGCAATCCACACAGAAAAATCCGTTTCTGACAAACTGGAATTTCTCAAAAGCCTTGGCGTTTGCAAGCTCCGGCTCAAGTTTAGCATTCTTAATGACCTTGATGGAATTGGGGTTTAAATTAAGAGATCCGTCTTCCTCGTTGTAAACACCCTTCTCCTCATCAATGATATTCTCGTAAAGTCTTACCTCTGCGGTAAGTGCCTCCTTGGCAGCCACCCAGTGGATTGTTCCCTTTACCTTTCTGCCGTCGGGACTGTCTCCGCCCTTGGTTGCAGGATCATATGTACAGTGGATCTCTGTGATATTGCCGTTTTCATCCTTCTCAAAACCTGTACATGTTACAAAGTAAGCGTTCATAAGTCTTACTTCGTTGCCCGGGAACAGTCTGAAGTACTTCTTCGGAGGTTCCTCCATGAAGTCTTCTCTCTCTATCCAAAGCTCTTTTCCAAATGGGATCTTACGGCTTCCCATCTCTGGAACTTCCTTGTTGTTCTCAATATCAAGGTACTCTGTCTCGCCCTCAGGATAGTTGTCGATGATGAGCTTAACAGGATCAAGAACTGCCTGCATTCTCTTAGCCTTGAGCTTTAAGTCCTCTCTGATGCAGTACTCGAGCATTGAATACTCTGCTGTTGCCTGTGCCTTACTGATTCCGCACATATCAACAAACATCTTGATGGACTCAGGTGTAAAGCCTCTTCTGCGGAGTGATGCGATGGTAACAAGTCTTGGATCATCCCATCCGTCAACAATTCCGTCCTCTACAAGCTTCTTGATATATCTTTTTCCTGTAACCACGTTGTTGAGGTACATCTTGGCGAACTCAATCTGACGTGGAGGATTCTTGTATTCGCACTCTGTCTTAACCCAGTCGTAAAGAGGTCTGTGGTCCTCAAACTCCAGTGTGCAGAGTGAATGTGTGATACCCTCGATGGCATCCTCGATAGGATGAGCAAAGTCGTACATAGGATAGATGCACCACTTATCTCCGCATCTTGCGTGTGACATGTGAGCAACACGATAGATGATAGGATCTCTCATGTTGATGTTAGGTGATGCCATATCGATCTTGGCACGAAGAGTCATGGCTCCGTCAGCAACCTTGCCACTCTTCATCTCTTCAAAGAGGCGAAGGTTCTCTTCTACGCTTCTGTCTCTTCCGGGATCGTTCTTGCCGGGCTCTGTGAGTGTTCCTCTGTATTCTCTGATCTCATCTGCTGTAAGCTCTGAGATATAAGCCTTGCCCTTTTTGATGAGCTTGACAGCATCTTCATACATCTCGTCAAAATAATCTGATGCATAAAAGAGTCTGTCCTCGTAATCTGCACCAAGCCACTTAACATCCTCGATGATGGCATCCATGAACTCGGATTTCTCCTTGGTAGGATTGGTATCATCGAATCTCATGTTGAACTTGCCGTTATACTCCTTGGCCATTCCGTAGTTGAGAAGTATACTCTTGGCGTGACCAATGTGCAAAAAGCCATTGGGTTCGGGCGGGAAACGGGTTACTACGTGATCGTATACGCCTTCCGCGAGATCCTTGTCGATGGCTCTTTCTATAAAGTGCCTGCCTGAGCCGCTTTCTTCCTCAGGATTTTCATTTACTTTTGTAATTACTTCATCTGCCATTTACTTTATCAAACCAACTTTCTATAAAAATGTTTACATTCTATTGTAGCATAAACCTACCGGTTATACACATACTTTTCCTCAAAGGCTGCACGGCGCAGTGGCTTATCATAGTAATAGCCCTGAATATAGGTGACGCCCATGCTCTCAAGGATCTCCATCTGCTCTTTGGTCTCAACGCCTTCGATGCAGATATCTGCGCCGATGGATTTTCCCATATCAACCATTGAACGGACAAATGCCTTAGAGTATTCATCCTTATCTATGTTCTTTACAAACTCTCTGTCAACCTTGATTATGTCGAAAGGCAGAGCTCTTATGCTGGAAAGAGCAGAATAACCTGTTCCGAAATCATCAAGGGCAAGCCTTATTCCCATATCCTTTATATCAAGGATGGTCTGCTTGGTCCTTGCAAGGTCGTTTATGGCAAGCCTTTCTGTGATCTCCAGGATCAGATTCTCAGGCTTTAGATTATTTTCCTCAAGGCAGTTCTTTATGATATCCAGGATATCGTTCTGCATGATCTGCACAACAGAGACATTTACGCTGATGGCAAAATCACCGTTTCCTGTTTCGTTCCACTGCCTGCAGCACTCGCATGCTTTTTTGAGCACGTGGTTGCCGATAGGAGTGATAAGTCCCAGGTACTCAGCAAGAGGCACGAATTCATCGGGACTTAAGAAGCCCAGAGACTCGCTGTTCCATCTGACAAGAGCCTCTGCTCCGAGGTGCTTTATCTTGCTCTTCTTTCCTTTGCCCTTTGCCTTGTCGTTATAAAGGACAGGCTGAAAGTAAACCTCAAACTCATCAACCTTCTTGGAGATGGCCTTGTGCATATTCTTCTCAAGATCGATCCTATGGATACTGGAGGAATCGATGTTGTCTGAGTACTCCGCGATCCTGTTCTTGCCGGACTTCTTAGCCTCGTACATGGCAACATCTGATTTTCTGATAAGCTCGGATACATTGTCGCCGTGCTCCGGGAACTTGACAACACCCATACTCATGGTGCAGTAGTAGTCGCTGTCCTTGAGATACCACGGCGTTGCGAAGGCATTCTTTATCTCCTCAACGATCTTGTCCATCCTGTGATAGCTCTCAGGTGGAACTATGATTACAAACTCATCTCCGCCCATACGATAGCAGGAGTTCGTGATTCCTTCTATTCTGCTGATGGCCTTAGAGATATCCTGAAGAAGGGTATCGCCGTACTGATGGCCCAGGCTGTCGTTTATATGCTTAAAGTCATCGAGGTCTAAGTACATAAGAGCACCGGTCTTGCCGGTAGTTCTTGCCTCATCCACGTATTTTGCCAGATCCTTTTCGCAGCACATTCTGTTGAAAAGACCTGTCAAAAAGTCTGTATATGCCTGCTGCTCCATACGTTTCTGGTACAGCTTTTTTTCAGTGATATCATAAATCGCGCAGAGCGAAACCGGTCTTCCGTCCACCCACTTGATCCTTGTGTAGTAGACATCATACCACTTCTCTCTGTCTCTGTGATGTACTTCGTAGTTTCCGCTGTGGCTTCTTGAGGGAATATTTCCTTCAAAGAGCTCCACCAGCCTGTTCTCTGTGAGTTCCTTGCTAAAGTTCTTTTTGAAACTCCTGTTGGCAAAGAGCAGGATTCCCGTGCCTATATCCCTTACGTAGATTGAACTTCCCACGTTATCAAGGACCGCTTCTAAGGAGGCAAAAGAGCTTGCCAGCGAATTGGTCTGCAGTCTCTTGGTTATGATACTCTGAAGGATCCTTATGGAGTCGTTAATAAACTTAATGTCATCAATGGACCAGACTCTGTTCTCCCTGTTCTCGGTAAGACACGCGTAGAAGGCAGGGTTTCCGCCAATCATGATGGGCATTGCCACAAGAGCCTTGATGCCGAGGTTGTCAATCTGTTCTCTTTCTCCAGCGTTCATCTGGGTGTCGCTGGATATAGCTATCGCCTTGGAACTTCCAAGGAACCAGCAGACCTCCTGATCAGTGGTATTGGAAAAGAGCTTTGGAACTCCGGGCTGTGTCCACTGGACGATAATGTCCATGAGAGTTCCGTGATGGATCTTGCAGGTAAAGGCATTACTAATCTGGAGATAACTGCAAAGCCTTGAAAGGACCTGAGCCATTACCTCCTCTATACCCTCGTCGCTGTCAAGGAGAGATACGATCTCTGTCATGATCTCTGCTCTGTGGAAGGAGCTTGTCATCTCCATTTCCTGAGCTTTGCTCTCCTCACTTATTGCAACAGCTTTAGACCTTGATGCCTCAACTTTGATGAGGATGTCCAAGGTCTCTCTTAAAAGATCCAGAGTCTTATAAAATTTGGTCTCGGAAATCTGATACTGGAAGTTGTCAATCGGTGGATAGTGGTAGAAACTCTGATCATACTGGGCATCTGTAAAGAGTCCGCAGACAATCCAGACACCTTCAATCCTGTCCACACCACCAACCGCTACCGCAGCGAGCCTGAGATTGGGGATCTCTGTGATCTCCACAGCCTGATCCTCAAGGTCGCTCTCGGAAACCCTCATACAGATGTTGTGGATCCTGATGGGGGTTACATATTTTTGAATTATATCAATCTCGTGTGAATTGCCGGAGAACTCCGTAATAGGAACGCCATCCCCGTCAAGACACTGCACATAGACACCTGCCATCTCACAGAACATATCCTGCCAGGTCTGCAGTTCCTGCCTGTTTTTTGGCGCAAGCTGACCAAGAGCTCCCATCTCCGTAGAGCCAGAGCCCTTGCTTTGTGCCTGCATAAGTTCTGCTGGTGCTTTTGTGTCGCGCATGCAAGCTCTCCTTGCACTTAGATTTTATAACATAAGGAAGTTCTGCTCTCGCTACGCTCGCCAGAACTAAGTAGTACACCAGGCTCGAAAAGACCTCGCCAGGTGATTACTTATCGTCAACGCTATAGTTAGGAGCCTCTTTTGTGATCTGAATATCATGTGGATGTGACTCACGAAGAGCTGCGGAGGTCATCTTGATAAATCTTCCGTTCTCCTTAAGTTCCTCGATTGTACCGCATCCGCAATATCCCATACCTGAACGAAGTCCGCCCATGAGCTGGAATACTGTATCTTCAACTGTTCCCTTGTAGGCAACACGTCCTTCAACGCCCTCCGGAACAAGCTTTTTAGCATCTTCCTGGAAATAACGATCCTTGGAGCCGTTCTCCATGGCTGCGATGGATCCCATTCCACGGTAAACCTTGTATTTTCTTCCCTGGAACAGCTCGAAATCTCCGGGAGCCTCGTCACAGCCTGCAAACATTGAACCCATCATTACGATGTTAGCTCCTGCTGCAATAGCCTTGGTAATATCGCCAGAGTACTTGATACCACCATCAGCGATGATCGGAATACCATACTGCTTAGCCATTTCGTAGCAGTCCATAACTGCAGTGATCTGAGGAACACCGATACCTGCAACCACACGTGTTGTGCAGATAGATCCGGGTCCAATACCTACCTTGACAGCATCTGCTCCTGCTTCGATAAGGTCTTTTGTTGCAGCTGCTGTAGCGCAGTTTCCTGCGATAACCTGAAGATCAGGGAATTTCTCTTTTATCATGCGAAGACATTTAAGAACGTTCTCTGAATGTCCGTGTGCTGAATCAAGAACAATAACATCAACCTTGGCATCAACAAGGGCTGCTACTCTGTCCAGGCAGTTAGCCGAAATACCAACACCTGCTCCGCAGAGAAGACGTCCGTGGTCGTCCTTAGCTGAAAGAGGATATTTGATGGTCTTTTCAATATCCTTGATTGTGATAAGTCCTACAAGATTGTAGTCGTCGTCTACGATAGGAAGCTTCTCCTTCTTGCTCTTTGCAAGAATGCTCTTTGCTTCCTCAAGTGTAATGCCTTCCTTGGCTGTAACAAGGTTTTCGCTGGTCATTACATCTTTTATCTTCTGTGAGAAGTCTTTTTCAAACTTGAGGTCACGGTTTGTGATGATACCTACAAGCTTTTTGCCCTCAGTGATAGGCACACCTGAAATTCTGAACTTAGCCATGAGAGAATCGGCATCTGCCAGTGTGTGCTCCGGTGAAAGTGAGAAAGGATCAGTGATTACGCCGTTCTCTGATCTCTTAACCTTGTCTACTTCCTCGGCCTGAGCCTCGATAGACATGTTCTTGTGAATGATACCGATACCGCCCTGTCTAGCCATGGCGATGGCCATTCTGTGCTCTGTAACTGTGTCCATTCCTGCACTCATCATAGGAATGTTGAGTTTGATCTTCTTGGTAAGATATGTGCTAACATCTACCTGATTAGGTATAACCTGTGAATATGCCGGTACTAAAAGTACGTCATCAAAAGTAATTCCTTCGCCGATAATCTGTCCCATTGTCTCGCTCTCCCTTATTCTTTTCAGTCAGTAAACACCTTGCGAGGTGCTACGTTTTTAACAGCTGTTACAAATTCTGCATTTGGTTCGAATATAACCTTTTCCTTTCCATCATATATAAAAGTATATGTTGGATCAGGCTGGCGGTCCTTCTGTCTTGCGGAGAAGTCAACCACCTTCAGGGTTTTATTCTTAAACTCATCGAGATGATAGGAACGAGACGGAGCCATAGCTTCAATCTTGTTGACGTCGTACTTGGCTACATTCTTACGTCTGCTCTTATTGAGGATCTTGTCAACTGTGATCTCCCTCTCACAGTACTGATACTCAAACTCGATATTTGCATTCAAAGTAAGGAAATAATACAAAACTCCTGCACCGATGCACAGGATAAGACCTATGATTCCTAACGGACTGATGACTGATAAAAGAAAGAAAATAATTGCCACAGCAAGAGATAAAAAGCTGAGAATCTTCACCATTGGTGACGCTTTGCTCTCTACCAGGCACTCAACATAATTGTTATCGATACCCATTACAGAACTCATCCTCCTTAAAAAATATCAATTTTAACGATTATGTTACTTTACTTTTCCCAATCTTTCAAGCGTTTTTCACCGTTCTTACCTATCATTTCTATTATATCTGTTTTATCGTAAAAAATGTATTATTTATTTGTAAACTATTGTTTAAAGCTAACTTGACAGTTTTCTTTATTAAACGTAAAATTCTCGAATGAGTCCTAAGAAATTCAGGAGGAAATTTACATGTCAGTACGTGATGAGATAAAAGAGCAACAGAAAAAGCTTAAAGGTCAGGGCTTTAAAGCCCACTGGGATTACTTTTGGGAATATTATAAGATACATACCATCGTGGCAATCGTAGTTCTGATCTTTGTGATCATTACCATAAGAGATGTTACGGACAACAAACCTTACGCAGTATATTCCATGTTTATCAACAACCGTGGCATGGACACTCAGAACATACTTCAGGATGGTTTTGCAGAATATGCAGGTATTGATACAGAAGAATACGCAGTTATAGTTGATACATCATCAAACTTCATGTCTTCTATAGTAGATACTACTTCTGTTGCAACCAGCGAGAAGCTCATGGCAATGCTTGCAGCACATGAACTTGATACCATAGTTGCAGACGAAAACACCTTCGGCCGCTACGCTTCACAGGATACATTCATTGATCTTAGAACTTTATACAGTGAGAGCGAACTTGAGAGTTTTGGCGATAGAGTTTTCTACGTAGATCAGGGATACATTGATTACCTGAACTCAGATGAGTACACAACTTACATCACTTCAGGTGAATATGACAAGAACAACAAATACGCTGTGATGGCTGCAAAATACGAAGAGGATTTCACCTACCAGAAGGTTGCTAAAGAGGATATGGATGATCCGATTCCCGTTGGAATCATTCTTGATAACTCTGAAGCACTCAAGAGCTGCGAGGCTTTCCCGGATGAAGCTCCGATTGTGGGTATTGCAGTAAACTCTCAGAGAATTGATAACGCTAAGTTATTTATTGAATATCTTATGAAATAAGAATCAAAAAGAACCGTCCCCACCAAGTCAGGGGGACGGTTCTTTTGACTCATTATTATCAAAGGGCTGTTGAAACGAATATATCGTAAATAGCTTCAATCGCCTTCTCAAAATCCCTATTCTCAACACCAATAATGATGTTAAGCTCTGAAGATCCCTGATCGATCATGCGAACATTGACGCTGGCGTGAGCAAGTGCAGAGAAGATTCTTCCTGCAGTTCCACGTGTCGACTTCATACCACGTCCCACAACTGCGATAAGAGCAAGGTCTGACTCAATCTCAAGCATATCGGGATGAGCGAGCTTGTGGATCTCTGAAACAACTGCCTGCTCCTTCTCGATGAATTCGTCCTGCTGTACGAATACAGTCATGGTGTCGATTCCTGAAGGAACATGCTCGATTGAAATGTTCTGATCTTCAAAGGCCTGAAGGACTTTTCTAACGAATCCGATCTCGGAGTTCATCTGATCCTTGAGGACGTTCACGCAGCAGAAGCCCTTCTTACCGGCAATTCCGGTGATGACATACTTGGACTTTTTAGCTGTTGACTCAACGATCCATGTGCCGGGATCATCAGGCTGGTTGGTATTTCTGATATTGATCGGGATACCCTCTTTTCTTACGGGGAAGATCGCATCCTCGTGAAGAACGCCGGCACCCATGTATGCAAGCTCTCTGAGCTCTGTGTATGTGATGGTCTCAATGTACGGAGGCTTATCAATGATCCTTGGATCTGCAACAAGGAATCCTGAAACATCTGTCCAGTTCTCATATACATCTGCCTTGGTTGCTCTTGATACGATGGATCCTGTGATATCGGATCCGCCTCTTGAAAAGGTCTTTATGCTTCCGTCAGGATATGCGCCGTAAAATCCGGGAACAACGGCCTTTGGAGTCTTCTCCAGTTTCTTGGCCATCAGCTTATTGGTCTTCTCGGCATCGAATTCTCCGTTTTTGTCAAAAGAAATAACGGTAGCAGCGTCAACGAACTCATAGCCAAGGTATGCTGCCATTATGATTCCGTTAAGGTACTCACCTCTGCTGGCTGCATAGTCACTGCCTGCCTGTGCCTTAAAGTTCTTTTCAATGGTCTTAAACTCACCTGAAAGATCCAGCTTTAATTTAAGTCCCTTGATGATCTCATCGTAGCGGGCCTTGATATCTGAAAGCTGCTTACTAAAGTCCTTGCCTGCCTCTGCCAGGGCGTAGGTCTTGTAAAGCATATCAGTTACCTTAGTATCCTTTGAATTTCTTTTGCCCGGCGCTGAAGGTACTACGTACACTCTGTCCGGATCGGACTTAATGATGTCACCTACCTTCTTGAACTGCTCTGCACTGGCCAGCGAACTTCCGCCAAATTTTACAACCTTTTTCATTGCTCCATCTTCCTTCTATAGTTATTTATTCATCAGTAAAGTCTGATGTAACCCTTAACGCTGTCAAACTTCCAAAGCTTCTCATCGAAGTCTTTTTCCGAGATATCATCTGTAATGAAGGCGAACTCGTTATATACGTTATCGCCTGTAACTTCCTCGATACCGTGTCCGAAGATCTCAAAAGCCTGTTCCTTGTACTCAGCTGCAACTCTTACGAAGAACTTTCTTACAGCATTGTCCTTAGGAGAAAGAACTGCCTTCTCAGAATTTAAGTTTACGTCGATGTGCTTGCCCTTGTGTTTGATGATATCAATAACATCGGCAACTACCGCACTTGCTGTAGCGTTCTTGCCTGCGCCTCTTCCGTAGAACATAACGTCGCCAACCATGTTTCCGTGAACATTGATGGCATTGAATACACCGTTTACGTTTGCAAGAGGATTCTCATAAGGGATAAGGAACGGTGCAACTATAGTAAAGAAGCCGTTCTCATTCTTCTTGCACATTCCAAGGAGCTTGATCGCCATTCCAAGAGTTCTTGCATAGGCAAAATCCTCGATGCTGATCTTGGAGATACCCTCTGTGTAAATATCTTCATAATTAACGTGTTTTCCACTCATAAGGCTTGAGAGGATGGCTATCTTACGGCAGGCATCATAGCCTTCCACATCGGCCTCAGGATTCTTTTCTGCGTAGCCCTTATCCTGTGCTGCCTTAAGTACTGTCGCAAAGCCTGCGCCTTCTTTGTCCATCTTGGTGAGGATGTAGTTAGTTGTTCCGTTTAAGATACCTGTGATGGAATCGATCTTCTCATGCTTAAGAGAATCATTGATAGTCCTAAGAAGTGGAATTCCGCCGCCTACGCTTGCCTCAAACAGATAGCTTGCTCCGTTCTTCCTGGCAAGCTCAACTAGCTCAGGTCCGCGTGCTGCAACCAGCTCCTTGTTGGAGGTGCAGACACTCTTTCCTCTCTCGAGAGCACTCTTTTCAAAAGAGAATGCCGGCTCAATTCCGCCCATTGTCTCACAGATAACTTCTATCTCAGGATCGTCAAGAATGATGTTGATGTCGTGAACGACCTGTGTCTCATGTTTATCCCCGGGGAAATCTCTAAGATCAAGAATGTACTTAAGTTCAAGCTTTTCCCCTGCGCTCTTTTCGATTTCGGCTGCGTTGTTGTCGAGAACATCAACTACTCCGCTTCCTACTGTACCGTACCCTAATACTGCTACCTTTGCCATATCTTCCTCCTTATGTAAGCGTAGCACTTCGACCGGTAATATGTACCTTGTGCACGCCTTCAGTCTTTTCCATGATGGAGATCATCTCCATGATATCTCTTGTTTCCGGTAATACCTGGATGGTGATTGAAATAGATGCCACACCGTTTAGTGGTATGGACTGATGTATGGTAAGAATGTTTGCCCCAAACTCGGCTATGAGGTTGAGCACATATGACAGAAGTCCCACCTCATCATTCATCTGGAATGTCAGGGTCAGCGTTGTGCCCTGAAGGCTGTCGTGGAACTCATATATATCTTCTTTGTATTTGTAAAAAGAGCTGCGGCTGATTCCAAGTTGCTGAGCTGCCTCACTGGCAGTCTTCACCTTCCCGGATTCAAGGAGTTTCTTGGCCTCGACCACCTTGAGCAAAACCTCAGGTACCGCCTGCTTTCTGATTACATAGTATCCTGTATCCTGCTGCACTTTAATGTCTCCCAAAGTGTTTTTGTATCGCGGACATTTGTCTGCATGAGAAAGATTTTATCACAGTGAAGTTTTAAAGACAAGCAGAAATATTTATAAATATTCAAAGTTTATACATTTTTCTTTGTACATTATGACAAAAATAGGACCACAGCCTTTGCCATGGTCCCAAAACATCATATTACCTATTCTGAAGCTTTTTCTTCCGTTCCCTCATCTACTACCGGAACTTCCATGGTCAGGCCATATTTGCCGCCAAGGAAAAGAAATCCGGCATATCCGTTCTCATCAAGAAGAGAAACAGTATCCTCTCCCGCAGGGATCACAAAGCTGACGCGATTTCCCTTGTACTCCTGATCAAGGAAGCTCACAT
Organism: Butyrivibrio sp. VCB2001; assembly: GCF_000423965.1. Lineage (NCBI taxonomy): Bacteria > Bacillati > Bacillota > Clostridia > Lachnospirales > Lachnospiraceae > Butyrivibrio > Butyrivibrio sp. VCB2001. The sequence continues at coordinate 12,519 of NZ_AUIZ01000026.1, read as the reverse complement.
AGAGTGAAACGTCAGGCCTTTCTTCCAGAGCCTGCATTACCTGTTTGTTGAAATTAATAAATAAAGAGGTTTTTACCTTAACTGTTGCATTTTCAGGAGCCATCTCAATACGTCTTGCAACATCGCCCTGGAACGCATAGTAAGCAGATATCGGTCTGAAATACCATATCTTACCACATTCAGGACACATGTAATTAATAGTACCCTCAGCGGATTCACTCTCATTCATGATTGCTATCCATTTGAAGTGATGTATGTGGGTAGGGTCATTCTGAAGCGCTTTTCTCTTTTCTTCAGCCTCTTTTGCCGCCTGCTCTTCTTCAGTTAACTCCGGCTCATCTTCCTTATTTTCTTCCTGAGCATCCTCAGCGCTCTCTATAGTTGTATCCTCCTCAGCTCTTACAACTCCAGCAACCGGAGCAGGTAAAAGAGCTGCTGAAACAGCCACTAATGCTGACGAGAACAAAATCGCTAAAACTCTGTTTGCCTTCATTTTCTAAATCACCTCTTAAAAATATTCGTAGTTACAAAACTAGTTTATCACTTTTTTAAGCCACTCGCTATGGTCATATACTCTCGCCGGAGGTCCTGTGGGCTGCCACAGCTAAATAGCTAGACCCGCAGCGTAGTATTTTTTCGTGAATTCATGAGTCTTCAGAGGGCGCTTTGCATCTTCTGTCCACGGATCATCCGTAGAAGCTGCAAAGCGTTCTATGAAGGCCATGAATTCCGACAAAAATAGTCCGCGAGGAGGATAGCCATTTAGCTGTGGCAGCCCACAGGACCTCCGGCGAGAGTATCCCCTGCATAAAGCGAAAAGCCATGACGTCGGGGAACGCCATGGCTTTTCAAAAACGCTTATAAAAGGAAAGAGTAAAATAGGAGGATAGCTAATTTATCATCCCTTTACTGCACCGGCTGATACGCCACCTACGATGTACCTTGAAAGAAGGAGGTAGATAACGATAACCGGGAAGATGGATGCAGCTATCATGATGTAGATCTGACCCATATCGAAACGGAGCCAGTCAGCACCACGGAGCTGAGCAATCATAACAGGAAGTGTCTTCTTAGTATCAGTGTGAAGGATCAGGGCCGGTGTGAAGTAGTTATTCCAGCTTCCTACAAAAGCAAAGATCATCTGTACACTGATAGCCGGCTTAATAAGCGGCATTATGATTGTATTGAATGTTCTGAACTCTCCCGAACCATCAATTCTTGCAGCCTCAACCAGTGACAGAGGCAGGTTACTCTCCATGTACTGCTTCAGATAGAAGTAAGTAACAGGTGATGCAATTGCAGGAATGATAAGAGGTACGATTGAGTCATCCATTCCAAGTCTTACGATCAAACGCAGGAAACCAAGGGCGGTAACCTGTCCGGGAATCATCATGATTGCCAGGATAAATGTTGCAATAGCAGCTCTTCCCTTGAACTGATATGTATTGATAGCATATGCAGTCATAGCTGAGAAGTATGTACAAAGCACTGCTGTGCAAACTGAAACGATAATACTGTTTAAAAAGCCTCTTGCAATAGGAATAGTTCCGTTTATAAGGCTTGACCAGTTATCAAGAAGATGTGTGCTGGGAAGTACTGTGAATCCCAATGTCATCTCTGAATGTGATCTGGTTGAGTTAATAAGCAAAATGTAGAACCAAATGAGGCAGAGGAACGAAAAGAATATAAGTGTTATGTAAGCGATAGTTCTTCTTACTCCAATTGGGACTCCATGGGGTTTCATTGTTGTTTCGTTATTCATCCCTATTTCCTCCTTAATTCTTTTCTTTTGAACTGTTAATTCTGAATACTACAAGGCTCAGAATACCAGTTACAACAAACAAGAATACTGACAAAGCACCACCACGGCCTACGTCCTTACTTGTAAGATATCTGTTAAGGAGCATGATTACTGTGGTAAGGGCATCCATAGGATTACCACGACCGTTTGTCAAGATCTGAGGAACATCGAACATCTGCAGACCACCGATAAGAGATGTGATCAGCACGTAGATGAATATAGGACGGAGAATAGGCATTGTGATCTTGAAGAATACCTGTGAAGCTGTAGCTCCGTCAACCTGAGCAGCTTCATAAAGTGATGAGTCGATACCAAGCATACCTGCCATAAGGAGGATGGTTGTATTACCAAACCACATCAGGAAGTTCATGAGCATAACAAGAATTCTTGAAGCACCCACAAACTGGAAGAACTTGAAAGGCTCTTTTATAGCACCAAGACTTAAAAGAATCTGGTTTACAGGGCCGCTGTCTGAGAACAATGCAAAGAACAGCATTGAAAACGCTGATGCCATGATCAGGTTAGGCATGTAGATAACTGTCTTAAAGAATCTCTGACCTTTGAGTCTGAGTGAAGGATCTGAGAACCAGTAAGCCAGCAAAAGAGCTATAACAATCTGTGGGATGAAACCACCAACCCACATGATGAGTGTGTTACCTAAATATTTCCAAATTTCCGGTGTTGTAAGCAGGTTAACATAGTTGGCGCCACCAACAAAGTTAGGTCCGATCTGCTTAAGTCCGGAACGATAGTTCTCAAAGAAACTGTTATATATAGTTGAAAACAGTGGAATAAGGCTGAAGATGATATATGTAACAAAGAATGGTATAAGGAAAATATATCCCCAGCGGTTAAACTTAACCACGTTATGATTGGCTTTAGTGGACTTATTTTTGTCCATACCCTTACCTCCGCAAATATTTTACTCTTTACCCTTGGATTTTTAAGAAATTGCCTGCCGGATAACCCGGCAGGCAACTTATTTTTAAAATACTGTCACTTATACAGAAATTATCTTGTAAGCTCAGGATATCTCTGAAGTGCAAGTGTGTAGAACTGCTCAAGAGCCTCATCATATGTAGCAAAGTTGCCATTGATGTAGTCGCCCATAGCTGTCTGGAAGTCACCAAGAAGACCCTGGTCATAAGCTGTAAGGTTAGCCATATCGATGTTGTCAGCGCCTGCACAGAACATCTTAAGAGGGTTCTGTCCACCAAGAACTGCGTTCTGGTAAGAAGGATCGTTTGCAAGCTCTTCCATAACAGGTCTGTTGTTTACGAAGTCATTGTCCTTAAGAACGATGTCCTTCATAACTGCAGGATCCATTGTCATCTTTCTCATGATATCAGCAACGAGTGATGGGTTATCTGTTCCAGCTGCTGCACAGATCCATGTTCCGCCCCAGTAGAAGCCCTGAGGTCCCTCTGTAGCTGCCCAGCCACCATCGTGAGCTACTGAGCCTTCTACGTCAGCTGCCATACAGAAGTCGATCAGCCAAGCTGGTCCAAAGTAAGCGAATACCTTTCCTTCAGGATAGAATCCCTTGTTCCAGTCCTCACCCCACTGGCCCCATGTGTTGCAGTAGCCAGCATCTGCAAGCTTCTTAGAATCCTCAACCCACTTCTTAAGGTTGTCATCAACCTGGATCTGTGTTCCGTTAACCCAAGGAAGCTTAGCGTTGTTCTGATATACACGGAATGTATCAGCTGTTGAAGAAATTACATCGTAACCAGCCTTGTCAAGCTCACCGGCTGACTCGAAGAACTTATCCCAATCAGCGAACTTAGCCTGGATGTCTGCAGGCTCATCTGTTCCGAATACTTCCTTAGCGATTGCTCTGTTGTAGATCATAACACCAGGGCAGCCCTGCCATGATGTTCCCTTAAGAACACCGTTAGAATCTGTTACAACTGCCTGTGTGTATGCATACTGATCCTTGAGCTCATCAGCTGTGATGCCGAGGTCAGTGATAGGCATTGTGTAATCTGTGTCTGTGTACTTAACTGCGTAGTCAGCCTCTACAAGGAAAAGGTCAACCTTGTCATCTGCTGCAGCGCTATCCTGTGCAAGAAGAAGCTCATCAAGTCTGTTCTGGTAAGCGTTCTCCTCGTTAGGAGTGATCAGCCAGTTAACTGTAACATCACCGATCTTACCTGTTGTTCCATCAACTACCTCATATCCAGGATAGTGATCTGTAAGACGGCTCTTGAACTCCTCGTTCCATGCTGAAATGTTGAGAACCTTACCCTCATCAGCTGCTGCCTCTGCTGCAGGTGCTTCCTCTGCTGCAGGTGCTTCTGCTGCAGGTGCCTCAGCTGCAGGTGCCTCTGTTGCTGCAGGTGTCTCAGTAGCTGCAGGAGCTTCTGCTGCAGATCCGCAAGCTGAAAGCATACCAGCTACCATTGTTGTTGAAAGTAATACGCCAAGTATTTTCTTTCTCATAACTACTTTTACCTCCCTTTTCTCTTAAAAGAATTTTGAGTTATATTTAAAACGGCTATGGCCATTTTAAACCGGGTTAATATTGGCGACTGACTCGCCCTTTTCCAAGGTTCCTTCTACCACTATCTGCTCGATAAGTGTTCCCTTTGGATTATTGATAAGATCTATGAGTTTGCTTGCTGCAACTCTTCCTATCCTGTCTGTGTCCTGAACTATTGTTGTCATAAGAGGACTTATTCTTCTTGCAAGCTCTATTCCATCGTATCCTGCAACGGATATATCCTCGGGAATTCTCAGTCCCTTTTGTCTTATGGCATTAATTCCGCCGAAGGCTGCAAAATCATCTGAATACATAATGCATGTTGGCGGATCAGGCAGTTCCAAAAGTTTGGTGGTAGCTTCAAAAGCTTTTTCTGTATTTCTATATGGGCTTGATACCATGTACTCATCTCTTACCGGTACTCCCAGATCCTGGAGAGTATTGTAAAAGCTTGTGAGTCGTGACTGGGTAACTGCTGTGTTCTCAAGTCCGTGTACGTATGCTATCTTACGATGTCCCTGTTCATATATATAAGTAACAAGATCTCTTATTCCCTTAATATTGTCAGAGACAATTGCTATTCTGTTGTAGAAAGTGTGGTCTATTGTGACCACTGGGATGTTACTCTTAATAAGTTCATCCACTTCCGGGTCCGAAAACTCTACACAGGCAATGACCACTCCGTCGAAGCCTCTGTATATTGCATGGGACAGATAACTCATCTTGTTGGTTCTGGATCTGTCTCCATTAATGAAGGTAATATCGAAACCTTCCTGCTCAGCCTTTTTCTTAAAGCTGTCGAGCACATGTGAGAAGTAGTCGTGGGTAAGTCCACTGTTGGCTTCGTCTACAAAGAGCACTCCGATATTATTGGACCTGTTTGTCTTAAGTGCCTGAGCTGCTGCGTTGGGATGATACCCAAGCTTATCCGCTATCTCCCTTACTCTTTCCTTCGTTTCCTTACTTATATCGCTGTGATCATTAAGCGCTTTGGAAACAGTTGCGATTGACACTCCACAGGCCTTCGATATGTCTTTCAATGAAACAATACGTCTAGCCATCTGTTTATCTCACGTTTCTCACTTAATCGTTTTCGTAGTTTCAATATACAACGAAATTACTCTAAAATCAAGTTGAGTTTTTTAGTTTTTGTGCAATTTTGATATTTTTGTGAGTCTTTTACAAATTTGCAAACATCATTTCATATATTTTTCCAAGTTTGTCCATAATTTGTTCATATTTCTTTTAAACGTTTTCGAAACAAAGGCACTATCCATGCGGCTTTGTGAAAACTTACTCGCATAAGTAAACGTAAACCTAGTATTTATGCGCTTTGCACCAGATTAAAAAAAGTTGAAATTTGTATTGAAATCATGTACATTTACATATATAATACACCTAGAATTTTATCGAAAACGTTTAAGTTAACAGGAGGTTACCAATGAAGTACGGTTATTTTGACGACAATGCTCTCGAATACGTAATAACTACGCCCAAGACTCCTCTTCCATGGATCAACTATCTGGGCAACAAAGAGTTCTTTTCACTCATCTCCAATACCTGCGGAGGATATACATTCTATAAGGATGCCAAGCTCCTTCGTCTTACAAGGTATCGTTACAACAACGTTCCTTATGATAACAACGGTAAGTACTTCTTTATTAAAGATGGCGATACCGTATGGAATCCCGGATGGCAGCCTGTAAAGACAACTCTTGACAGCTATGAGTGCAGACACGGTCTTGGCTACAGCACATGGGTTTCAACCAAGAACGATATCGAGGCCAAGGTTCTCACCTTCGTTCCCATGGACGATAACTGCGAGGTTTCAAAGGTAACTCTTACTAATAAGAAGAGCAGCGATGCCAACATAACCCTCTTTTCATATGTAGAGTGGTGTCTGTGGAACGCAGATGATGATATGAAGAACTTCCAGAGAAACCTTTCAACCGGTGAAGTTGAGGTTACAGACGGCGGAAGTGTTATCTATCACAAGACAGAGTACAGAGAGCGTCGTAATCACTATGCAATCTACGGCGTAAACACCAAGGTTGACGGATTCGATACAAGCCGTGATGACTTCCTTGGAGCATACAACGGACCTGACAGCCCTGATGCTGTTGCAGCCGGCAAGTGCACAAACTCAATGGCAAGCGGATGGTCTCCTATCGCAGCTCATCAGATCAACGTATCTCTTAAGCCCGGCGAGTCCAAGACCTTCGTATTCACTCTCGGATACATTGAGAATCCTGAGGATGACAAGTGGGAAGCTCCTTCTGTTGTTAACAAGAAGCCGGCAGTTGCAATGCTTGCCAAGTACAACAACGAGGCTGCTGTAGATGCTGCTCTTGCAGAACTTAAGAAATACTGGAGCGAGCTCCTTTCAATCTACCATGTATCTTCCAACAACGAGAAGGTTGACCGCATGGTTAATATCTGGAATCAGTATCAGTGCATGGTTACATTCAACATGTCAAGATCTGCTTCCTACTATGAGTCAGGTATCGGCCGTGGAATGGGATTCAGAGATTCCTGCCAGGATCTTCTCGGATTCGTTCACCTCATTCCCGACAGAGCAAGACAGCGTATTATTGATATCGCTTCTACTCAGTTCCAGGATGGTAGCGCATACCACCAGTATCAGCCACTTACCAAGAAGGGTAACTCAGATATCGGATCAGGCTTCAATGACGATCCTCTGTGGCTCATTGCCGGAACAAGCGCATATATAAGAGAGACAGGCGACCTTTCAATCCTTGATGAAATGGTTCCTTTCGATAATGATATGAGCGTAGCCAAGACCCTTATGGGACACCTTAAGTGCTCATTCGATTTCACAGCAACACACAAGGGACCTCATGGTCTTCCACTCATCGGTCGTGCTGACTGGAACGACTGTCTGAACCTCAACTGCTTCTCAGAGCATCCGGGTGAGTCTTTCCAGACCTTCGGACCTTCCGAGGGACCTGTTGCAGAGTCAGTATTCATCGCCGGAATGTTTGTTAAGTACGGTGAAGAGTATGCTGAGCTTGCAGAGCTCAAGGGTGATACAGCCGAGGCTGAGCGCGCAAGAGCTGAGATCAAGAAAGTTTACGATGCAGCAACAACAGCCGGCTGGGACGGCGAGTGGTTCGTTCGTGCTTACGATGCAAACTCCAACAAGGTTGGATCAAAAGAGTGCGAAGAGGGCCAGATCTACATCGAGCCTCAGGGCTTCTGCGTTCTTGCAGGAATCGGTGTTAAGGAAGGCCTTGCTGAAAAGGCACTTAAGAGCGTTGAGGAGAGACTTGATACCAAGTACGGAATCATGATCCTTCAGCCTGCATATACCAAGTACCACTTAGAGCTCGGAGAAGTCAGCTCATATCCACCGGGATACAAGGAGAACGCCGGAATCTTCTGCCACAACAATCCTTGGGTTTCAATCGCTGAGACCGTTCTTGGACACGGAAACAGAGCTTTCGATATCTACAAGAAGACATGTCCTGCATACGTTGAGGAGATCAGCGATATCCACTGCACAGAGCCTTATGTATATTCACAGATGGTTGCAGGAAGAGACGCTAAGTTCCACGGACAGGGCAAGAACAGCTGGCTTACAGGTACAGCTGCATGGACCTTTGTAAACATCTCACAGTACATCCTTGGTGTTTACCCTACTCACAAGGGACTTTCCATCAATCCTTGTGTCCCCGAGGACTTCGGTGACTTTACTCTCACCAGAAAGTTCCGCGGAGCAACCTACAACATTTCTGTTAAGCAGAACGGTGCTCAGAAGGGCATCTCCAAGCTCACAGTAAATGGCAAGGAAGTTGAGGGCAACATCATTCCTTACGAGGAAGGTGTTAAGGAGTACACTGTAGAAGCTATTCTCGGATAAAACCTTCTTAAATACAACTAAAAACCAAAACCGGAGAGCCTGAGCGCGTTTGACGTGCTCAGGCTTTTTGGTTGCGCAAAACCTATCATACGTGTTAAAATAAAGTGTTAAGTCGGAGGTTTATATGAGCACAGAAAAAAAGCCCAGAAAACACAGACATAAGAGACACTATACCTTCATGGTCATATCCGGTGACTCCGATGGCAGTACCAAGAGACTCCATCTGAACCACTTCAGGACACAGCTACTGGCATACACAGCCTTTGGTATAGCGCTTGTTATAATCTGTTATATAATCCACTCTGCCATCACTATAAACCATCTTCGTTCCATTGAGCTGGAACAGAAGGCACAGATCGATGAGCTTACCACTGAGAGTGCAACCCTTGAGGCCTCAAACGGAGAACTCGAGACCAAGGTTCAGCAGCTTTCGGCAGCTCTCAATCAAAGGCTTGAAGATGAGCAGATTTCAGCGGAAGAAGCTGAGACACTTGCAATTCCTACAGGATTTCCTTTAACAGGAACTGCATCTATGACTCCCGCTGTGGATGATCCAAACGAGACCAAGGTTACCAAGATCACCGAGGACAACAAGGACACAGCCACAGGCAATCCGCTGGTACTATTTGATTCCGCTGCCGGTAACAGCGTCATCGCAGCAGGCTCCGGAACAGTACAGACCGTTACCACAGATGTAAAGTTCGGCAACATGGTCACCATCGACCACGGCAACGGTTATATCTCAATTTACAGAAATATGGGCGATCCTCTTGTCACAGAAGGATCTGCCATAGATAAGGGTGATATTATCTTTGTTATATCTGAAGACAACACAACACTCGGCTATCAGATACAGCAGAATGAGCAATATATCAACCCGGAAGAACTAACAGAAATCAACGGGTAAAGACCCGGATATCAAACGGAGGAAATTTCAATGTTTGGAAGCAAAAAAGACAACAGTGTAGATCCCGCTTTAGAACAGGTGGGAACCATCATTGGTCCCGGAGCAATCCTTGACGGTCCGCTTACAACCAAAGATTCAACCAGAATCGACGGTACAGTAAACGGCAACGTGACCATTAGTGGTGCTCTCATCGTGGGTCAGGAAGGTAAGATCACCGGAACCGTTTCAGCCATGAATGCCTATGTTGCAGGCGAGATCACAGGTAATGTATCCGCTCCTCAGGGCAAGGTCGAGATCAGCGATACAGGTAAGGTTATCGGCGATGTAACCTGTAAGGGAATCATTATTGATGAGAACGCCGTATTCCATGGAAATTGCGAGATGACATCCATCGACAAGAGCTCTGCAGCAATTGCAAAAGAGCGCGCGGTTGCCGACAAGTCTTCTGAAGAAACCACAGAAGAAAAGAAAGGCGAAAACAAAGAAGAGAATAAAGAAGAAAACAAATAATTCCAAAACAAAAGAGGCTACAATGTAGCCTCTTTTAATTTGTCATTTTAATCCTGCATTCTGGTAAATACCAGCTCGTATCCGTCATCTCCGTAGTTAAGAGATCTGTTCACTCTACTGATGGTTGCTGTAGAAGCTCCTGTCTTCTCAGCAATTTCAAGATATGTCTTCTTATCTCTGAGCATTGAAGCAACTTCAAATCTCTGTGAGAGCGATAAAAGCTCATTTACTGTACACAGATCCTCGAAGAAGCTGTAGCACTCCTCTTTATTTTGCAGGCAGAGTATTGCATCAAACAAGTGATCAACAGCATCTGTTCTGATTTTTTTGTTCATTTCTGTCCCTCCAACTGATCTGATTTGCTATTAACTATATTCCGTCAATAATGCTTTCATACTTAAATATTTTATCACGCTAAAACTTTAAAGTAAAGTCCGTCTCATATATGCTTTTTCCCTGTCACTATTTGTTATATAATAAAACTAGTATTTTGCGTAATTATGTATATTTGATTGCTGTATATGGTTAGCGCCTATGTTTCTTGATGAGGAAGACATATGAAGGACGTTAGTTTTTACGATATAGTCATTGCAAAAAAAGACCAGAAAATAGTTTCAGCAGATGCCTGGATCTATGATCAGCTCGGCAGCTATGCGCAAAAGCCCATGAATGAGCTTATAGCTGTTGAAGATATGGATATATATCTAAATAACATCAAAAATTGCGACGGAAACTGGTACCCAAGTAAGCTCCTCTGCCCCGATACCATGTATTACACCTACATGAAGGCCGCCGTAGAAAATGAAGACTTCATAAGACTTACTATCATAAACGCTGCGGATCTTTTAAATGCACACAGTTCTCTTATGAGAACCATAAATATCTTTCAGGCTCAGCTTGATATGTATGAAGATGTTTACTTCGTATATACTCCCGGCGAAGAAAGTGTCAGTGTTTTTAACACGGAGGTCTCCGATTTCCAATCAAGAGTTTATACCCTGGATGAATTTGAAAAAGTCCTGCTATCAAGAGCTAAGGGCGATCAGATCGATAGTGTAAAAGGCTTTATCACCCAGGTTAAATCAGGTGTCGGAAGAAGCACCACTACAGTAAAAGGCAACCTTCTAAATGATGATTCCGATGTTACACATACTGTTCTGGATGAATCCTTTGTTTTCTATGACAAGGATACCAAGGGCGTCGTGGGTCATATTCAGCTTTTAAGAAGCAGCGGGGCTGTAAAGATAAACAGCATAAAGCACGATTCCATGACCGGCCTTCTTGAAAAGAGCGATATCCTGAGAATTGCCAAAGAGAGAATTGATGACAGAAGGCTTGAAGGCACTGCCCTAGCGATCATTGATATTGACTTTTTCAAATCAGTTAACGACACCTTTGGCCATCAGTTTGGCGATGAAGTCATTAAAAGAACTGCCAGCATCATATCAAACGAGATCGGAACAGACGGCATTTCAGGCCGATTCGGCGGAGATGAGTTCCTTGTTCTTCTCTATGATATAAAATCAGAAAAAGAACTCAGAGTAAAACTTAAGGGAATAAAAAACAAAGTAACTTCCACTTTCCCGGATAAAGGAATCGATAAAGATAATCCGCTTTCAGTATCTATCGGAGCTGCAGTTTTCCCGAAAGATGCGGAAAACTATGACGATCTTTTTGAACTGACCGATCACTGCCTGTATCTTGCCAAGGAAAAAGGCCGAAACAGATATATCATATACACACCTGAGAAACACGGAACGCTTGAAGAAATAAGGCGTAAACAGCAGAACGTCCGAAAGTTCAATGAAAGGGATAACTCCTATGGTGATGTCATCGTCAAGATGTTCAACATGGCTCTTCACGACAAGGACAGCACTATAGAACAATACATGTCAGAATTTGCCGAAGCTTTTGACCTGCAAAATGTTATGCTGTTTGTAGGAGAGCCCTTTAAGCACAGATATTCCGCCGGAAGCAAAGCGATAGATGATAAAGTAGCAACAGACTTCCTCATAAAAATATTAGATAGTCCGGAACTGGACAAATACTTTGCACTGGATAATTTCGTTGTTATAAACCGCCTCGAAACGCTTCCTCCTTTTGCCCACAAGCTCAAGGAGTTCCTGACCAAAAGAGAGACTTACTCGGTAATTTACATTAAGTTCTTCGACAAAGATAACAGAAAATGCGTATTTATTATTTCCAGCGTCGGGAAATCAACAATGTGGAATCAGACACACTTTAGATATTACAGGGCTTTCATTGACTTGTTATCTCTGCATTCTCTCGGCTGAAATTGCTTTACTTTTGACCACTTATGTGATATCGTAAATATGTTGTCATAGACAACATAACATTTTATTTTTTTATTTTTATTGGAGGTATTACGATGAACAAAGGTACTGTTAAGTGGTTCAACAACCAGAAGGGTTACGGCTTCATTTCTGACGAGGCTGGAAATGATGTATTCGTACATTATTCAGGACTCAACATGGAAGGTTTCAAGTCTCTCGAAGAGGGCGCTTCTGTAGAGTATGATGTAATCCAGGGCGAAAAGGGACCTCAAGCCGTAAACGTAAACAAGCTTTAATTGTGAACTTCCTCTATAATTAACTCTCGTTACTCATCTTCGTCTTCTTCATCGTCCCACTCATCCCAATCAGGATACTGCTCAACACTTCCAACAGCCTTAAGCAGTGTCGGTGGTTTCTTTCTTGATTCTTCCTCAATCTTCTGAACGTGTATTGTGAACATCCAGTCATCACCATAATCGTAATGCAAAGAAAAGTTCTGTCCTTTTACCAGTTTGATCTCATCGATGGCTATGTCAGTTGAAGGACTACCATCCTCTGGATCATACTGATAACTGTACTCGCTGTACATTCTATTATCCATGCAGAATTCATACAGATGCTCATGGATAAAGTCATATGATTCCA
>NZ_AUIZ01000025.1:0-34150 GCF_000423965.1 Butyrivibrio sp. VCB2001 | reverse complement strand
ATAAAGCAAACTTTACAGTAGCAGTCCATATGTGCAGACTATATTACCGCAGAAAAACAACGCTACAAGTTTTGGAAGCCGTTATTTCGAAGAACCTCTTGCCAATTCGGCCAGATAGGAACTGGGAGCGAAATTTCGCGCCAAGAGTTTTCCGTGGCTTCTTATATAGAGTAGCATAACTGTGCTTGAATTCATAATTATGATTAGGCAGATTAGCGTCTGCCTATTAGGCATACCATAAAAAGCAAAAGAGAGACTGAAATAATGCTATCAGTCTCTCTTTATTATATCTTTGATTGATTCGCGACCCTTAACTTAATGACATTGACCATATGGAACGCCCTCATATATGATGGATAGAGGCAGTGGTTATCAGTACAGTATTACTGATGATGTGGATTTCACCGGCTGGAATAACATGAAGGTTATACCTGAGCTTACTGACAGCGTTGTATTGGAGCAGATTCAGAAGATTCAGCGCACAAATCAGATTAAGCAGTCAGATAAGCTGGAAGGTAAGTACAATCTTACAATCGAGATGGAGACTGGTGTAGGTAAGACCTATACATACATCAAGACCATGTACGAGCTTAACAAGCATTATGGCTGGAGTAAGTTTATCGTAGTTGTTCCAAGTATTGCTATCCGTGAAGGCGTTTATAAGTCCTTTCAGATGACACAGGAACACTTTGCAGAAGAATATGGAAAGAAGATCAGATTTTTCATCTATAACTCTGCACAGCTTACTGAGATTGACAGGTTTGCTTCTGACAGCTCTATCAATGTAATGATCATCAATTCCCAGGCATTTAATGCTAAGGGAAAAGATGCTCGTCGTATTTACATGAAGTTGGATGAGTTTAGAAGCCGTAGACCTATAGATATTATTGCTAAGACAAATCCAATTGTGATCATAGATGAACCACAGTCTGTAGAAGGTAAACAGACCAAGAAGAACCTCGAAGAGTTCAATCCACTTATGACTCTTCGTTATTCGGCTACTCATAAGTCAGATAGTATCTACAACATGGTTTATCGTTTGGATGCCATGGAAGCCTATAACAAGAAGCTTGTTAAGAAGATTTCTGTTAAAGGAATAACTGAGACCGGAAACACAGCGACAACAGGATATGTATACTTGCAGAGCGTCAATCTGTCAAAAGCAGATCCCACAGCAACAATTCAGTTTGACATGAAGGGTGCTACGGGATTAAAGAAGGTAACAAAGACTGTTGGTATCGGCTTTAACCTTTATGATAATTCCGGTGAATTACAGGAATACAAAGATGGATATGTTATCAAGTTTATAGATGGCCGTGATGATTCTATTGAGTTCCTGAATGGAACAAAGCTTTTTGCCGGTGATGTTATTGGCAAATATGATGAAGATCAGCTCCGTAGGATCCAGATAAGAGAGACAATCCTTTCTCATATTGAAAGAGAACGTCAGCTTTTCTCCAAGGGGATTAAGGTTCTTTCATTGTTCTTTATTGATGAAGTAAAGAATTATCGTGAGTATGACGAAGCTGGAAACCAGACCAACGGTAAATATGCAGATATGTTTGAAGAGGAATATAAGGATGTCCTTGACAATATGCAGCGTGAAATTGGTGATGAAGAATACTTTAAGTATCTAGAATCTATTACTGCTGAAAGCACTCATGCCGGATATTTCTCTATTGATAAAAAGGGACGCATGACAGATTCTAAGCTTTCTGACAAGAAAGAGAAGACATCTGATGATATTGATGCATATGATCTTATCATGAAAAATAAGGAGCTTCTTTTGGAGAGAGATCCTAATAGGTCTCCTGTTAGATTTATCTTTTCACATTCTGCTCTTCGTGAAGGATGGGATAACCCTAACGTTTTCCAGATCTGTACTCTGAAACAGAGTGGAAGTGATGTACGTAAGCGTCAGGAAGTAGGGCGTGGCCTTCGTCTATGCGTAAATCAGGACGGAGAAAGAATGGATGCAAATGTGCTTGGCGAAGACGTTCACAACATCAATGTTCTTACAGTTATCGCAAGTGAAAGCTATGATCAGTTTGCAAAAGGATTGCAGACAGAGATTGCTGAAGCAGTAGCAGATAGACCTAGAAAAGTTGAAAAGAGCCTGTTTGTTGGCAGAACAATTCCAGATAACAACGGTGTTGATTATATAATTGATGAGGATATGGCTGATGATATTCAGTATAGTCTTATTGTTGAAAAGTATATTGATAGCAAGGGGCAGATTACTGAGAAGTTTTATGAGGATGAAAAAGCTGATAACTTGAGATTCTCTGAGGCGGTAGAGGCTTATGCAAAGGGAATTATTGAGATTCTTAAGTCTGTTTACGATGCAAAGGCAATGATGCCTGAAGATGCCCGCAAGAATAATATTGAGCTTCATGTTGATCAGAACAAGATGGCAATGCCTGAGTTCAAGGAACTTTGGAACAAGATTAATTCTAAATCAGTATACGTAGTTGATTTTGATTCCGATGAGCTTGTAAAGAAATCTATTGCAGAACTTGACGCAAAGTTGCGTGTTGCCAAAATCAGAATTACCGTGCAGTCAGGTAGCATGGAGAAGATTGATTCTAAGGCTCAGATTGCAAGTGGCGATGCCATGAAGCTTGAAAAGACCAAGGAATATGATTCAACTGCTGCAGTAAGCAGTTCTGTCACATATGACCTCGTTGGTAAGCTTGTTGAAGCTACCGGTCTCACAAGAAAGGATATTGTTCGTATATTAACTGGAATTCAGCCTTCTGTATTTGAGCAGTTCAAGTACAATCCAGAGGAGTTCATTATCAAGGCAGGAAACCTTATCAATGAGCAAAAGGCTACGGCTATTATCGAGCATATTACTTACAACGTTGTTGATGAAAAATATGATACGGATATTTTTACAGAGCCTACTATCAAGGGTAAGCTTGGCACAAACGCTATGAAAGCACAACGTCATTTATATGATCATATCGTTTATGACTCTACAAATGAGAAAGAATTTGCTGAAAAGCTTGATACTTGCGAGGATGTAGCAGTATATGTGAAGCTTCCTAATGGATTCTATATCAATACTCCGGTAGGACATTATAATCCTGACTGGGCTATTTCCTTCAAGAAGGGAACAGTGAAACATATTTACTTCATAGCTGAGACAAAGGGCTCTATGGATACCATGCAGCTTAAGAAAATGGAGAGTTCTAAGATTCATTGTGCAAGAGAGCATTTCAAGGCTATCAGCAGTGATTCTGTAAAGTATGATGTAGTTCATACATATGAGGATCTTATGGATTTGCTTAAATAACAGGAGGCATATTATGGCTGATTTTCAGTATGAAATTGTAGAGGAACTGGGAGTCCTTTCAACTAGCGCTAAGGGCTGGACTAAGGAATTGAATAAGGTTTCATGGAATGGTGGTGCACCAAAGTATGATATTCGTGATTGGGCACCGGAGCATGAAAAGATGGGAAAAGGTGTAACTCTCAATGATGAAGAGTTTGCTGCACTTAAGGAAGCTATGAATAAAATGTAATTGTTGAAGGAGCTTATGGAATGGCTTTTAAAATAAAAAAGAAGGAAGAATTTGTATATAATACACCGCAGGAAATGTATCAAGACAATAAGCTGAAAAAGATAATGGGGCCATTGGATTATCAATCAGCTATGTTAGATGCATATATAAAACAAAAAGATAGTAAGAATATTGCCCTTGAGTTACCGACAGGTAGTGGAAAGACATTAGTTGGCCTTCTGATAGCAGAATATAGACGTAGAAAGAATAAAGAGAAGGTTTTGTTTTTGTGTCCAACTAATCAATTAGTTCACCAAGTTGAAGAACAGGCCAAAGATAAATATGGAATAAATGTTATTTCTTTTTGTGGGAAGCAAAAGGAGTATAAACCTAGTGATAAAAGTAAATTTTTATTGGCTGAAGCAGTAGGGGTTACAACTTATAGCGCCTTTTTTGCTACAAATACGTTTTTCTCTGATGTGGATGTTGTGATAATGGATGATGTTCATTCTTGCGAAGATTATATTATTTCTAATTGGACAGTAAAAATACAGGCGGGAACAGTGCTGTTTTCACAATTGTCTTCTTTGCTTAGGCCTTATATAAGTGACAATGATTATAATAATTTAATCGAGGAAGATTATAGCCCTGAACTGGCTCTTTGGTGCAACATGGTCCCTGTACCAATTATTTATGAACAGTTGGGAAATATAAATGCTATTTTACAAGCGGGAATAGAACCTTCTTCATCAAATTATTATGCTTTTTCTAGAATCGCCGAGAACATTCAGGACTGTAACTTTATTATCGCAAATCAATGCATATTGCTAAGACCTTGGATTGCTCCGACAATGACACATCGTCCATTCGCAGGTTTAAAACAGAGAGTCCTTATGTCGGCGACACTTGGTAAAAACGGAGAACTGGAGCGAATTACTGGCCTTGAGAAAATAACAAGGCTACCAATTGTAAATGATTGGGATAAAAAGGGGCTAGGCAGAAGATTTTTTGTGTTTCCAAACTTATCACTTAAAGATGAATTAATGGGGGAGGTTGTAGAAAAGCTTCAAAGTCTATGTAAAAAGAGCGTTTTTTTGGTTCCGGATAATGTACATGCAGAAGAAGTAAAGGAATATTATGAAGAAAATCTGAAAGATTCTAAGGTATTTGTTGCTGGAGATATAGAACTATCTAAAAATGGTTTTGTTAACAGTGCAGATGCTACTGTTATTTTGGCCAATAGATTTGATGGCATCGATTTTGCTAATGATGAAAGCCGATTACTGTTCATATGGAACTTGCCTAAAACAACAAATATACAGGAAAAGTTTCTTATTTACCGTATGGGATCATCGAAGCTGTACGAAGAAAGAATTAGGACCAGAATTATTCAGGCAGTAGGAAGATGTTCACGCAACCCTAGTGATTATTCAATTGTGTGTATATTAGGTGATACTGTTCAGAACGATCTTACTAAAATCGATAATTTAAAAAAGTATGCGCCAGAACTACGTGCGGAAATTCAGTTTGGATTAGAAAATTCATCAGATTATGAGAAAGTTGAAGAAATTGTGGAGCAGGCTAGAGATTTTCTCGAAAGAAATGCTACTTGGCAAGAGGCCGATGAATACATTGTAGATTTGAGAAATGGATATTGGAATGATAAGGATTCTTCAACTCAACTTGTAAATGAAAAACTTCATAATGCTGCTGTTGATGAGGTTAAATTTCAATATTATTTATGGAAAAAAGCATATAAAGAAGCATTCGAGGAAGCAACAAAAGTTGTAGACCATTTGAATGTTCCTTCTCTGGGCGGTTACAAAGCTTATTGGCAGTATATTTCTGGGTGTATTGCTTATTATCTTATGGCTGAGGGCGAAAGGGAATATATTGCGAAGGGCTATAATAATATTAAAGATGCTCAGAAAGCGACAATTGGTATAAAATGGTTACCAAATTTAGCTCAAAAATTTAATTTGGATAATGAGAGTTCAGAGATAGATGAAGATTTTTTTGGAGATATTGTTTGCAATTTGGAAAATGTCTTTACCCAGATTTCTTCTAGTCAAAAACTTGAGAAAAAAATTAAAGCTATTTTGGACGATTTAAACAGCCCTGATGGACTAAAGTTTGAACGCGGATTCAAGGAACTTGGAAATATACTTGGATATGTATCAATTAATCCAGAGACTTCAGGCGCTCCTGATCCATATTGGATTATTAACCGAGATTTAGCAATTGTATCAGAAGACAAGATTTATGATGAAAAAGAGAATGTTAAGAATATACCTATTAATGATGTAAGAGAAGCTGTTTCACATAAAATATGGATGAGAGAGAATGCATCAGGGGTGTCGGATAATGCAGAAATAATATCTATTTTTGTTACAAATTCAAAAGAGATAGATAGTGAAGCACGTATATATGCGGATGATCTATTCTACGTTTTGAGAGATGATTTTGTTAAATGGGCTTTAAATGCCACAACAGTTATAAGAACGATTTATTCTTCATTTTCAAATCAGGGTAATCAAGATTGGCGTGATTCTGCCCATAGATTGTTTGTTGAAAACGAAATAACTCCTAAGGCATATATGAGGTTTATTGGTCAGAAAAAATTAAAAGACTTATAAAAGAATACAATTGAAGGACGGTGCAAGAATGGTTAATCATGAGAAATTAAAGGATAGCCTTGTAAAGTATAAGGCAGCATTTGAAAGCAGATGGCCGGATGAGCGCTATAAGTGGGAGGCGGTCAAGTGGTTTCAAACGCATTGGGACATTAATGCTGATAATTTCTATGAGATGTTTACTGTGGCAACAGATAAAACATTTAATCTTCTTGCGTCCATGAACAACTTCCCGCGAGGAATGATTCAGGTATTTGCAGAACAGGATAAAGAAGCTGTGCGTGAAATGTTTATCGACTTATATGACGAGACAAAGCCAGTAACAGACCGAATTGCTAGATTCCAGGTTAGTGCACAGAGTCTGTGTGATAGGCTATTACCGGGCAAGCAGCATTACCAGAGGCCAATGGCTATCACAGTGTACCTGTGGCTGAAGTATCCTTCAAAGTATGACGTATTCAAGTACTCTGTATGCAAGGCTACAAGCCAGTACCTTGAAAACACTTTTATTCCAAAGAAGGGAAACGTGCCTGCTAATATAAAGGGAAACATGGAGCTCATTGATGAAATCATTTCTGAAGTGGAGAAGGATGAAGAGCTTCTTAAGATGTATAAGGTAAAGCTGGATGATAAGTGCTATTATGATCAGACCTATCGTACACTGGCTTTTGATATTTCTTTCTACATTGCGAATTTCCTGAATGATTCCGGTGAAAAGAAAGAAGAGTGGCTTGCCACGGATTATGATCCGGGAATCAGCAAAGAACAGTGGATAAAGCTTCTTAATGATGATGATATATTCACTGATCAGGCCATGGAAATAGTCACCCGTATGAGGGACTACGGAGGCCAGGCTACTTGTTCTCAGTTATCGACAAAGTATGGCGAAACTGCAAATTTCTACAATATGGGCTCTACAGCTCTTGCAAAGCGAATTGCTGAGAAGACGCATTGTGAGCTTAGGACTGATGAAGAAGGAAAAACTCGTTACTGGTCTGTGCTTTATATAGGCAGGCATGCTGATAAGGATGAAGAAGGTGCTTTTGTATGGAAGCTTAGAGATGAGCTTGCAGCTGCACTTGAAGAAGTCGATCTGTCAGAGGTGGCTCTGTTTGCAGAGACAGTTGATGAAAAGCATTATTGGTGGCTGAATGCCAATCCAAAGATCTGGAGTTTTGCAGATATTGGCATAGGGGAAGTTCAGAGTTATACGCTATACAACGATAATGGTAATAAACGAAGGATTTTCCAAAACTTTCTTGATGCAAAACCAGGAGATCTTGTTATTGGTTATGAGTCCAATCCAGTAAAGCAGATTGTGGCTCTTGCAAGGATAGCACAGGAAAATGATGGAAAGAATCTGTACTTTGAAAAGGTTGAAGGATTAAGTGTTCCTATCGATTATGCAACGCTTAAGGATATAGCTGAGCTTGAAAGAATGGAATATTTCCAGAATCCGCAAGGAAGTCTCTTCAAGCTTACTAAGGGTGAGTATGATCTTATTATGGATCTTATTCGTGAGGAAAACCCATTACCTGAAAGTACAGATCAGATTGATGCATATACAAGAGAAGATTTTTTATCAGAAGTATATATGACTGGGGAGAGTTACGACACTCTTAGAAATATTCTTATGAAAAAGCAGAATATCATTCTTCAGGGCGCACCCGGAGTTGGTAAGACTTTTGCAGCAAAAAGGTTAGCATATTCTGTTATGGGTGTAAAGGATGAGAGTAGGATTGAGTTTATTCAGTTCCACCAGAATTATTCATATGAAGATTTCATAATGGGATATAAGCCGGTTGGCGAAGGTTTTGAGCTGCAAAATGGAATTTTTTATAAGTTCTGTATGAAGGCAGCCAATAACCCAGAAGTACCATATTTCTTCATTATTGACGAAATCAACAGAGGAAATATGAGCAAAATTTTCGGAGAGCTTTTGATGTTGATTGAAAAAGACTACAGAGGCACAAAGGCTACCATGGCATATAGTGGACTTCAGTTTGCAGTACCAAAGAACCTTTATATCATAGGTATGATGAATACAGCAGACAGAAGCCTTGCAATGATCGATTATGCGCTTAGAAGAAGATTCAGCTTCTTTTCCATGGAACCGGGATTTGAGTCGGATGGTTTTAAAAAATACCTGTCTGAACTTAATGATGATACGATTTATGCGCTTATAGATGTTGTAATAGCGCTTAATAAAGCTATTACAGATGATCCTTCTCTTGGAGCAGGATTCTGTATTGGACATAGCTATTTCTGTGGACAGAAACCGGGTAATGAAGAGGATTTGGCAGGATGGATGACATCTGTTGTTGATTATGACATTGTACCTATGCTGGAAGAGTACTGGTTTGACGAGCCTGACAAAGTAAGACTCTGGAGAAATCGTCTTAATGGGGTGTTTAACAGCTGATGACAAACGACAAAGGGATACTGATTAAAAATATATATTATATGCTGACTTATGCATTTCAGATCCTGCGTCAGTCTAACTATGATGATATAGCTGCGGAGGATTTTGAAAATATCCATGATATGTTTGCAGCTATTCTTGGAAAAGGCGTAGCACAACAACTTAAGCATGGATTGTATCGTGAATACGTGAATAACTCAGATAATCTAACTACGCTTCGGGGAAAACTTGATGTTCCGGGAACTATTAAGAATAAGATACAGCATAAACAGAAGCTCTTCTGTGATTATGATGAGCTATCCGAGAATAATCTGCTGAATCAGATTATCAAGACTACTATGATTCTCCTTCTTAAACAGAGGAATGTGAAGATGGAGAACAAGACTGTGCTAAAGAAAGATTTGCTTTTCTTTGACGGTGTTGATTATATCGAGCCTGTAATGGTTAAGTGGGATAGGATACGTTATCAGAGAAATAATCAGAGCTATAGGATGCTTCTAAATATATGCAGACTTGTGATAGAGGGACTGCTTCTTTCTACAGAAGAAGGAGCAGTAAAAATGGCTACATTCTTGGATGATCAGAGAATGAGTCACCTTTATGAGAAATTTATTCTTGAATATTACAGATATCATCATCCCGAGCTAAGGGCTAATCCGGATCAGGTGCGGTGGAACCTTGATGATGATAATGATATGTGGCTTCCAAACATGATTACAGATATAACGCTTAAATCTAGAGATGGAAGAGTGCTGATATTGGATGCCAAGTATTACGGAAAACAGATGCAGTCAAATTTTGATGCTCAGACATATAGGAATGCTAATCTGTATCAGATTTATACTTATGTAAAGAATTGGGATAAGGAACAGACTGGTAATGTTTCGGGACTGCTTTTATATGCAAAGACTGATGAGGAGTTTCAACCGACCAATCAGTTTTCGATGGGTGGGAACAAGATAGCTGTGGGAGCGTTGGATTTGAATTTGCCATTTGCAGAGATTGCAGGACAGCTAGAAAAGATAGTTAATGATTACTTTGCGGAGGCAGTCTGATGTGGGAAATGTCCTGTTATAGCTTTATGTGGTTGTCTCTGTTCAGAAATCAAATATACAGTTGAGCGTAGCAAAAAAGTTGCATATCTGGAAAAATAGAGGAAGGGGAAAGGGATTTCTTTTAACGTATACTGCTACAACGTGCAGCCAGGAGTAATCATCAATTATTCTAATGGCAGCAACAAGGCAGATCCTAACTATAAGAAGAGTGTAAGTGCAGATGAATTTGTAGTTAAAGGTGGCAATAGTGGAACAACTGTAAATAGATCGACTCCTGCGCAGAGTGATAATACTACTCCTGCAGGAACAACCTACGTTGTTAATAAGAATTCCAATAAGTTTCATAATCCGACCTGCGATAGCGTGAAAGATATGAAAGAAAAGAATAAAATGTATTATGAAGGCACAAGGGATGAGCTGATTCAGCAAGGGTATGATCCTTGCAAGAGATGTAATCCTTGACGACAGCATGATTTTTCTGACGCCAGGAAATTGGTGATAAATACTGAGGTTGAACGACCATGCCATTTCAAATTATCAGAAATAGTATTACAAAAGTAAAAGCAGATGCCATAGTTAACACTGCAAATCCGGAGGTTGCGATTGGTGCTGGCGTTGATTCTGCCATATATAAAGCTGCAGGAGAAGAAAAGCTACTTGCTGCCCGGGAGAAAATTGGACGCCTGGAGCCAGGAGAAGTAGGCATTACTCCTGCTTTTAATCTTGATGCAAAATGCATCATCCATGCCAGCGGACCATGGTGGGATGGTGGAGATCATGGTGAAGCAGATCTTTTGAGAGCTTGCTATGACAAATCTCTGGAGCTGGCTTATGAGCATAAGTGTAAGTCCATTGCTTTTCCGCTGCTTGCAACGGGGACCTATGGATTTCCTCAAAAGCTCGGTATTGAGATTGCCGTAGATTCTTTTACCAGTTTCCTGGAAGAGCATGAGATGGAAATCTTCCTGGTGGTGTTCGGACAGAAGTCTGTAAGGATTTCTGGAGAACTTGGAGAGGAAGTACGCAGCTACATTGATGATGACTATGTTGCTGAGACTCTAGATGAAGAGTACAGATTAGAGCGTCCTCGTGATAGAAGACGTGAAAATTACAAAGAATTCGAATCAGAAGATATTGGAAGCGCACCTAAGGAGAATGAGATTTATGGTGCTCCTATGATGTCTTCTCTTAGTGTTGCCGGAGCTGCACCATCTAAGAAGCGGGGGCTCTTTGCTTCCAAGAAGGCAGAGTCTCTTGATGATGCTTTAAAGAGCATGTATACGGATTCTTTTGAAAAGCATCTTCAGCAGCTGATCAACAAGAAGGGCCTTAAGAATTCAGAGGTTTATGCAGCTGCGAATATTTCAAAGCAGTATTTTTCCAAGCTGATTAAGGGACAGGTTAAGCCATCAAAGGAAAAGGTACTTGCCTTGGCAGTGGGCCTTAAACTCAACATGGATGAAGCGGTAGATTTCCTGAGGCTTGCCGGGTATGCACTGTCTCCGGTATCACAGACAGATGTGATAGTTGAGTATTTCATCAGACATGAAGATTACAACGTTATGAAGATAGATATTGTGCTGTTTGATTACGGATTGAATCCGCTGTCAAACGGCTGATTGGATAGGTCGCCTTCGGGTTGACCTATTTCTTTTGCCAAAAAGGTATTATTACATCAGAACAAAGGACAGAGCTCACTGCAGGGAGCTACAGATGTAATGATGGAGGCAGAAGAGATGAGTAAAGGATATACAGAGATTGTTTACATTTTAGATAGATCAGGTTCAATGGGAGGTCTTGAGGCGGATACCATCGGAGGTTTCAACGCCATGATGGAGAAACAGAAAAAGACAGGCGAGAAGGCAGTGGTTTCTACAGTCCTTTTCGATGACGAGTGCGAAGTAATCCATGACAGAGTGCCGATTGAAAAGATAGAGAAGATGACTGATAAGCAGTATTACGTCAGAGGCTGCACAGCTCTTCTGGATGCAGTTGGTGGAGCAATCCACCACATCGGCAATGTTCACAAGTACGCCAGGGAAGAGGACAGGCCTGAGAAGACCATTGTTGTTATTACTACAGATGGCATGGAGAATGCCAGCAACAGATATTCTCGTGAGAAGATCGAGAAGATGGTCAAGAAGCAGCAAAAGAAATATGGCTGGGAGTTCATTTTTATCGGAGCCAATATTGATGCTTATGCTGAGGCTCAGAAATACGGAATCCGCAAAGATAGAGCAGTTAACTATGTGAGTGATAATATCGGAACAGCGAAGGTTTATGCAGGAGTTTCAAATGCTGTTTGCTCAGTAATGATGGCGGATTGCTCAGCTGAAGCCAGTGAGTGCTTAACTGGAAGTGGATGGAATGAAGAAATCAACGCTGACTTCCAAAAGAGAGGCAGGAAGGTAAGGAGATAATCTTGTCTGGATAATTCAGGATTGTTGTCCGGATGTTACAAGAATAATTAGTGGTAAAGAAATTCGTCAGCGCTGGTGGTAAACAAATTCAGTAGCGGAAGTGGTAAACTTTTTCAATAGCGCTGATTGGGGATAGATAGGAGTGATGTTTATGGCAGTAAAAGGAGCGGTTTTAGGAGATATATTAGGAGCACAGTTTGAATTTGACAGACCAAAGAATCTTGATTGGAAGAATGTACCGCTGGCTGAGGGCGATGCAATCGGTTTTACAGATGATACAGTAATGACACTGGCTATAAAGAAGGCACTTAAGACTGGAGCAGATCTTGTTGAGACCATGGTTGAGGTTGGCCGTGAATATCCATTTGCCGGATATGGAGGAAGGTTCTTTAACTGGATAAATGGAAATAATCATGAGCCTTATAACAGCTGGGGCAATGGCAGCGCTATGAGAGCATCTTTTGTTGGAGAGTTCTATGAAGATTACGACGAGATGCAGAAGATGGCTGAAGCTACAGCTGTGGTGTCGCACAACCATCCTGAAGGAATCAAGGGAGCAGTTGTAACAGCAACCAGCATTTGGATGGCAAGGCATGGCAGGAGCAAGCAGGAAATCTATGATTACGTTCTTGAGCAGTATCCCAAGGAAGATTATGAGTACAGCATTGCTTACAGCCTTGATGAGATCAGACCGCGTTATAAATGGAACGAGAGCTGCCAGGGATCTGTCCCTGCAGCCATGAGATGTTTCTACGAGAGCATTGATTACGAGAGTTTCATCCGAAATGTTTTTTCCCTGGAATGTGATTCAGATACCTTTGGAGCAATCGCAGGCGGAGTGGCTGAAGAATTCTACGATGGATTCGGTGGTTTGGATGCGGATGGACTTCTTAAGAAATACCTGACTCCGGAGCTTTGGGAAATTTTGAATATGTAATTGTTTACCCATATTGGCAAAAAATGAAAAAATTGCCGATATGGGTACTTTTATGTTTGCTCATTTATAGTGGGATGAATAGGGCCGTTGGGGTTATAATGGATGTATCTATTTCGGAGGAGTTTTGTGGTATGTTCTTTATCATGGGAATTACAGACGGCAGGAAGGACTTTTCTTTTAACCAGCTTGTGACCTGCACTATCTGCGGAAAATACGGACGATTCAATGTGTTCATGACTTATACAGTGTTGTCTCTTTTCTTTATTCCGACTTTTAAGTGGAATAAGCACTACTACGTGCAGACGAGCTGCTGTGGGACAGTTTACGAGCTTGATCCGGAGATAGGTAAAGCTATTGCCAGGGGAGAAGAAGTAGAGGTTAAGCAGAATCACCTGACCAGAGTAATAAATGGGAGGGGATTTACTACCGGATATAAGAAATGCAGACAGTGCGGATATGAGACGACAGAGGATTTTGATTTCTGTCCTAAGTGTGGAACGAGGTTTTAAATGAAGATTAAGCAGATTTTTGATGGGGATTATGGCTGCGAAGAACTGCAGCCAGGACAGAAACCGAAGGTATCAGTTACGCTTGTAGATGATGCCGGAAATGAAAAGCTCGTATCAGTGGAAGATGACTGGCTTACAGAGAATGGATTAGATATTGGATCAGAATGGCCATCAGGAAAATGAGATAGGAGACATGAATCATGGTAAAAGTTTATTGCTATTCTAGATGTACTACTTGCAAGAAGGCACTGAAATGGCTTGATGACAATGGTATTAAGTACGAGAGCCTTGATATCAAGGAGCAGCACCCGGACCGCAATATGATAAAGGATCTCAATGTTAAGAGTGGGCTTCTTTTGAAAAAGTTTTTTAATACCAGTGGACAGTTGTATAGGGAAATGGAATTGTCAAAAAAACTTCCGACAATGAGTGACGATGCGATGTTAGACCTGTTGGCATCGGATGGTATGCTTGTAAAACGACCATTACTGATTACTGACAAGAAAGTGCTTGTCGGATTTAAAGAGGATGAATGGAAAGAGGCGTGCTTATAATGATGGGAGGTCTTTATGGACAAGATCTTTGAAGTTGCTGACCGTTACATAAAATCGAGTGATTGGAAATTGTTTTCAGTTCTGAAGTTTTGCCTAATTTCTTTGGGCATTATGCTTGGAATGCTTGTTAGACCACAGAACAAAAGAAAAGTCTACGGACTTGCAGGAATAACATTTCTTCTGACATATATTCCGCTAATGGCAAGATTTTTTAAACTGTATATGGATGAGGAGAACGAAGCCTAATGGTTAAAAAGATTGTTAGGGATCCAATGTTCCTGCAGCAAAAGTCAGAGTCTGCAACAGAGTCTGACAAGCAGGTTATTGTAGATCTGCTTGATACATTAAGAGCCAACCAGGAGCATTGCGTTGGCATGGCCGCCAACATGATTGGTGTGAAGAAAAGAATTATCGTGGTGGCTATGGGACCATTCCATTTTGCTATGGTGAATCCTATTATTACCAAGAAGTGTGGAGAATATCAGACAGAAGAGAGCTGTCTTTCTCTCGATGGAGTAAGACCCTGCACCAGATATAAGGAGATTGAGGTGGATTATCTTGATCAGGACTTCAAGCCACAGCATGGTAAGTATAAGGACTTCACAGCGCAGATAATCCAGCATGAGATCGACCATTTTGAGGGAATTCTTATATAAACGAGTTCAAGCCGATGCGAGGGAACCGGAAAACGGTTTGCATCGGCCTGTCTTATGATATGTATAGGCATCCCAAAACCTATACAAGAGGTGTTTCTATCATACTATAATTGCATTGAAATATATATTAAATACCGATTAAATTTGCACGAGGAGAAAATATGCAGGGGAAGTATCCGGTAATAACATTGTGTGGAAGTACCAGGTTTAAAGAGCAGTTCATGGAGGCTCAGAAAAAGCTCACGCTTGAGGGAAACATTGTCATCAGCGTGGGGCTCTTTGGCCATTCCGGCGATCAGGAAGTCTGGGAGAACATGGACGAGGGCACTCTTACAAAGACAAAAGAGATGTTGGATGCAATGCATAAGGCTAAAATAGACATGGCGGATTCTATTTATGTAATCAACGTCGGAGGTTACGTGGGATCGAGTACCAAGAGTGAGATAGAGTACGCTATAGCTCATGGCAAAGAGGTTAGATACCTGGAAGAACCATAACAAGGAAAAAGAACAAATAGACGCAGATACTATTGGTGATAAGAATAAGTTTTTGATTTGCCTAGATAGTAAATTAAATGCCTGATAATCACCGATATAGATATATATGAGCCTTCCGGCTTAAGATATAATGATTTCAACATAAAAATTGTTGGAGGGCTTATAATAATGACTGCACAGGTTTTATTGATTCTTGTTTTGGTTGCTACGATAATACCGGTATGTTTACTGTTCGGTATTCCTGCATCAAAATATAACAAGAAGGTTCAGAAGGAAGAAACGGAGGAAAGACAATGAGTAAATATGTTTCACTGGACAAACGAAGTAAGAAACAGCAAAAAGAGTACCATTCCAAACAGAGACGCACCTGGGGAGATCTCAATCCAGTAACAAGGAGCGTTCCAAACGGAAAGGCCTACAACCGCAAGAAAGAAAAAGAGAGGATCAGCAAAGAATTCAGGGATGGATTTGGAGCTGATTCTTTTTTGCTTGGATCTAAAAGTGTTTTCACAAATAGCGAAATAACATACATCTTTTTGCTGATATAATCATGTAATCTTTGCTCTGACAGAAATATAATGAATTCATCATCAAGCAACAGATGACAATGGTTTTTAATTTGAGAGAGGAAGGTGAGGAATCATGTTGTCGCTGCTTTTTATCATATTTTTCTTTTGGATTTTTGGAAAAATGATTGGCTTTGCATTCAGAGCAAGCTGGAGCATCATCAAAGTTATGTTTACACTGGTGTTCCTTCCACTTATTCTTGTGGGCCTTGTATTTAAAGGACTTGTTGCTATTGCATTGCCGGTACTGTTGGTTGTTGGGCTCTTTAGCCTTCTGGACAGGGCCTGAAAATGAAAGAGGACAAGGAAATGACAATGGACAAAAGATTTAAAAAGGTTTATTCACAGGGAGCAGTTAATGTTACTGAGATCTGGGTTGACCAGGACACAGGTGTTAACTACGTGTTCCATGCAAGTGGATATGCTGGAGGACTTACACCCATGCTGGACAGGGATGGTAAGCCGGTAATCAGTCCAGTTGAAAATAGATAGTACTCGGCGAAGGCGGTCTGAGGTGAGATTCATCACGGACCGCCTCTTTTATTGCCCTTTTGCCTCGACGTAAGCTTCTATCAGCGGTTTCACAAATTTAAGTTCTTCTTCTGAACAAACGGACACATAGTCCATAAGAATTTGTTTCGGGGAATTGAGTTCTGTCATCTCCGGGTAAAATATCCGGTTGGGGTTGATCTTGAGAACTTTTATTATCGCAAGCATCGTACTCATATGGGTAGTTCCTGACTGCAGAGGGTCTTCTACTTTGACGATAGTGCTCCTATTAAGACCAGATAATTCAGCCAGTTCAGCCTGAGTCATACCAAATAATTGGCGGGTTTCCCTGACTACATTTGAAAAGGTCTTAGCGAACTCCTCCAGAGAATAGTTTTGTAACTCTATATCAACGAAACTGTTTTTATTCATGCTATTTCACCTCGGAAATAATTGTAGAAAGCGCGTTTACGAAAGTAAAGAGCATATAGGCGACAAGTAATGTTGACTAAGAGTATATGTTTCTGCATATTGTAGGGAGTATTCTTTCATGGCTTTGTTGCCTAAGAATGACCACAATGAACGTATCTTTAGAAGGTTAGTTGAAAAAATAGATTTCAAAGGACTTTATGATTCTGCATCATATGATCAGGTTTTTGTGGATATGCCGGAATTTAATGGCGAATTCAGAACGGATCTAACAGAACTGCTTAAAGATATGGGAATCAACAAAATCTTTTCTTCAGAGGCAGATTTTTCCCCGCTTTCCAGTGAAGTGCTGAGGGCAGATTCGATTATTCATAAAGCTAGGATAGAAGTGGACCGTAGAGGTACAAAAGCAGCTGCAGCTACTGCTATGTTTGTTGTTGCTGGATGCGCTCCGATGAGCAATCCGAAGGTTGTTAGGTTGGATAGACCGTTCATAAATGCGATTATACCTTGAAAAAGAGATGGAAGAGTTCCAGGCGCAGCTTGATGATATGGTTAAGGAGCATGAAGCTTCTCTTAAGTCTGAAGTCGTAACGGAAAAGGACATACTGGAAATAAAACGCATTTATCACCGGCTTGTAAAAAAGATACATCCTGATATAAACCCTTCAGTAACCACTTCTGAGGAACTAATGGATCTTTGGAACAGAATCGTTATCTCTTATAACTGCAATGACCTTAAAGGTTTGCAGGAGCTGGAGGTTTTGGCGAAGGCTGCTCTTGAAAATGAAGGCTTTGATGAAGAAGGCGAAGTGATAGATATTCCCAAGCATTTATCAAAACCCACGTATAAACAGCGCCCGTAACAGGGTGCATTTATTGGCTTTATCAACTTAAATATTAGTCAGAGATATAAAAATATTTAGTTTAATCTCCGATAATATTAAGTGGTAAACAACTGCTTTTTATGGAGGATAAAATGAAAAATCAAGGAAAGGAGTGCAGAGATCATCGGGAAACAAATACCCGACAATTTCAAAGATGTGTGAAAGCTACAATTTCCCATCGACACATATGAAAGCAGGATAGGGAACTACTGGAGTCTCGAAAAAGCCCTCACTACTCCATTAAGGAGAACGGGAATAAGGGCGCAAAAACTGGCAAAGAAAAACTAAAAAGCTTTTCGTAAAATGACCAGCGCAATTTTAACCCATGAGGAGGAAAAGAAAAATGCAAAACAAAAGGTTTTCAGTAAAAGCAAGGATCGTAGCAATGGCAGTCATACCTGCAGTGATATTATCCGCAGTTATCCTGGTACTCGGAATATTGTTTATGAAAGCAGGCATGGAGGAAGAAATTCAAAAAGGACTCATGGCATCTGCCTATGTCTATAAGGATATAGCAGTACATGTAACTGACAGAGAGGCAGGCGATAATGAGAATGAGACCATGCTAAAAGATCTTACCGGATATGATTATACTTGGTTCGATGGAGATACCAGAAAGAACTCGTCTCTTGGATCTTCTGTTATCGGCACAAAAGCAGCAGACGGGGTTATCAAGGAAGTAATCAATAACGGTCATACGTATTCATCAACGAATACTCAGGTTGCGGGAAAACCTTACTTTGTAGCTTACGTGCCAGTTAAAGATGATGCAGGTAATGTTTACGCAATGGCTTTTACCGGAGTATCAAGAGAGTCGGTATCAGCACAGATAAACAAGTCCATTATGATCATGGCAATCATAAGTGTAGCACTCCTAATAGTAGCTGTTCTTGTAGCCTTTAGGTCAGCTACGGCGATGGCTGGAGCAGTAGGAGAGATAAGTAAGAGCATAAAGGCTCTTGCCGATGGAAGATTTGTAAAAGCCAAAAAGTACCTGAACAGAAATGACGAGATTGGGTCTGCACTAAATGATACCAATACTCTTATTGATGGGCTTAAAGAAATTGTTGGTAATATCAGAGAGTCAGCTTCGGCAGTAGGAACATCCTCAGGCCAGCTTTCAGATATGGCTAATCAGATATCACAGACAGCAGAGGACGTATCAAATGCAGTTCAGGAGATTGCATCTGGAGCTACCCAGCAGGCAGATGAAATTCAGAACGCATCAACAAACGTAGGATATATCGGTGATGCGGTAGGTGATGTGCAGACTTCGACAAGTAACCTCGAAAGTCTTGCGGGCAAGATGAAAGAGGCTTCGGAAGTATCAAGTGCATCACTATCAAGCTTACAGGAATCTTCCGGTGAAATGACGGCTAAGATAGATGAAATATCAGAGACAATCCATAGGACACAGGATGCAGTAGATACCATCTCAGAAAAGGTAGAGGGTATTACAAATATAGCAACACAGACAAACCTCTTATCACTAAATGCCTCAATCGAAGCTGCAAGAGCTGGCGATGCAGGAAAAGGCTTTGCAGTAGTAGCTCAGGAAATCGGAAAACTCGCAGAAGATTCTAAGATCATGGCTGATGATATCAAAAAGCAGATGGAAGAACTTCTTGAACAGGCAGGAGCAGCAGTTGTGGCAGCCAAGGATGTCAAAGACGCCAACCTTGAACAACAGGCATCTCTTGGAGAGACCATTCAAAGCATAAATGGTATGATAAATGATATAAATGATACTGTTGGAGGTGTTCAGACAATAAGTAGTGGTGCTGAAAGATGCGATACATCAAAGAATGCAGTTGTTGATGTTATGAGCGCTCTTTCTGCAATCTCAGAAGAAAATGCAGCATCATCCGAGGAAACAGGAGCATCCATGCAGGAGCTTTCGGCTACAGTTACAACTCTCGCTGGTTCTGCAAATGGTCTTAAGGATATTGCTGATAAACTGAACAGAGATATGGAGTTCTTCAAAGAATAATTGGGGTTTTATGAAGATCGATGGTAATGCCTGGATCGGAACTAACGCGCACTTTGATGAAGAGCGAGGAGTGCTTATTGTTGGTTACCAACAAGGTACATATGCATTGAGTGTTAGAGGAACAACGCTTATAGTAAAGCATGAAGGTGGTAAAGATAGTTCCATGGCTGCAAGTTACAGGCGTATTGGTGACAAGTAATAATCCATATGTGGTAAGTGCACATGTCTAAGATTTCCCTCTGCTTGTAACATGTAACATCTGCAGAGGGAAATAATTTTGGAGAAACAGTATCAGATTTAACGTCCTCCGATTTTATACCAGAACCAAGCATTTAGTCATCATGTCCTGTCTCCCCAAATAGTACCATATCATAAAGGATCATGAAGCGGAGATTTATGTATATTGCCTAAGAGGAAGCAGAAGCATAAGCGCTGTAAAGAAACTGAAGACTTTTGGCTATAAAAGAGCCAGAAGCATAGGCGGAATCACATCATATAAAGGATTAACAGTACTAGATTAAGGGATGCCTCTATTTTATGTCCGGATGATAAATTTGTAATAAGAAGTGCAATACTATTTTATCCAAATTAGCACTCTCTATTGACGAGTGCTAATTGCGGTGTTATAGTGTTCGTAGAACAAAGGAACAGAGAAGACCGTTAGGACTTAACTTTCCTAAGATCTAAACCCTCCGTCCCATTGCTCATTAACATAGATAATGTTTTTGATGCAAAGGAGGTATGTATTATGTTAGCACCCAGTATTTTTGAAGAGAATTTTATCGATGATCTGTTTGGATTCCCAATGAATGAATTTGACGACATGGAGAGGAACATGGAGCGTAAGCTCTATGGAAGAAAAGCAAACAGGATGATGAAGACCGATATCAGGGAAAAGGATGATAACTACGAAGTATCAGTTGACCTGCCAGGCTTCAAGAAGGAAGAGATAACAGTAGAACTTGATAACGGCTATCTTACCATCAGCGCAGCAAAGGGCCTTGATAAGGACGAGAACAAGAAGGGCAAACTTATCCGTCAGGAGAGATATGCAGGATCCATGACAAGGAGCTTCTATATTGGAGACAATGTAGAGAAGGGCGATATCGAGGCAACCTACAGGCACGGAGTTCTTACGGTGACAGTTCCTAAGAAAGCCCTGGAAAAGAAGATCCCGGAAAAGAATCTGATAGCTATTGAAGGATGAAAAAGCTTTATTTTAAGGCACCCGGTACAATCAGTACCGGGTGCCTTTTCTACTAAACACCTCAGAATGTTATAATTTAAAGGAAAAAAGCATTGTACGAGGAGTTTAATAAATGAGCAGATTAAAAGAATTACGCATCCATCATGGGGAAGGTTTTGCAGAAAGTGGGATTGTTTGCGTGTTTTTCGACTTCTGTGGAGGTGGAACAGCATCCACAAGTGACGGAGATATGAAAAATATGACTATTGAGACGGAAGCTGCCGATCTTGATGCAGTGCTTGATACTGTAATAGAGCTCCCGTATATCAATAGCGAAGCCATATATCTCCAGGGGGAAGCCAGGGCGGCTTTGTATCGGCCATTGTTGGCGCAAGAAGGAAAAGTGATATAAAGGGTCTTATCCTGTGGTATCCGGCATTTGTCATACCGGACGATGCCAGAAAAAGACTGGAAACAGGAAATTCGAGCATGTTTGGCAGGGAAATAACTGCTGAATATGATAATGTCGCAAAGAATATAGATGTTAAGCAGCTCCAAAGAGGCTTTGGGAAGCCGGTTCTTCTTATACATGGGGACCGGGATGACGTGGTGCCAATAGAGTATTCAAGGGAAGCTGCAGCCAACTATGGATATGCCACGCTTAAAGAGATACGTGGTGCAGGCCATGGATTTGACGGGCAGGATAGC
This sequence comes from Butyrivibrio sp. VCB2001, assembly GCF_000423965.1. Classification (NCBI taxonomy): domain Bacteria; kingdom Bacillati; phylum Bacillota; class Clostridia; order Lachnospirales; family Lachnospiraceae; genus Butyrivibrio; species Butyrivibrio sp. VCB2001. The sequence continues at coordinate 12,706 of NZ_AUIZ01000025.1, read as the reverse complement.
GTTAATGCAAGAGAGATGTCCATCGAGTTTGTAAAGATTTATGAGGGAATAGCAGGCTTAAAATTGAGGTAAGGTCACAATTTCCCTCAAGCTAAGCAGGAGATGCTATGGCGAGAAATGTTCCCAGATTGTGTGTTAATTGTGGAAGGACGTTTACAGCCCAACATGGAGGAGCTATGTTCTGCTCACTGTCATGTAAGAGGATGTATGGCAACCATGTGAGCTTTAGATGCAGGGATTGCCGGAATGCTTCCTGTAAGGTCAGAAACAATGACCTGGTAAATTCGCCTCCGGACTGTGAAAACCTAAAGAACCCCAATAGGGCAGATTAAAGGCTGAAAAGTCGAATCATGTGACGACTTCTCAGCCATGCTTTAACTGATCATTTTGTTTTTACAGAAATAAAGAGGATTGTAAGCGATTGGAAATAGATTCATCAAGGGTGATGGGAGAATGAACAGATGAATTATATTGCAGAAATGAGAAAGCACGTAGGTCATGATCTGGTTATGACTGTCGGATGTGGCGTGTTAATAGAAAACGAAAAGGGAGAGCTTCTTCTTCAGAGAAGGAGTGACACCGGACAGTGGTGTGTACCAGGTGGGGCTCTTGAACCTGGAGAAACATATGTAGAAGCAGCAATAAGAGAACTGAACGAAGAAACTGGAATCCTTGTTTCGGATTTAAAACTCTTTGGACTATATTCAGGTTCCGACAGGAAAATACAATATCCTAACGGAGACGTGGTATATTCACTCTCCGTTATTTTTATTACGACAAATTATTCGGGAGAAATATCGGTTCCCGATGGTGAAGCATTGGAGCATAGATTCTTTGACAGAGATACTATTCCAAAGGAGCTGTTTGTTCCAGACGCAAGACCGATTCTTGATTGGGCTAAAGGCATAAAGGAAGTAGAAGTTAAATGAACAGCATATTTATTAATTCTCCCGCAACTATTGTCATCATTGGGATCAATATCATTATATTTGCCTTGGTAAACCTTCGGGCGTTTGATGTAAAAATGCTCGGATCTTCATATATGGATACTATACAGAACAGACAGTATTACAGGATAGTGAGCAGTGCGTTTACCCAGAAGGAAGTGTTGCATCTTGCCTGTAATATGTACTCGCTTTATAACATTGGAACAGTCCTTGAGCATGTCCTTTCTACAAAACTATATTCTATATGTTACATCGTAATCATGCTGTTCGGAGGGTATTTTTCCGCACGTTTCCATAAAAAAGGCTCGCCTTTTACATATTCCATTGGAGCATCCGGAGTGATATGCGGTCTATTGGGGATATATATGGTGATCGCATTTAGAGTGTTTGGGTTTGGAGGCATAAGATCTCTTATACCGACAATAATCCTTCTTATCGCAATGACTACATCAAAGAGGATAGACTCAATCGGACACTTTACCGGACTGATAGTTGGAATTATATGCGGCTTTGTTTTGGTCAGTTTATATTCTTATGGTTATTAACTAAAACTTACCAGTTTTTACATAGGGAGCTGCGAGTTAATTTATATATAATATAACGTTTATTATGGGTTTATAATACGTTGATATAATGCTTTTGGGACCTGATGTAGCAGAGGAAACAAAAGTGGGAAAAAGAATTACGGAAAAGAATATATACAAAGAAAGAGCAATTGAGTCCTGTGGCTTCTGCAACCGGACATGCTGGGCTCTGCGCAGAAACAATATAACCGATGTTTTTGCCCTAATACATATATACAACAAGGGTACACTTGGAAGTATAAAGGGAATAGGTGAAAAGGGATATGCGGAAATAGAGAAGTATATTTCAGAAGAATACTTGGATTCGCAGGAATACTAAATATAATTAACTCTTTCGCTATTCATGGGTAGTGGGGGAGTTTTTTATTGACAAAAACGAGGATATGGTTGTTAAATATAGAGCGTTGCCCTAGAAATGCTTAATAGAGAGGGAAAGTGCATGACAATCACTGATTTTATCAATTTACAGTCGGATCCAAAGATCAAAGAGATTCTTAATGACGTATATAAAACAATCAGGGAAGCCATTCCTGATGCAGAAGAGTGTATTTCATGGAATATGCCGACATTCAGAAAGGGTAAAAATATAATACATTTTGCTCCGGCAAAGAAACACTTAGGAATTTATCCCGGTCCTGATGCAATAGAAGCATTCGCCGGAAGGCTTACTGATTTTAATACCAGCAAAGGTGCTATACAGTTTCCATATAACAAAGAGATTCCATACGAACTTATAGCTGAAATTGCAAAGTGGAGCTACGAACAAAATGCCGTTGAATGAAAAATGTTAAGAGGGCTTAGTTAAAGCCACCTCAGTTACTAAGCCTCATTGTAATGAGCTGAAGATTGCCAGTTCCAAAGAACAGTGAGTTTCTAATCATACCAATTCTGTACAGGCTCAGCACATAAAACATCACACACATGATATGGAAGATACCGAACGTGTTTATAAGCTCCTCTACAGTTGGCGGATATCCATGTCTTCGCGTATAATTTCCGACAAATTCTGCGATTTGTGATTCAAGTTTTTCCATTTGTGAAATCCCCTTTAATACATAATTATAGTAAAAAAATTAAAGCATTCTTTTTAGGTCATTACGGATTTTTGTAACCTGAGATATGGCATTTTCACATTCTCTTTTCGCCTTCCCTATCTGGGACTGTACAATCACATCCATGAGGAATCCGTCGCAGAAAAGATCACCGAATGTCAAAAATCCATTAATATGAACTGATGAATATCCGTCAACGTCACGAAGTTCTTTGGAAAACTTGGCTAGCGCTTTCTTTGCTTCGTTTATTTCATGCTCAGCATCGCTCATTTTGCCGTGCTTGATCAGACCACTGATAAATCCGCCTCCAAGAGTATCAAAAAGTCCCCATCCACTTGCGCTTGAGAGGCTTCTTTTTGCCCTTTCAAGATGGTCAAGTGCCACATCAGCAGCTTCTATTGCTTCCTGTATCTCTCTTGTTCTCATGTCGTACATAACTGTTCCTCCATAAGTGTCTAAGGTGAACTATTACTAATATTATGGTAGAGCAGAGTATAGCGAAAATATATGACAGATGTAGTGTGATAAGCCGGCTTATTTTCCTATTTTAGAGAATGCATGATAAAAAGGTTAAAGGTTAAATGTGATGGACACGATTTCCACATCATTTTTTTAGGATAATTTAAGGCAGAGCATATAATATGTATCCATAAGGAACAGAGATGTTTTCCCCCACACATATTTTCATAACACATATGCTGCCAGCAGGCATTTTTACTGGCAGCAAACCTCCCACGAAATAGCTCAAAAAGAGCTTTCCAAATATTCGATAGACTCGCCTCTTCCTGTGCCATATTGTTCACAGGATGGAGAGGTGATGTCTGAACATTATGAATAATTAAATACACTATCTTGTATTATGACAATAGTGGTACTACAATATTATGTATAAGAAACCCGTAAACTTTATTTGTTCCAATGGAGAGTGATCATGATCACACAGTTCCCGGAAGTAATAACTATTGATGGTTTCGTTTACAAAAAGATGTCCCAGAGGGCAAGTGGAGGAGCATATTATGACTCCAAAGATAATCCTTCTGAGATAACATCGAAGTCAATCTGCCTTTATCCGAATGGAGAACTCACTTACAGCTGGAGAGGCGTTGAGCAAAAGTGGAATAAAAGCTACAGAATTGTAGGAAGACAGGCATTTAACTGAATATGGACAAATGGGCTTCACTGCAGAGATGCGGTGGAGCTTTTTTATTGAGAAATTCAGTTATATAGAAGTATTTATCGATTTGTTATTCATTTTTTAGCGAATATTTACATAATAGTGTTAGAATTAAGTAGGAGTTATCTTATAGTAAAGGTAATAAATTTGGTGGGGGTATTTTGGACATAAAGTGGATCTTTAAATCTATGAGCATAGTTGTTCTTTTCCTGGTAATCTCTATGTGTATCTTTTTGATGCCTGTTTCTGCATCAACAGATTCCCAAGCTACCGAATTTACAATTGGTGTGCCTGTAGACAGATGTCCTATGTTTTACATTGACAGCGATTCCGGTGAAATCGTAGGAATCGGAGTAGATCTCATGAAATCAGCCGCTAAGGAAGCTGGTTTTGAGGTCGTATTCAAGGCCATAAGTGAACCTAATCTTAAAGAAGCTCTTGATAATACTGAGTATGACTTGGTTATGCCCTTTGGCAGTGCTGTTACAAGCGCATCTGGGGACGCAACCATCGTATCAGAAAATCTCATACAAACCCCATTTACCATTGTCAATACTGGTAAACAGTCTATTTCTGACATAAGTGCCATTAGAATCGGAATGTTAAAATCACAGGGCGGAGTCGCAGAAACTGTAAAACAGTTATACCCTGGAATAACGATAATCCTTTACGATTCCATGGCTGACTGCATTAAGGCGCTTAGAAAAAACGAAGTAGATGCACTTTTGCATAACTCATATACTTGGAGCTATGTGCTTCAAAAACCATCCTATAAGGATCTTAAAGTACAGCCTTCTGCCATGTTTTCAATGGATTTTCGTGCCGGCACGCTTGATACCGCAGAGGGAAGAAAACGCATTGAACTTATAAATGAAGGAATTACAGCTATTCCTGAAACCAAAAAGCAGGCTATAGCCCTTGATTACACTACTAGAGATCTATATGTGTACTCTTTCTGGGATTACCTGTATCAATATAAGTATTTCCTTATTGTCGGGACTATTCTTTTTATTGCGCTTGTTATTATGATTGTCTTAAGACAGAAATCATATTTCGAAGAACAGAAGGAAAAGATGCGACTAATGGAGGATATTGATCCTCTCACCGGCGTACTTAGTCACAATGGTTTCAGGAAAAAGGTTGAGGAACTCCTTATCAATAACCCAGATACGGCATATACGATATCGTATAACAACATAAAGGACTTCAAGTTTATCAACGACAGCTTTGGATGGAAAGTGGGAGATGAGCTGCTAAAGTTCTGGACAGAGAGAAGTCTTGAAATTCTTACGGATAAAGAGGCCATTGGAAGGTATGATGGAGACCGCTTTGTAATTCTTCGCTGCATGGGTGGCAATGAGCAGATTCTTCAGGATGAAAAATATGTTCTAGCCCCTGTCCGTAATTACTTAAAAGATCGCGGCAAAGACTTCATTGTAAGGTTCTGCACCGGCATATATGTTCTTATGCCGGATGACTATAAGGATATAAACGTAGATAAGATGCTCGACTATGCCCGTATTGCCGAGAGAAAAGTAAGAGAAACCAAGAAAGAAGGATTTGAGTTTTATAATCCAACGCAGTGGGACAGAGGTAAGCAAAGCGCAGGAATAGTAAGCCGTCTTCCTGCAGCTGTTGAGTCAGGGGAAATACAGGTATGGTATCAGCCACAGGTAAACTATAAGACAGGAAAGATAACTGGTGCAGAGGCTCTTTGCCGGTGGAACAGTAAAAAGAGTGGGAATATTTCTCCTGGAGAATTTATTCCTATTCTTGAGGGGGCAGGGCTCATCTACGATCTTGATTGTCATGTGTGGGACACTGTATGCAAAGACTTAAGACGTTGGAATGAACAGGGTAGAGATATTTGTGTGTCTGTAAACCTTTCAAGACAAGATATTGTAAAGAACCCCGATGTGGCAGAGCATTTTAATACTTTAAAAGAGTTCTATAACCTATCGCCTGGTCAACTTCGTATTGAGATAACGGAAAGCGCATATGTTGAGAACTCAGATGTCATCATAAAGACCACCACTAAGCTTCGTGAGGCTGGCTTTGAAGTTGAGATGGACGATTTCGGTAGCGGATACTCATCACTAAATATGTTAAAAGAAGTAGTTTTAGATCGAATTAAGCTTGATCTTCGATTCATCACAGGCTCTGGAGATCAAAAGATGGGGCGGACGATACTTAGCTACATGGTTCAGATGCTCCAAGCTATTGGAACCTCCCTCATTGCAGAGGGTGTGGAGACATTGGAACAGGCAGATTTCCTAGGAAGCATTGGATGTGAGGAAATGCAGGGGTATTACTTCTACAAGCCCATGCCGGTAGATGAGTTTGAGAAACTTGATGGATTTGAAAAGAAATCAGATTTGAAATAATGTACGAATGGCTTAACAGGCAAAAGTAAAATTGGTGCCCTAACATAGAGTTTAGGGCACCTTTTTTGTGATGGCCATAGGAAGATGACAAACGCAAGTTCGACAACCTAGGCGTAGTTATTGGACACCTTGTGCGCTAGGATATAGTCATCAGATGCAGATGAGCTGCATATGAAGTTATTTGTTGGGTGACATATAGATGGGGAGATGGCAGTAGCTATCTTCCTTTTTGCTTTATAGTAAAAAAGTTGCCACCGCTACAGTGGCAACGGACGTAAACGCTTTGTGATATATTTCAACTACCGGGATGGAAAATGATTATTTCCAGGAACATCAGTAGAAAAAACATGGCAATAGTGTAAATGGCTATTAGACCTGCAGCGCCGATTGCGCGTATGAATTTGTTGCTGTTCCTGCAGGGTGGGAATATCTTCTGTATTCCCAGGTAGTTGTAGCCGATTAGAATGTCACCGAGCATGATCAGTAGGAGGAATATCCGTTCAAGCCATAGTGCCGGTCCAAACGTGTTTTTTACTTCTAATGACAAGCACAGCCAGAAGACCATTATATAGACCGGAATTGCCACTATCATCTTGCCGGGAGTCATGGTTCTGAATCCTGGCGGAAGGACTGATGTCAGAGATACTTGTTCAGCTTCTGATGATAGGTCATTGCCCAGAGCTTTCATGAGAGCAACCTTTAGCTCTTTTACAGAATGAAAACGTCTGGACGGATCCATCTGAGTACACTTGCTGATTATGGAATCAAACTTGTGGGTGTTAATTGCAAGAGATTCAGAGGCTTCTTTAAGGATAATACCAAGTGAGTATATATCTGTTTGTGGTGAGGACTCACCAAAACCATATTGCTCAGGTGCAGCATACCCCTGAGTGCCAAGTAGTACTGTATCTGAACTGCGGTCTTGATCAGAAGATCTGTATTTTGCGGCGTTGAAGTCCAGAAGCATCACATTATCGTAATGAGTGATTATGATGTTTGATGGCTTGATATCTCTGTGTATCAGAGGTGGATTGTGAGAATGCAACTTTTCCAGAATATCACAGAGGTTGATCATATAATGACCTATTTGCTCTGTGGATAGTTTTCCGGATTCGATGATTTCCTTAAGAGTAGTTCCGGGAGCAAATGCTTCAATCACTGTAAGAGTGCCATTATCTTCGAAATAATCGATTACCTGTGGAATTCCGACTATCGGGTTTTCCTTTAGGTATTTATATACATCAATTGAATATACATCCAGTACTTTTTTTACAAAGAATTTACCTGTGTCCTGATGCTGTACAAGGTAGATCTTATGAGGCTCATTGATGGTGGCCACCACTTTGTAATATGAAATTGAAAGGCGCTGTTCAAGATCCACTAATACATCCCCTTTCGAAACAACTGCTGATGTTTATATTTTATCACTGTTTGGAGGTTCATATGCAGGAAAAAGAGACTAAAGAACTTGAGAAGGTTTTAGGAAAAACACATCTGTCAGACTATGACAGCTTTGTGGAGGATAACCGGGACAGTATGCTCTCAGCTTCAAATTCGTTCTCAACATATGTTAAAGGTTTGATGTCTCAAAAAGGAATATCGCAGCAGACAGTATTCCTTAACGCCGATGTTCCGGAGCGATATGGTTATAAGCTACTTTCCGGTGAAAAGCATACTAAGCAGAGGGATGTCATTATAAGGCTTTGCTATGCTGCGGAATTTACTCTTTCTGAGACACAGAGGGCACTGAAAAAATATGGAATGTCCGAGCTCTATGCCAAGGATGAGAGAGATGCACTGATCATGATTGTTTTCAATGAAAGACCAGGAAGCATCATTGATGTGAATGGACTTCTTAAGGAGCATGGACACTTACCTTTAAGGACAAGTGGAGTACAGGAGTAATTATTGAAAATTGCCACCGTAACAGGGGCAACGGAGAGAAAAACTCCTTGTTATAATGATTTAAAGGTTACGTTATTTTGTTTAAAACGTAACATTGATACGGATTATATGCCGTGTTTTTCAATAAGAAAGCAGGCATCATATGAAGAAAAAAACATTTTGTATTTTTAACATTATCTTTCCACTGCTTGTTGGGGCAGTGATCTATTGGTTCACATCTACGGATGTGATTTTCGTGGAGGCAGTCAGGTCAATTTGGGGAATGTCCATACATATAGGGATAGGTAATATCGATGGAGGTCTTGCCTGGCTCGTCAGGTATTACATGTCAGATATCCTTTGGGCATACGCTTTAGTTTTTGCTTTGTATTTAGCAGTAGGTAGTAATGCAGCAAGAGTTAAAACAGCTTTTGTGATTGCAGTAGTGTTTTCTACAGTCATGGAGGTTATTCAGCTCTCCCCAGTAATCCCGGGAACATTTGATGTAATTGATATATTGGTCGAGGCAACAGCTGAAGCAATTGCTGCGCTTATTATAAAAAAACAATATGAGGAGGCAAGCAATATATGAAAAACAAAATGAAATGGTTACCTGTATTACTCTGTCTTGTGCTTTTTGCAGGCATGGCGATTGGAAGCGGTTCATCTTCAAGCTCTGATGGTGATAAGCAGATATCCAGTGTCACAACGTCCTCTGATTCAGAAAGTAAAGAAACAGACGCGGGTGGTACAGAGGCAGGTGCTGCAGAGCAGGCTCAGGAAGAAAAAAAGGAAGAGGCATCAGCTGTAACAATTGAAGAGCAGGTTCTCTATGATGATAATGATATCAAGATTACAGCGACAGGCATTGAGGATTCGTGGGCAGGTACAAAGCTCACTCTTCTAATTGAAAACAATTCTGCTAAGGGAATTACAGTACAGGCACGTAATGCAAACGTAAATGGCTACATGGTTGAAACTATGATGTCTGCTGATGTGGCTGCTGGGAAGAAAGCAAATGATGGACTGACATTCCAGACGTCAGGACTTAAGGAATGCGGTATTGAGCAGATTGCGACCATGGAGTTCTTGTTCCATATCTTTGATTCAGAGAGCTGGGATGAGATAGTAGATACGGATGTGATAAAAATTGATACATCCGTCGCAGAAGGATACGTTCAGAATTACGATGACTCTGGTGAAGTCCTGGTAGATACAAATGGAGTGAAGATTGTAGGCAAGGGCCTTTCTGATAAAAATTCTTTCTTCGGTCCAGGAGTCATCCTTTATATAGAGAACAACTCTGATCAGGACATTACTGTCCAGGTAAGGGATGTATCGGTAAATGGATTCATGGTAGATTCTTCCATGTCTGAAGATGTAGTTGCTGGGAAGAAAGCAATAAGTGCGGTAACATTCTTCAATTCAAGCCTGGAAGAGAATGGAATAACGGATATCACCGATGTTGAGCTGTTCTTCCATATCTTTGACCTGAAATCTTGGGATACAGTTTTTGATTCGGATGTTATAACAATTAAGTTCTAAAGTAAAAGGAGAATAGGATTTATGAAAATTTGGAAGTTGGTGGCAGGGATTTTGACAATTGTATTCTTTATAATTGTGGCATTCCAGTCTTGTGCAGCAGGCGTGGTAAATGCGCTTGAGGAGAATGGAGGTTCGTCGGGATCTGCCGGAATCATAGTTGCTATCCTGATGCTTGCTGGCGGAATTGTTTCTATCGCTACAAGAAAGAGTTCCGGAAAAGGTGGCAATATAGCACTTATTATTATCTTTGGACTTGCAGCGCTGATAGGGTTTGCCGGACATGGTAATTATAGCGATCTGGTAATATGGTCAGGATGGTGCCTGATTAACGCCGCAGTTGCAGTAATAGCAATTGTCACAGGAAAGAAGAAAACTGAAGTAACTAATGATGAATCGCAATAATATTTAACAAAAAATTCATGTAGTAGTTTCAGAAAAGACCTCGTTTGAGGTCTTTTCCCATTTTATAGGATAGTACGCTATGAACGACTATTAGTAGACACTGGCTGATTTTTTGAGCACGACCATTCTTCTACAATAATGGAGTGATCGCTTTCGTTTGGAAAGGAGATAAATCCGTGACGGTAGGGGAAGTGCAAAACAGGATTCAGATGCTGATGGATGATCGTAAGTGGACATATTACAGGCTGGCAAAAGAGGCAGGCGTAACAACTACTACAATAACAGATATTTTTAAAAGAGATACATTCCCTAAAATGGAATTGATGAACAGTATCTGTGCGGCTTTTGGGATGACTTTTGGAGATTTTAGTTCTTTTGATATGAGCACTTCCGAGAATATGCCTTTAACACCACAGGAAGCGAGAATTGTGGCTTATTTACGTAAGCTAAGCGCAGCAAATAGGAAAGCTGCTGAGGGCTATCTTGAAGGTTTGGTGGTGGCATCTGAAAATGATGCAAGAGAATCTCTTGAACAAAAATTGCATGTCTCAAAACAGAAAAAGTCTGAATAAACAAAAAGCTAATGCCGCAGGGTGATTGGGAATGACCAGTCACCCTGTTTTTTTATGAGGATATGGAGGAAATAAAATGCCGAGGAGGACAACATTGGAACAACGCATCGATTTTTACATAAAAAGCTTTGGATTGGATCCGGCAGTGGTACTTGATATGACGAGGAAAATGTTAGAAGAGTATAAGGATCGTAGGAAATCATTTAATCCATTAATGTTACAACTGCCGCCAATGACTGAAAAAGAGATTCTGAAAAATAAGCAGGAGTTGAGAAGAGAATTCCTCAAGTTGATGAAGAAGGATAGGAAAAAGCATAATGAGGCACAGACGACTTTTGTGTATAAGGCTGTAAGGGCGCCGTGGCTTTGGGATAAGTTGATTGGGCTGTTGGATATGGTTGCGGATTTCAGCTATAAGGGAGAACTGTATAAAAAGATTCTTTGGAGCGCATATTTCACAGATGACGATCCTATGACTAATGAGCAGCTTGCTGATGAAGTAAACGTTTCGGATGATGTGATCGATTATAGGAAAAGAGAAGCTATCAAGCTATTCGGGCTTTTCATTTGGATCTATGCTTCTCGAAGAGAGCAGGAAGACATCATCGCAGGTATAGTGAAACCGGCTAATGATAATGATGATGATGAACATGATGAGAATGAAGAAGATGATGACAATGTGTGCGGAATTAAAGAAGACTGAAAGTGGCATGAATTCTGGAATTGAGGCACTATGATTGATGGAGTTGTACGGGAAGTGTTCTGTGGCTGTTCTATTGTTGTTCCTAAACTGTTCAAATTTTTTCGTGCTGACGTATTAGTTTTTTCTACATATAATATGCACTGTTGTATGAAAGGAGTGAGTATTATATGAATTCAGAAAAAACGTTAGTTCATGGGGGATGCACAAACTGTGGCTACGTCATGATGCATGTTGAGGTTGTCAAGGGATGCCTGCAATGTCCAAATTGCGGGGAGTGGCTTAGGGTAAGTGTTAAGAACAGAGGCTACTCCGCTCATCCGGCATCTGAGGAAGATATTAAGGAAGCTATTCTAATGAGGAACAAATATGCCAGGGAATGCAGGGAAGTAGCAACGCGAAATATCAGTAGGTTATAGTATTGGCTTTGAGCTCAGACATCATGGGGAAGATATCGGGCTGTTGTTGTAAGTTTGAAAACTGAATAGTTTGAGGTATATGTGAACGAAGGGCTGAATCGCAGTAAAGAATAATGTGGGGTTCTTCTATATGTAAATAGAAACCAAATGAGGAGGCGTAAGTCGAACGAGCCCCGCTCATGTGCCAAGAGTTTGCCTAGAGCTGTATATGCTGAAAATAAAAATAGCACCAAGGAGTCTGCAAAACGGAGATGTGACCATAACTTTTATGGTTTTGTTTCATTACCGTTTTGCAGGCTTCTTTTTTGATGCGAACGAAATTGCTCTAGGCGGGTTGTGTCTTCGTTTTCAGGCTCCGGAAAAGGAGAATGAAATGGAAACAAAGAACATCGGAGAAAGACTGAGACTGCTTAGAACAAGGAGCAACATGAGCCAGGAGGAACTGGCAAGAAAGCTTCACCTTGGAAGCCGAAGCGCTGTATCGGAGTTGGAGATGGAGAAAAGGACACTGTCTCCAACAATGATAAGAGAGTATGCTGAGCTCTTTGACGTGTCAGCTGACTGGATTATCTTCGGACAGGATGATAAGGAACGCATGGAAAGGAAAATAGAGACGGATGAGATACTGAAAGCATTCTTTTCAATAAGGAAGGGTTTAGTTAGGAAAGTTGCCATCGAGCAGGTTAAAGCTCTGGCAAAGCTGTGATTATTGTGAACTTCCACGATAATTAACACTCGTTGGACAATGATGAGATAATTATCAAAGAAAAGGCTTAAAATCGGCGTTTTTATTGCATGCAACCTGGATATATGGTATCATAATAATGAGTTAATTAACACTCGTCAGGAGGAGCCATGTATCTTAATATAACGGTAGAAACACCGGCTGTTGGAAACGGCATATCGCACAAGCCGATAAAGGGAACAAAGTATGTTTACTACGAGCATGGGCGGAGGTATGATCCCAAGAAGGGATATACCGTTCCTCAGACCACATCCATAGGAAAGATATGCGAAGATGACGTTACAAGGATGTATCCGAA
>NZ_AUIZ01000024.1:0-38868 GCF_000423965.1 Butyrivibrio sp. VCB2001 | reverse complement strand
AACTTAAGGAAATAGCCGACGAACAGCTGAAGCTATTGGCGGCATAACGCTGATTAACACCTAAAGGTAATTTACACACAAAAAAGGACTTGACCTGTCCCAGACATAGAAATATAGCTATTTGCCACATACTTCAGCTAGAGATAGCTCTTTGTGCAAGCTTTTTTCATGTCCCGAAGGCAATAACCCGCACTTCTGCCACAGATTTCACCAAGCATATTAGTTTTAATAGCAAAACCAGCCACTAAGCATCAACATTGATAATAGTGGCTGGATATCTTTATCTAATTCTCTTTCTTATAATGAATACTGCTAATGCAATGATCATCAGAACTGCTAATGTACTTACCGGAATTATAGGAAAAGAGCTGTCTGATGGCTCAACGTTATTGAATGAAGCCTCAGGTACTTCTTCCTCCTGGATATTGATTCCCTCAACTGCATCAGCTTTCTCCTCAGAATTCTGCACGTTCTCCTGCATATTGGTCTCTTCAGCCAATTCTTCATCTGATGTAGATGCCTCTTCCACAGAATCTGCCAACGCTACAGGCTCATCATCAATCGTTGTCTGAGCTGTGCTCGGCTTTGTGCCTGGCTTTGAAGTCTGCTGCGTACTCTGCTTCTGGTCCTGAGTAGATGATGAAGTCTTGCTTGATGCCTGTACATTAGTGGTAGTCTTAACTGATGCCTGTTCATCGGTCACCTGAGCAGTCTGAGCTTGATTAGGCGATGTATGGGGTGCACTCTCCTGCTCGTTACCGGAATTTGTGCTTCCGCCATGCTGCTCACTTCCACCTGAACTTTCACTCTGACTTCCGCTTTGACTTGGCTGTCCACTTTCTTGTGAGTTCCCTGCTGATTCTGATTCTCCTATATTTCCTGCTTCTCCGGATTCACCTGTCTCTCCTGCTGCATCTCCGGATTCGCCTGTTTCTCCTGATTCAACTGGCTCTCCTGACTCACCGTTCTCTTCAGGTTCCTCGCTCTCAAGGCTCTTCATAAGATACAACTTCACATCCCCAACAGCAAAAGTCACTCCATTGGCGTCAACAGGCGCATTCACATAATACTTGACCGTAACCGTGTTATTCTCAACAGTGATCTTCTCCCCAAGGAGCTGATCCTCTACGATCTGGTCCGCAGTATCGATCGGCAGGGATCTTACTTCACTATCCCCTGATATCAGCGCCATTACTGCGCTGTTCATGTTACTCTTTACTTTTATATCGTTTGAGAGCGCGTATACTCCATTTGGAATATCCGTAACAGTATAGGAAAACTCAGCTTCATAGCCATCCTGAGACCATGCCACCAGCCTTCCGCTTTCAAGCCATGGAGAAAATCCTTCAAAAGTCCAGCCTTCCACGCCTTTTTCTTCGAAGTCCCAGCTCCAGATGATATTGTCATACTTCTCTTCTTCCGGACCGTCATTGGCTTCAAGGTGCAGCTTAACTGCATATTCCGCACTCTCAGCCACTGCTTCACCGTCAGGATAATAGATTCCTGCCTTGAGGCCGAGTGCATCCGTGTTATAGAGCCCTAAATCCTCAGTGAGCTCATAACTCCAATTTCCATCAGCATCTACAGGTACATTAAACTTCTTATCACCAACCGTTACAGTCACATACTCCACATAAGATGCACTACCGCCAATACTGTAAGGAAATTCTGTAATCTTCTCAGAAGGCTCATCCATGGAAATTCCGGCGCCTGACGCCAGATCCTCAGCGAAATTGGCGCCCTTAAGGTCATCCGCATAAAACGTTCCGCTGGCTACCTGTCCGCTCTGGTTTGTATAGATCGACACCGACTTAAGATTCTGCGAACTGTCGATCGGCTGAGGTGTTCCCGATGTTGCCCAGTCAGGCTGTATGATCTTGCTAAAGGGCATGTACATGATCATCGGCCCCTTGCCTGTCATATAACCCGTGTAAGCGTAAGTTGATGTATCAGTCTCCATCTGGACTTTGATCTCGTTTCCTGAACCGTCGGAATCAAGATACATTGTGAATCCGTCATATCCGCTGAGATTCAGCATATCCATGGTCTTGGTTGCTCCGGCATAACCCGTTCCGCTATAGTCGTAGTCAACCCTGAGCCCATATGAACCCTCATATTTGTTGCCTGAATCCAGTGACAGATTAAAAGTTCCGCCGTTTGTATTTCTCGAATATGCCTGGTTCAGCAGTGTATTTGATCCGCTGTAGCCCTCAAAATCATCCACCTTTGTAGATGAACTTGCATAGACACTGTCAATATATACTCTGCTGCTTTCTCCGCCAAATGAGTACTCCAGGCCGATTCCGTAATTGCCTGTATATACATTGGCAGAATCCAGCATAATAGCGCCATCTGCACCGGCTGAACCATCATTGTTTGCTATGACAAACTCAGCTCCGCTGACGCTTCCCCAGTTGAATTCGCCGCTCTTGTCAATTGCAAGCTTATTCATCTGAGCAGCGCCGCTCAGAGCAATCTTTTCACTTGCCCAGACTCTGTTCTCACTATCCCTAAGTCTTACCTGAAGCTCATTACCGCTTCCGTCAGGCTTCACCCACAGATATATGCTGTCAAACGCGCTGTAGTCTTTGCCTGATAGCTCTTTTGCAAAAGAGATCTCACCTTCCCCGCAGGTTATGCTGTAAGCAGCATTCAGACTCGCATCTGAACCCGTGTAATACTCTCCGTCTTCGATGGTGTTTGAAGGTGCCGAATCAGCAAGAGGGATCATCTTTCGTCCGCTTGAGATCTCAACGAGCTTTACAAATACCTGCCCCTGGCTGTTTTCCGGAACTGTAACCCTTATAACTCGCACAGCTCCCGAAACGTTAAGGTCTCCGTAAACCACGCTTGTAGCTTCGTCCCCTTCTACTGCCGAGAGCTCTTTTGCCTCCTTAAAAGTCACACCGTCAAAGGAGTACTCAACTACCGCCCTCATGCCATCTACTGCCAGTGTGCTCACGCGGAAAGCATTGATATCATCGCCTGTCTTGTAAACGATTGATCCGCTCTCTGCGCCTGATGTAGTAAGGCCTCTCAAAGCGCCTTCGTCGGCAAGCACCAGGTTATCGCTCTTTGAAACATAGTATTTGGGAGCATCCTCCCCGAAAGCAGAATCCTGTATCATTACATTGGTTCTCACTGCATCCGAAGCAGCCAAATCTCTGTAGGACTCGCCATCATTCTTGTAGGTGATCTCAATACTGTCCAGCTTGCAGCTGCTGTTTCCCTGAAGATAAATCCTGCTGTAGTAGTAATTTCCTGTTGAAAGAACTGAAGATGCGCTATAGAGCGTCGTTCCAGCATCATGAGTAAGCCCAGCCTCTTCAAAAACGATTCCGTCCTTGGAAACCATGAGCCTTGGCGCTGCACCTTCCGCTACAGCTTCGATTCGCACTTCATCCACGGGAATCCTTGATGAGTACTCGATATAACCTTCTTCTGCACTCTTATTCACGATTGAACTGCTGGAATACTCTATGTTTGCAGAATGATCGCTGCTGTAAGTGCGCCTGATCTCAGTGGGATTTGGGTCGCTGCTGGAAACTGCGATCAGGTCCAAATTGTCTTTTACCACGTGCTTAACATTGTCTACTACCACAATGTTAGACCATGGGCCGACTCCGGATTCATTGCATGCCCTGATCCTATATGAATAGGTAAGTCCATCAAGGGCTGTCTCGTCATGGAAGCCTGCGATGCAGTCGTGGGCCTTATCCTCCCAGTTCCTACCGGAGTCATAGATGTAATCCTCTTCTCCTGCCACAGTCACGAAAGCATCAGAGTTCTGGTCTGTCACACTTCCTTCCGCCCTCTGGATCTCGTACCACGCGCCTCCGACAACGCCTCGCCACTTGATATCGCCCACAGATCCTCCGGCAAAAGAGCTGTCGTGGGAAGTGCCGTTTTCTGAATAAAGAAGGGGTGCTTCCTCATCTTCAGGCGCCGGAATCGGGATATTCTTAGCCTCTTCGTAACTTGAAGCCTTACCGTTCACTATCTGTGCATAGGCATATATTGAGCGGATTATCTCAGTTTCTCCGTAATAATTTCCCGCCTCGAAACCGGGCCAGTGGTAGGAAGCCCAGTAACCATCCTCATTGTGGAAGTAGTAGCCAAATCCGTCCTTGTGGGCTCTAAGACTCCACATCATGATTCCGTTGGTGTCATTCTCAATGCCCTTCTGGAATACATCGATACAGGGCTGCGCAGTAACCTTTGCACCAAACTCGCCCAGTATAAAGGGCTTTCCTGCATTGTGGGCATCTCTGGTATCATCTTCGCATCTCTGTGCGTAGTTGCCCTCATAGTAGTGCGCGCCAAGGATGTCTGCCAGATTGTCAGAACTGAGAGACATAGGGGACATGGACATTCTGCCGTCCAGCACAAGGTGATTTGAATCGATGCTCTTTACATGGGCAACGACCTCGTTAGTCCAGGCGCTGAGCTCCTCGTCCCTCTCGACCTGGCTTCTGTTACCTATCTCATTTCCTGTTTCCCAGCACAGGATCGCCGGATCATCCTTGTACATGACCCCCGTAACCGAATTGGTTCTGTTAAGCAGATGTGTGATCATCTGTTTAAAGAGATCCATGCACCTCTCACTGCTGTAGAACCTCCATGCCCAGTCCTGAAATCCCGACTGTGACGGTGCTTTCCCGTCTGACTCCCCCGCAAGCCAGACGTAGCCGTCCATTCCGCCTATCCAGTGCCAATGATCAACAAAGGGAACGATCACCCTGATCCCATACTGATTTGCTTTGGCCAGCACATCATCAAGCATGTTCAGAGCATCTTCATTAAAGGTTAGATTGCCCTCGCTATCAACGCCTGTAACATACGCTGTTGCGCTGTTCTGCCCGTTAAACACCGGAATTGTATAGGTCCTTGTTACATTTCCTCCCATTGCCCTGAAGGTCTTCATGGCATTTGCATGTTCCCAAGGTGTATCACTCGTTGCCTGCGGATAGTTCAAAGATACGAACCTCAGCTCATTTTCCCCGTCCATGAGCTTTGTACCGGACACTGTGACATAATTAGAAAAGCCTGCATTACCTGGTGGCTCAGCAGCTGCAACCATGTAAGCAGGCATTGCAGATGTGAAAATCAGGCCGGCTGATACAATTAGTGACAAAAGTCTTTTCTTCAGCTTCATATAATCCTCCCTTACAAAGTAATTGTTTTTGTAAGTTAAATTATATTTACCGGCTAAATTACTACATCTCTTATTCTTGCGTTCTATATTCTATTCTTGCTAAAACCCCGATTTTCTCTGTTTTTACCTAATTACCTTCTCTATACTTGTGTAAATTTACCTAAATGATGATTAAATATCATTTGATATAGTCTTTTACATTCAGAGTCTCTTCTGTGCGCTGCTCATCATCAATGATGCCCGGAACCTGCTCTGTTACGTAGGTATCGCCTGTCTCAGGGTTAACGTAATAGCGGATCAGTGCACCTGTGTAAGCTCTGTAAAGAACTACAATCTCGCCGTTCTCATTTGTGCTGGCTTCCCAGTAGAGAGTGTAATCGTCTGAACCTTCCATATTTGCCAGATCAGGGAAAGACTCTATGCAGTAATCATGGATTGCCTGAGTTGCCTGTTCTTCTGTGATCTTGTCAACTTGAACGCTCTCCTCTGCTGCAGGAATCTCTTCAACCTGTAAGCTGCTTGTCTCCTCTGTCTTAGTACCGCATGCAACAAGGCCAAGGGCCATAACACATGCAAGCATAACTGCGAATTTCTTTTTCATAATACATTCCACCTCAAATTTCATAACGATTCTATGTTACTACCATTTCTCCAAAACAAATCTAAAAGTATTCTAAATTCTTTGCAATCTGCTATAATAGGCCTGTTATGGAAAAAATTCGAGAATCTCAGATTAAAAATTCATTACTGCTCCTGCTGGCATCTATCGTTTGGGGAGCTGCCTTTGTAGCTCAGTCCGTAGCAGGCGACAGGGTCGGTACTTTCACTTTTAACGGAATACGCTTTATTATCGGCGGAGTATGCCTTCTTCCATTTCTTAGAGGGCATAATATAACGCCTTCAAAGATCCCTTTTAATAAGCTCCTTGGAGGCGTAATATGTGGTCTTGCTCTGTTTTTGGCATCCACCTTCCAGCAGGCCGGAATCGCACTTGGCGCCGGCGCCGGTGAAGCGGGCTTTTTGACAGCCTGTTATATCGTTCTGGTCCCGATTATAGGTCTTTTCATCGGCAGGAAATGCAGTTTCTGGCTCTGGCCGGCTGTAGGAATTGCCCTTGCAGGTCTTTACCTTCTCTGCAATCCTTTTTCCGGCGGCAGTTTTTCAATATCAACCGCAGACCTGGCACTCCTTATGTGCGCTCTTTTATTCTCGGTGCAGATCCTGTGCGTTGATCACTACGCTCCCATCATGAGTCCCGTTGCACTTGCGTGCGTTCAGTTCTTCGTAAGTGGCGCAGTTTCACTGATTGCAGCGTTTATATTTGAATTTATGCCTGATCCTTCTGCCTGGATCAGCTCTTTATCTGCGCCTTCTTCCTGGATAGCCATCCTCTATACAGGTATCTTTTCCTGTGGTGTAGGCTACACTCTGCAGGCTGTTGGCCAGCGCGGCTTAAATCCAGCCCTCGCATCCCTCATCATGAGCCTTGAATCCGTATTCTCATCGGTTTTCGGCTGGCTGATACTCCATCAGCTGATGTCGGGAAAAGAGATCACAGGCTGCATTTTAATCTTTTCTGCAGTCCTTCTGGCTCAGATTCCGTCGAAGTCCTGAGGTTTTTAGGACATCAATTTATGTTTATTGAACCATTCTGCACTTACGATAAGGCTCTTTACAGGATCATTGTCGATCCAGTTCTTATGGGTCTCCAAAACAATCGCTTCCACTTTGGAAGTTGCCCGTACATTTTCCAAAATAGTACCAAGGGCCATATTCCCTGTTCCGAGTTCAGCAGCATCTTCCTTAAGGATGGGCGTAATGAAAGGCCCCTTCTTTCTGCATCCCCTATCATTTATGTGCCACATCACCATCCTGTCTGACAGCTTGTCTACCAGGGCAGTAACATCAGCGCCACCATCTGCAATCCAATATGTATCAAGTTCAAAGTTTACATACTGAGGGTCTGTGTTTTCGATGATCACATCATATGCAGTTTTATCTTCTGAGATCTTCTGCAGTTCTACATTGTGATTATGATAAAGCAGTTTTACTCCATAGGGTAAAAGAGCTTTTCCCGCATTGTTCAGGCGCTCAGCAAGCTTTTTTACCTCAGATGCATTTCCGTAATCAAACCTGTACATACCGGTTATAACAACGGTGTTCGTCCCAAAGCTCAACGCTTCCTTAGCAACAGCTTCCGGATTTTCTTCAATACTGTTAAGATAACTGTGCAGGCTTATGACTTTCAGTCCGCTCTCTGAGATCAGCTTCTTCCAGTCAAGTTTTCCGCCATTCCCCGTGGGCATACCGGCAAATTTAGTAAGTAACTTCACAATAAAAGGCGTTGGCTTGATCATGAAGTCATTAAGTTCAATGCCATCATATCCTGCACTTTTAATAGCTTTAAGCGTGCTAAGTGCACTCTCATAGCTATTGCATCTGCTACCAATCATTATCTGTTGCACACCCGTCAGTACTGTGTCTTTCATTATTTCAAATAGCCTCCAAGATGCTTCAAACTGGGCTTTGGTGCCCTGATCTGTGTTTTCCTGTCAACAGCGCAAAGACCAAATGTAAGCGCATAACCTTTCTGCCACTCAAAATTATCGATAAGTGACCAGTGGCAGTATCCGATGACAGGAATTCCATCATTTATACAGCTCTGAACACCCTCAATTGCCTTGTCGATAAACTCAACTCTCTGCTCATCATCTGCTGTTGCAATTCCATTTTCGGTAACCATGATCGGAACATTTGGCATCTCCTCATGCACGCGTCTTATTACATGCTCAAGAGCCTCAGGATATACTTCGTAATCCATCTGTGTCATTGGTGTTCCCTCGGGAACAGGCACAATTCCATCTGGGCCGTAAGTAGTTCTTGTATAATTCTGAAGTCCAAAGAAATCATCATCCTTGATATAAGGAATGTAATGGCTAAACTCCTCATTCCAGTCGCTGTCTGCGCGCTCCTTGCCACCTTCTATGAACTGGCAGTCGTGCAGGGAAAGCGTAATACCAACCTGAATATCCGGATTAACAGCCTTGATTGCTTCCTTGGCTGCCTGATGCGCCTTTATAACTATCATATCGCCATTTGCATCTGTTGCAGAAACAAATGTATGCGGCTGAGGATCTCCGAATACTTTGGCATTCTCCATTGCTGCCAGCTTCATTTTCTCCATTGGATCAGAGAGATTAAGTCCGACCTGAACCTGTCCCTCCATGGAGTCACCATCGCTTTTAGCTGCATTTGCCATCTTTGCCATCATCTGCTTCTTAAATCTCTCCATGAGAGCTCCGATCTGAAGTCTCATGTTAGCCTCATTTATGGTGCAGATATACTTTATCTCGCTTCCAAGCTGCTTAGTGACATATCCGGCATAGTTGGCAAAAAGCTCCACAACCTGCTCATTGTCCCAGCCTCCGAGCTTTATAAGCCACACTGGTGATGTGAAATGCATGAGAGTAATAACCGGCTCAACGCCATTGTCCCTGCAGCATTTGATCATCTTCCTGTAATGCTCAATCTCTTTTTCATCAAATTTGCCCTGCTCAGGCTCAATACGTGCCCATTCAACAGAGAATCTGTAGGTGTTAAGACCTGCATCCGCAAGCATCTTGATGTCTTCTTCGTATCTGTTATAGTGATCCACAGCATCCAGTGAAGGCTCAACAAACTGTGAATACTCCATATTCTCCATTACCCAGTAATCTGAATTTGTATTGTTTCCTTCAACCTGGTGGGCTGCAGTAGAAGCGCCCAGCATAAATCCGTTCTCGAACTTGTTCATTTTCCTATCCTCCATAATTGGTCCTAAGGGGGTACCGCTTGCGGTGGATTCCTTAGGACGGTCTACTGTTTTCATAACTTGCTTTACACTACCATTTAAATCTCATAACTTCCGCTTGTCAGAATTCTCTTTTCCCCGCCCGGGAGCTCCAGCTCTGCTTCCATTCCTTCAGGAATTTCAAAGTGGTAAGCAAAAGTATTCGAGTTCTCAATATATCTCCATTCGGATACTATGCGCCCTTTAGGCGAATCATAATAGCCCTTTGCAAACTTAAGTCTCTCATCCGGCACCGGCTTTATCAGGACTTTGTCAAAATCGTATCTGATTCCCAAGACACCGGACAAAAGCCATCCGGAAACAGCTCCATAGGAGTAGTGATTCAGTGAATCATGGACAGTGCCGTCTTCTCTGACGCCATCCCAAGTCTCCCAGATAGTGGTAGCACCTTTCTCCACTGCATAGAGCCACGAAGGATAGCTTTTTTGCAACAGCAGTCTGTATGCAGTATCCACATAGCCGTAATCAGCAAGCACACTGCACAGGAAAGGCGTTGAAAGGAAGCCCGTATTAAGATGATAGTCATTTTTTACTACCAGCTCATTTAAGTCCTTAGCAGCTTCCACTGCCTCTTTTTCAGGTAAAAGACAAAACGCAAGAGGCCTTACGTACTCGCACTGCCTGTCAGACTTTATATGCCCGTCTTTCAGAACCAGATATCTGTATGCTTCTGTGGCCTTTTCTGAGATTTCTTTGTACTTATCCGCATCGGCGCCATTTCCGAGAATCTCTGATATTTTGGCGAGAATCCCCGATGAATATGCATAGTAAGCTGTTGCCACTTCAGGCTGGCCATCCTTGAAAGCAGCCATCATAGTCTTCATAACGTCTGCTCCTGGCTCGCACCACTCACCGTAGTCCATTCCGGTGTCGATGATGTATTTTCTGTAAGGGTTCTTTCCAAAACGGTTCTTGAGCTTGCTCTTTCCTGCTCTTCTTCCGAGAAAATCCACCCACTTCTTCATCATTTCATAGTTGTCTCTAAGTATCTGCTCATCGCCATATATTCTGTACAGATTCCAGGGCACAAGAACCGCCGCATCGCCCCAGCCAACAGAAGCTGAAAACATCTCTGCTATCTTGCCCGGATTTGAGTTCTTGGGACAGATATACGCCATCTTACCGTCGGAGTGCTGCCCTATCCTCACGTTTGCAAGCCATTTCTCGTAAACTCCCCTGCAGTCCATCAGGTACGCACCGGTCCTCACAAAGACCGCTGCATCGCCTGTCCAGCCTGCTCTCTCTCTTGTCGGGCAGTCGGTCGGTATATCGCAGAAGTTCGACTTCATGGACCATACGCTGTTTGCAAAGAGCTTATTAACCGCATCCACGCCACATTCAAAGCCTGCTGTTTCCTTCATGTCTGAATAAACAGCAATGCTCTTTATTTGGATGTCAGACGGCAAGATATCACCCGTTATCTTGGCATATCTGAATCCAAACATCGAAAAATGCGGTTTAAACTCATTTCTTCCGCTCTTGCAGATATAGTTTATTTCCTGTTTTATTCCGCCGGATTTGTTCCTGTCTCCGGGCTGGAAATTACTGATCGTGAAGTTTCCGTTTTCATCCAGGGTTTCACCGTGGACGAGACAGATCTTCTCACCGCCTTTGGCGTTCTCTACCACAAAGGACGTATAACCGGCAAGGTTCTGGCCGAAATCAAATACGCTCTCTCCGCTCGGAGTAGTGATGAGCCTTCCTTCAAACACCTCATGCTCAGTGATAAATGGCGCCTTCTGGGCTGTCAGATTTCTTTTGTCAAAAGACATCTCCACGGCCTTATGCCACTCACCAAAGCCCGCACCGGCATCACAGGTCTCTCCCAGCTCAAGGTCTGTAAGCTTTATGGGCCCGTTTTCACAGGCATCCCAGCTGCAATCCGTGACAAGTATCGGATTCTCCATGTCTCCATCGCCAATCACTGCGCACAGAAATGAAATATCCTCGCCGTAGAGGTTTCTCACGCCGTCAATTCCGTTGCATCCTCTGTACCAGCCATCACCCAGCGTTACAAAGATCTCGTTTTCACCGGGCTTTAGCACTTCAGTGATCTCATACTCCTGATACTGAAGCCTTTTATCATACTCATCACATCCCGGTGTCAGACGTGCATCCGTGATACTCCGGCCATTTATAAGTATTTCATACAAGCCGTGAGCTGTGGCAAATATCCTGACCTCTCCCTCTTTATAAGAGAATGTGGTCCTTAAATATCCTGCTCCCTTTCTCTTATCAGGTTCTGTCTCGGTTTCAGGTGATATCCACTTTGCTTTTTCAAAAATCTTAGCCGCTTCCATTTAACACCTCTGTTTTAGCGCTTTTTGATATTCATAAGAGCATTTGAAAGTGCCTTAATCTCGTCGGATTCTATATCCATTCCGCCCTGTTGCAGGAGCTTCTTAAGGGGCTGGCGGGCGATCATCTGCTGCATTGCTTCTGAAATCTCTACGCCTTCTCCCATTCCGCCTGCTGTTCTTGATGTCATTGCAGCCATCATCCTGTCGAGAATTGCTTTTCCTTCAGGTGTGGCCTGAATCTCTGCCATTGTACTTGAAAGGGAGAGATATCCCTCTTTTTCCTCAGGCTCATCTGCCTTATCAAACCAGTTTCGTACCTTCTTATCCGGTGCGAAATATGCCGAATTAGGCTCGGAAACCTTTGTTATCTCCATCTCATCCGAAAGTTCTCCGCTCACAGCCTTTATGGTGTGAACTCCGCTAATGGGAACATTAAACTTAAAGACATGCTCTCCGCTTGCGTTTCCTACTTCTACGCCGTCAACAAAGAGAGTTACGGACTTTTGGTTTGAATATACCTTAATCTCTGTGTTATCCTCGATGCGGTCGTGATATCTTTTTCCGCAAAGATGGATGAAAGGCTCATCTGACCACCATGCTTTATAAATGTAATAGGCGTCTTTCTTCTGCTTTCTGTCAAAGGTGATGACACCCTTGTGGTTTTTGCCCGGATCTCCTGCCTCATCTCGTCCTGCTGCAGCAAATTCAAACATATTCCAGAGGTATGTTCCCCAGATATATGGACGGGTGCTGAACATTTCAAGCATATGCTCGTGATAAACAGCCTGATAACTCTCTGTATAATCTCCTTTTTCAGGCCTTGGAGACTGAAGCGTAATTACTGAATCTGCACCATACTCCGTAAGTCCTATTGCCACATCGGGATGCTGATTATGGAAATCGTCAAACCACTTGTCATTGTCCTCCATCTCGCCTACATACCAGCCATAGTAGAGGTTGTAGCCACGAATATCAGGCAGTGTTACAAGAGGCGAGTCTGTCTCAAGAAGGAACAGATTTGCCATGGCAGAATATCTGATAGGATCCATCTCGTGGACAATATCGTTTAATATCCTGTGATTCTCCAAAAGGTCTTCAGTTACGCCTTGCAGAGATATTTCATTTGAAAGTGCCCAGCACATTATTGATGCATGATTGTAATTCTGGCTTATCAGCTCTTTCATCTGGGATATGGTGTTCTCTCTTCCACTGTCCATATGTACGGTAATATATGGAATCTCAGCCCATACCACTATGCCCTTTTCATCGCAAAGATCATAGAAGTACTGATCGTGCTGATAGTGTGCAAGCCTTATGGAATTGGCGCCCATGGAGAGGATGAGATCAATGTCCTCATTGTGCATTTCTTTTGTCAGTGCATTGCCAACTCCTGCCCTGTCCTGATGTCGTGAAACGCCTCGAAGCGGATAGCTTTCTCCGTTGAGGAAAAATCCTTTATGAGGATCAACATGAAACTGCCTTACTCCAAACCTGTCATAGATTCTGTCACACTCTTTTGTTCCATCCAAAAGAGTTGCTGTTATGTTGTACAAGAACGGATCCTTGAGACCGTTCCATAAATGTGGCTCTTTTATCGTGATCTTACCGCAGGCTACATATCCACAGGATGCATCCTCTGCCGGAACCACCTCAAACTCCTGCTCTGTTACACCATCTATTGATATTCTTACGCGATCTCCGCCGCTCGTGTATGCCTTTATTTCAATTTCAGCTTCATTTCCGTTTAGTCTTGGTGTGACGTACAGCCCTTTTCCACCATAATAGTCCATATCAAAGTGCTTTTCATCCACAACCACAAGATAAACATCCCTGTAAATGCCACCGTAGAAAGTGAAATCCGCTTTCTGTGGATACACTCTTGTATTGGGCTCGTTGGAAACAGAAACTACCATCTCATTTGAGTCTGAAAGTGCCTCTGTAATGTCTGCCCTAAAGCAGGAATATCCGCCATCATGGCTCGCAACCTCACGGCCGTTTAAAGCAACTTTTGCAGAGGAGTTAGCGCCGCGAAATTCCACATACGCCCGCTGTCCTTCTTCCATTACCAGTCTTTCAAATGTCTTTTTATAAAGGCAGGTTCCTCTGTAATACTGCTCTGGACCTGTCTGTCCATCAACTGCATTCCAGGTATGAGGAAGAGTTACACTCTTGCTCTTTCCCTCTTTTTCAAATATCCAGTTATCATTCCAAAGAATTGTTGTTCGCATGCTTCACCTCTCCAGCTTTTTACTGACCCATTGCAGCCTTTTTCTTTTCGCCGATACTCTTCTGGATCTCTTCCATCTTCTCGTATGTGAGCTCGGAATTCTTCATTGCCAGAAGTGTGCAGATCCATCCAACAATAGGGAATCCAATAAGAAGTATTACGGTCATTATTCTGACATTGAAGGTAAGCGGATCACCCTGCTGAGGCGCTGTAGTTGTATATCCTATAAGTCCGATCATGAGTGTTGCAATAGTTGCACCAAAGGATGAAACTATTTTGTCAATGAAGCTGTAAGTAGCTGATACTGTCGCAGGCATGTATTTTCCTGAGCGATCCATCTCATAGTCAACAACATCCATTCTGAACGCGCTTGTCGATACAGAAACAACCATCTTCATTGCGTTATTGCCGAATGTAAAGAGTACATAAGTGATTGCCATGAGAACTGCTCCGGTTGATAAGTTGCCACCGAATACTGTTCCCACAAGAGTAGTAGGTGTAAATAAAAGATATACAGCAAATGCGATATTCAGTCCGATACAGTTCTTGGTCCAGTCGATCATGACCTTTCTGCTACCCTGTTTACCGGCAATCCTTGCACCAATGATCGCAAAAATAATGGACGGAAGCATTGCCACTGCGGAAAGAATTGATGATATAGCCATTGAGCCAAGCATAATTCCGTTAAGCATTGTGGATACTACCGCTGCAGAGCCTATTGTCTGTGCCAGCTTATCGGATGTTGCAGCCATGATGAATCTCTGAAGCTCTTTGTTTTCTTTGATCAGAGCCAGCATATCCTTAAAACTTGGCTTTTCATCGGTTTCGCCATCCTTTTTGATTCCTTCGAAATTCTCGGGAATGTCGTATGGAGCAATTCCTATGCATGCCAGAATGTAGAAAAAGAGTGAAACAAGTATTACTACTACATTGTAAGTTGCGAAGTATTCTGTTCCCTGAATGTTATTAAATCTTGGGAGAATTACAGCCGATGCCACAACGCTCATGATCATTGGCACCAGATATGAATACGCTGTACTCCATACACCGATTGTAGGACGCTGCTTAGGATCGTTGGTCAGAATGTTCATGTTGATCTGGCCGGCTATACTTACGAATGTATAACCAATGATGTAAATCACGTAGCAGAGGACAAAGAATGTTATTCCTGCTGCACCTGTAAGCGAAAGCTTTGCCCCTATATTACACATCAGTGTTGTAGCAATGGCCATTAGAAGCCATCCAAACATGATCGAGAATCTTACTTTTCCGAATCTTGAATTGAATCTTTCAAGGAAAAAAGCTATTACCGGATCTGTAATTCCATCCAAAAGCCTTGATCCTGTGATAATAAGTCCTGTAACTGCAACAAGAATTCCAAAGTTGGAATTTCCAATATATGTTGCGCCATTCATCAGCAGATAAAATGCCATCTGCCCTGCACCTGTCATCATTGCAAGCGCAATATGCCAGGTTTTAGCTCTTTTATAGGTTACCCCATTTTCTTCTCTTATCAGAGATTTGTCCTTACCCATTATTATTAACCCCTTTCAGTTGCATGATAATCTTTGAAAGCTTTCCTGTTATGGTCATGGTATCATTTAGTTTTACAATATGTTAGAATTATTTTATCCCGATTAGTATTATTTTATTGTTTTGAGGAATAAATATGGACCACACTCTTTTTTCAGCTCTTTTAAAAAACCTGCTCTCTGTGGATGTCACGGATGCAACAGACATGGACAGCTCTCTTGACGCCTTTGAAAAGAAATACTGCTTTAGCATCAAGATGCAGCCCATGTTTACAAACGATGCTCTTTACTATCTTCTGTCCTCCTCCAAAGCAAGCATGATCTATGAGCTCATAGACCAGCTCGGTATCTGCTTGTCTTTTTTTACGTTTGATAACAGGATTTATATAATCGGGCCTTATGTAAAAGAAAAATACTCAGAGCTTAAGATAGAGACCGTACTTGCAAAAAACGATGAATCCTCATCCAAATCATTGGCGTTTAAGCTGTATTACACAGCATTTCCCATTGTGTATACCGAGCAGATTACCAGTGTTGTAAATAAATGCATAATCTCTTTTTCCCCTACGGAAAGTGAGTATTCATACAGAAGACTATCGGGATTTATTCAGGATGTATCTGAAGAAGATGATAAGACAGAACTGTCCGAGAAGAATTACAGTGAAATCTACAAGCGATATGATCAGGAAAAACAGTTCCTATCGATGATAAGAAACGGCGATACCAAAAACATCCTGTCCGCATTTGAAAAAATGTCCAGCCCTGAGGTCCTTTCCGTATTTTCGAAAGAGAGCCTTAACTACTATGCCTCGGGCTATGGTCTGGCAATACTTAAAGCTCTTTCCAGAAAAGCTGCGGAAGAATCAGGTCTTTCGGTCATTACAATAGATGAGATAACCCAAAAATACACCCAGCTTTCATCAGCCACAAACAACGCCGATCTTCAGGTCCGCTATCAAACCGATATGATTGTTGAGTTGACAAAGGCGGTTCACAATCACAAGCTGTCTCTGGACAAGTATTCTCCATCAATTCAGAAAGTCCTTGAGTACATTAATCTGCATCTCGGGGACCATATATCAAACGAAGATCTCTCAGCAAATGCTAATATGTCCATATCTCACCTGTCAAAGGTATTCAAAAAAGAAACCGGTGAAACCATGACCGAGTACATCGCCCTTATGCGCTGCAAAAAAGCTGCCAACCTCCTGAAGAAGACGAATCTTCCAATCCAGGAGATCAGCAGCTACGTCGGTTACTCCGACAATAATTACTTCGTTAAAGTATTTAAAAAGAACTATGATATGACGCCTACAGAATT
This sequence comes from Butyrivibrio sp. VCB2001, assembly GCF_000423965.1. Classification (NCBI taxonomy): domain Bacteria; kingdom Bacillati; phylum Bacillota; class Clostridia; order Lachnospirales; family Lachnospiraceae; genus Butyrivibrio; species Butyrivibrio sp. VCB2001. Next base: position 22,483 of record NZ_AUIZ01000024.1, on the reverse strand, counting down.
CAGAAAAGCCAACTGATCGGTGCGCTTTTCTTATTGCTGCTGGTCGTATTTGCTGACATAATCAGGGCGATTATCCATAATGAATGTAAGGATAATGTAAAGCGGAAGTCCTATGCCTCCGGACAATGAGAATACTGCCCAAAGAACTCTTACAATTGTAGGATCCCAGCCGAAGTATTCAGCAACACCGCCACATACACCAAAGATTCTTCTGTCATTGCTTCTGTACAATTTCTTTTCCATCACACGTACCTCCTTAAAGTTCGGTTCCATCAACATCAATCACTTCAATTCTCTCATTATCTCTTTTCTCTATGTTCTGCCTGTTCTTGGTGGCAGCCAGGGCAAAGACTATTGCCAGTATGTCATCAACAGGTCCTGGTAAAAGATCCATCGGAGAGATAACGTAAACAATAAGCAGCGCAACTAAAAATCCCTTCCAAAAGTTGCTCATAAGCTTCCCCCTTCCTAGTACCGGTTGCTTTGTTACAAGTTTATTCTATAACCGAAGACGGAAAGGTTACATCCATTTTTTGGCGTATTTTTGTGTCTTATTTTACATTTTTGGAGGGATAAACTCAAATCTGATATAATCAGCCTATGAAACACTATGCTTATATCGTGGAATGCGCAGACGGCACCTACTACTGCGGATACACAAATGATCTGGAAAAGAGAATAGAAACACACAACCGGGGCAAAGGCGCTAAATACACAAAGCCCCGGCTCCCGGTTGTATTGGTTTATTTTGAAGAATTTGAAACTAAGGAAGAAGCCATGAGTCGCGAGTGGCACTTAAAACAGCTCACCCACGCCCAGAAGCAGGCTCTTATAAAATGAGTCAACGGGGACGTTTCAGTTTGTCTCATTTTGAGTCAACGGGGACGTTTCACTTTGACTCATTGCATACAATGAGTCAATGGGGACGGTTCTCTTTGACTCACAGCTCCTTCTCCTTCGGTCTGCAGATATAGTCCCAGCTGCAATCGCCGCATATACTGCTACGAATCCCCTTGTCTATAATCTCTGACTTAACTAGCTGCGTGAATTTGGCAAAAGAGATTTCTTCTCCCTCTTCTAAGTTACAGGCCTTTAAGACTTCCTTGTCATATCTTGTTACTTTCTCAAGGGTAGTGCAACTTCCACCTTCATTATTAGGGCAGTTAGCGCAAACAACGTCTGTTGCTACAGTAAGCTTCACGGTAGTCTCAGGCTCTTTTTCTAATTGCCTTATAATCCTGCCCATGTGATCCGTGAAATCCTCGCTATAACCCTTTCCTTCATAAAATTGAAAACACATCCCGTGATGTGGCCTAAGTTCCATAACAATCTCCCTGTTTGAATAGCTTTTTCAAGATTGTATTATAGCACTTATGCGCGTTGGCTGGACATTTCTTCAGGCTGCTTCCTCGGCCTTTACAAACTGCAGAGAGCTCTCCTCTTTCTCTTTTAACTCCCTAAGCATAATTGCGGACATGATGACAACTGCAACCATGGAGCCGATATCTGCGATTGGTGCGGAGTACAGCGCGCCCTCAACTCCGAAGAATATAGGAAGTACGATTGCCAGCGGAACACTCAACACAAATTCCCTAAGGAGCGAAAGCCCCATGGACATTACGGGTTTGCCCAGCGCCTGAAGGAAGACACTAACTGACTTCTGAATGCATGTGAGCACGATCATTGACAGGAAAAGTCTGAATGAAAGCACTGCAAACTCGTTGTAAAGGCCATCCTCGCTTCCGAAAATAGCTGTGATCTGGAGCGGAAATGCCTCGAAGAGGATAAACGCCACAAGTCCGACAATTGCCTCAGCTTTTACTATAGTTAAAAAGAGCTCTCGAACCCTCTTATACTCTCCGGCGCCATAGTTATAGCCGATTACAGGCTGTGAACCGGCTGCAATGCCGATGCATACTGATACTACAATCTGGAATACCTTCATAACAATTCCCACAACCGTAAGCGGAATATCTGCGCCATACTTACTCATAGCGCCGTATTTTACAAGGATATTGTTCATAACGCCCATGATCACAACGATTGAAATCTGAGTCAGGAAGCTGCTGATTCCAAGAGGCAGGAACTTGCCAATGATATCACGAGATGGCACAAAGCTTCTGAGCCCAAACTTAACGGACTTCGCCCTTGTAAGATAAACAAGTCCGCAAATTGCAGTAACAATCTGACCGGTTATAGTTGCAAGCGCTGCGCCCTTCATGCCCCAGCCAAGCGCAAAGATAGCGATCGGATCAAGGATAACGTTGATGATACATCCAAGAAGTGTAGTGATCATCGCAAATTTGGGACTTCCGTCTGCCCTGATAATTGAATTAAGGCCATTTCCAACAACAAAGAATGGAATGCCCATAATAATGAAATTAAAGTACTCGCTGGCGTAGGCAAAGTTGTTCTCAGTTGCGCCAAACGCAAGCAGGATCTGTGATTTGAATATTGCAAAAAGAGCTGTCATCACAATTCCGATAATAACAAGAAGCGTCAGCGCATTTCCCACGCTTTTATTAGCGCTCTTAAGGTCCTTTTTCCCCTGACAAAGGCTCAAAAATGCAGCACAGCCATCGCCAATCATAAGTGCCACAGCCAAAGAGATGACAGTTATAGGGAAAACAACGTTGGTTGCGCCATTTCCAAGGTAACCGATTCCTCTTCCGATAAATATCTGGTCCACAATGTTATAAAACGCGGATACCAGTAGAGACATAATACAAGGAATAGAAAACTTCAAAAGAAGCTTGCCAATCTTCTCTTCTGCAAGATATCTGTTTGTGTTCTGATCCATAAAAACCTCCATAAAAAAATACGCATGCGAAGGTCTTCACTTTCACACGCGTACAGTTACAACCAGGCCGTCTGTTTTTCTTTTGCAGACAACCAAATATTCATTTCTAAACTTCAGTTTAAAATTTTACTGATTTTATTTGCCTCATGTAATAGTCATGTTTCACAAACATTTTTCGATTTTCTAAAAAGTCATGCGCAGAATTTCTTCCTCTGCAACCTTCATGATCGCGTCAACATCAGCGCCGTAAATATCAAGGCCAACAGCTTCAATCTTCCTGACATCCTGAATTCCATAGTAGTTCTGAGCCAGGGCTTTAACATAACCGAATCCATACTCATCCGGCGCGAAGTCGCCTCCGGCGGTTGTTACGTAAAAGACCTTTTCCGCCTTGCACAGTCCTACAGGAATGCCCTTTTCATTGTATTTAAAGGTTACACCCAGGACATTTATCTGCTCAAAGTACTGCTTAAGAGATGCAGGAAAAGACAAATCCCAGTAAGGCGCAGCTATGACAATGGTTTTGGCTTCTGCAAACTGCCTTGCAAGGTCACAGACAGGGTTTGCGAAGTCTTCGGCGGCGATAAGGGCATCTCTCATCCTGAGAAATGCTTCATCTACTACCGGAAAAGAGATTTCTTCAAGCTTTACTTCATCAAATGGCTGTCCAATCTTATCAAGCAGCTTATGCGTAAGCCTCAGAGTCCTTGAATCACTACGTACACATGCATTAATAAAAAGAATCTTCCTACTCATCATCATTCCCTCACATTATGAGTCATCGGGGAGTCAGTGGGGACGGTTCTCTTTGACTCCTTTTTTTCGATAATCAAGAAGTATAAAAACCCAAACAAAAGGAGTCAAAGAGAACCGTCCCCACTGACTCCCCGATGACTCAAAACCAAATCAATTCAGTGTCTCTCATTTTCGTTTTCAAATCTCTCGCAGAATCTTGCAGAAAAAGATGGTTCTTCATTACCTACAGTCAAATGAGTAATATCACCAATTCTCAGTGTCCTGAAGATCGCAATTCCTTTTTCCCTTTCCTCCGTCACGATTTCTGTAAGCGATGTCGGAGCCATGGCTAGGAACTGCATCGGAATAAATGGCGATACATTCCAAAGTCTCGATAACAAAACGCATGTTATTCCAAAATGGCAGAAGAATGCTAGCACTTTTTCATTCCCGGCATTGACTTTATATACATTTCCATTCCTCTCATAGCCCTGATTTTTAAGAAACTCATCAAAGCAATCAATCACATGATCATAGATTTCCAAAATATTCGATGCCTTTGCCACCTCACTATCACGCCAGGCCTTTGCATCAAACACTTCCGGATGCTCAGCAAAATAAGAAGGCATCATATCCCAGACGATGCGCTTCTCATAAGTCCCATCACTGCCTATCTTAAGCTCGTTCTTATAAGCCCCTCTCGTCTCCGAGTCCGCCTTATTTGCATCAAAATATGCCGGAAACTCCTGAAGCCAGTCCAAAACCTCTGCTTCCATCCCCAGCTCTTTTAACGAATAATCAGCTGTAGCTCTGGCTCTGCCAAGGGGCGAAACATACGCCTCATCAATCCCAAAACTCTTAATCTGCTTAGCAAGGAGCTCAGCCTCAACCTTGCCTTTATCTGTCAGGCCATCAATCTCGTAATTGGGATCTCCATGCCTAAATATCAGTATTCTCATAATTTGTCACCTCATACCTATTATACATATTTCTGTGAGTGAGTGGGGAGTCAGTGGGGACGGTTCTCTTTGACTCCCTTTTTTCGATAAATAAAAGGCATTAAACGCCTAAATAAAAGGGAGTCAAAGAGAACCGTCCCCGGTGACTCACAACTCACGAAAAACCGATTTTATACTTTTTTTATTTATCAGCCACAAAACAAACATATTAAGTTTGTAGAATGTTCATTGTGAGTAAAAACACAAAAGGGGATTACTAATATGAACAGACTTGAAGCAGCAATTGCTGAATTCGTAGGAAATTACACCAGAAGGCGCGGATATCCGCCCACAGTGGAGGAGCTTATTTTGAACTTTGGTACCTTTAAGATCATGGTTGCCATGTTCTACGTGCTTAACCTCTACAGAATAGGGATGATCAGAAACTCCCTGTTCTTCGGCGTTGGAGATCTCAAGCTGATTCCGGTACGAGTTAAAAACTAAATATAGAACAACTAAATAAGTGCCTCCGCTGATAACAAAACACAGCGCGAGGCACTTTTCATTATAATCCAGCTCACATGCCGGCAACTACAACAATTCCATGCGTGTTTGGAAGTGTCAGGTCAAAGAACCAGTCGTCTCCATCCACGGTAAAGTCCGAAACCTCTCGCACTTCGCCGCTCAGCGTATCGCAAATCACGGGCTTTGTTAGGCTTCTTACTCTCACCCGGATCTCCTCTAGCTCTTTTCCATAATTCATAAACAACGTTCTACGCTCATCACCAGCAACGTAGGTGTTAAACATAACTCCGGAAATATCTTCCCCGGTATGTACATACGGATCTATCAGATAATCCCCATAGGACATATGATTATTGATAGTTCTGCTTGTTCCGCTGATAATCTCAACATCCCGTACTATCGCATCTCCGATTATATCGGCAATTCTTCGAATCTCATTCCCGGATATCACAGTGCACCTGTCACGGATTTCATCAAAAATCTCCTGCACTTCGGCATCTTCTGCGGTACATACACCCATCTCCGAAATCTCCTTAACGCAGATAATACGTCCGCCGCCGATAGCAAAGTCCTTAACAATACGCGCAGCCGAAACCGGAAGGACCTTACAATACGGTAGTATCAGAACGATAAATCTCTGACCCGTAAGCCTATTCTCAATCGCCCCCTTCTCAGCCACAAAGTTCTCACATGCATCCCTATGAAGCACCTCAAAATCCATGTTTTCACACAGAAGTGTATTCATGAGAAGCTGTTCGCCCTGATCAATCCTTCGAGCCCTTTCACTTTTAAGTACAGGCCCTGAAATAAACGCATGCGTAAAAAGATTATCCGGCTGATAATCCAGCAAAAAGCTGTCCAGCGGATGGTAGACCAGAATATGCGCATCATTATAACCATCAGTCAGAGCATAGTGAAGCCTTCTGGTCATTCGATTAGCTTCTGCCATCCTGTCAAACCCCTTCCACTGGAAGAACTGGGATGGTGGCCAGTCATTCTTTCGCTCGCCTCTGTCTGAGTAGAAGAATCCATGGTTTATTATGGTTTGCATTCCCATTTGGAACATCCAGGTTATCATCCTGATGTACTCCTCATAAGTCATATCCCAGCCACAGCCGGCAAAAACCTCCACAGCCGTGCGTTCCTTTCCATATGAATGCGCAGCACTTGATGCAAACTTGATATTGAGGCTTCCAATGCCCTTTCCAAGGTGATCAACACCTGCAACATCCATATGGCGATATTGCCTCAGATAATCTCCGCTGTATCTGGCATGCCCATAAATAGACTCCTCTCCCAAAAGGTGCGCAAAGAGTTTAAGCTTATGTTCATTGCACCACTTCCTGATCACTTCAAAATAGTTCATTCCGTACATTTCAGCGATCAGATTGTAGTAGTCTATCCTGAGTCTCCCTGCTCTCTCACCCTCAAGCGGAAGCAAATACAGGCACTCCATAATGTCATACCCGTAAGTCTCTTTAAACAGCTCAGGAATTCTCTTGTCCCACACAAACGCATGGCTCATGCGGGTTTCATCATTAAAAACAGTTGTTATTGTATTCCCAAAACAGTCACCATAGCGCTCAGCATACAGCTCATAGGTCGACTTAAGGAAAGCCTCTGTCGCCTCTTTATTTATATAGCTTATTTCCTCATCACCGCCATTATCATAGCTGCGGATCTGCACGCGAACTATATAACAGACAGCATCGCGATCGGATTTAAAGCAGAGCTCCGGGCCAAACAGATAATTCTCTTCAAATGGCGCCAGGTCAATCAGATCTCCACTCTCCTTATCCACTATATAAAGAGCCAGCGCAAACATTCTCTGCGCCTTGAACACCGAACCTGCCGGAATCTCATGAGTTTCAAAAACCAGGTAATGCTCCCTGAAATCCTCATTCCTTGTAAGACTCCTTCCACAGGTTCCTGCCGGCCAGTCTATTTCGTCATACAGCCACATGGGTTCACCGGACTCTTTTTTGTAATCCACCACAGTCTTTATGTGGTCAAACCACTCATCGTCCAAATATCCACCGATAAACCCCTCTCCTCCGTTTGTTCTGGCATGAGGATTGCAGCTTTTTACGCCCACTTCGCTCATGAGGCGCAGCTGTCTTACAAGTTCCTCATTCTCCAGCTTGTCATTCCAGAACCACAGCGGACACTGGGCTTCATCCAGGCCCTTTACTGATTCCGGGTTTTTCCAAATTTCTCGATCCATAAAAGACCTCTTTTCATCATCCCTTTACAGCTCCGGCAGCAATGCCGTTTACAAACTGCTTCTGAAGCAGCATAAATACTACAATTAGCGGTAATGCACACAAAACACAGGACGCAAACAGCACGTTCCACTGCGCCGGATTCTCTTTATCCCCAAGGAACTGTATCATTCCAACCGGTAGCGAGTAGTGTGCCCTCTTGGACACAAAGACCATCGGGAAGAAATAATCGTTCCAGATCCAAAGGCCCTGTGTGATCACACAAGAAACAGTCGCAGGCTTGAGCAGCGGAAATACCACTTTGAAATATCTTGTCCAAAGACTTGCGCCTTCCATATACGCCACTTCTTCAATTTCAACAGGAACACCCTTCATGAATCCTGTAAAAAGAAATGTCGAAAACGGCAGTGAACATGTGATAAACATGATCATCGGAGTAAATCTTGAATTCGGAATATTAAGCCTGCCAAAAACCTGAGCTACAGGCACAATTACCATCTGTGCCGGAATTACAAGTCCTGCGATAAAGAAATAATACAGGAAACGACTGCTCTTTCTCTTTATTCGTGCAATTGGATACGAAGCCATAGTCGCAATGAGAACAATCACTATTACAGAACCTGCGGTAGTGATCAAACTGTTCGCAAACTCAGTCATAAAGCCCATCTTGGTAAAGGCAGTGCGATAGCTCTCAGGAGAAAACTCAATAAAGAGCTTCAACGGAGAGGTCATGTTCTCAGGCTTTCTAAAAGAGCTCGAAAGAACGATAACAAGAGGCGAAATTGATACCACGCTATATATGATGAGAAACAGATATGCAGCTATGGTACCGGCCTTTATTTTTCCATTCTTCATTACAGTTCCACCTCCCGTTTGTTCATAAATATCAGCATTCCTATGGTAATCGCGATAATGAGCACAAACGAAACAACGCTGTAAGCGCTTGCTTTACCCATCATCTGATTGTTGAATGCTGTCTGGAATATTACAAACATGAGGGTCTGTGTGGATTTTCCCGGGCCTCCGTTTGTCATGATAAACGCATAGTCGAAGGCCTTAAGACCACCAATGATGCTCAGTACAACATTTATAGTTATAGTCGCCGAGATAAGAGGAAGCTTGATCTTCCTGATAAGCTCCCACTCGGAAGCACCGTCTATCTTACCTGCTTCAACAAGGCTCTCATCTATTGTCTGAAGGCCTGCAAGGTAGATGATCATAGTTGTTCCGACATTCTTCCATATATCAACTATGATAATTCCGTACAGAGCCCATTTGAAATTTCCAATCAGGTTAAAAGAGCTTCCGTCAAGCCCGACAGCATCCATAACAGACGAGATCATACCTGACCCCGGCATATAGACGTAAGACCAGATAAAGCCTACTACTATCGCACTGAACAGCGCCGGAATATAACATATTGTTCTGAAAAGACCTTTAGCCTTAATGCTCAGATTTAGAAGAAGGGCTAGGACAAGTCCCAGCACATTGGTACACAGTACATTTACAGCCGTATATATCAGCGTATTCTTAGTGGCGTTAACGAGTGAGCCATCCTCCAGAATTCGCTTAAAGTTCTTTATCCCAACAAAATCGTAGTTATAGTCAATACCGTTAAAGTTTGTAACACTGTAAAAGAACATCTGAAGAACCGGATAAACCCAAAAAACCAGAAACAGCAAAAGCGCCGGCACAACAAATAAGTACATACGATCTGGCATGACCAAAGATGCGCCACGTAATTTTTTTCTCATTACTATCCTCTTTCCTTTTTAAAAAAGTGCCGTAAACAGGAGATATACGGCACTTTTTCTTTATTTTTTTGCAAGATGTGATTACTGATCCAGCAATTCCTCAAGCTTATTCTGCATTCCGTTTGTGATATCGGGAACTGTAGTGCCCTGTCCGCCGATCATGCTTCCGAACAATGCTTCCATCTCGTTCTCTGTTCCTGCAGGCCAAGCCTGATTGCACCAGTACCATGCCTTGCCCTGGTTGTAAAGGTTCATGAACTCATCATACATAGGGTCGTTCTGGTCTGCGCCATATCCATAAGTGATAAGAACGTTTCCTGTGCTTGCAAATGCCTGATATACAGGAGACTCACCGTCAAACCAGTAATTGAGGATTGCCTTAACTTCGTCAGGGTGCTTGGTTCCTGAGTATACTGCCGGTCCGCCGCCAGGAGCCATTGAAGCGTATGTATCACCATTTACTGCAGGAAGAGGGAAATATCCTCTCTCAAAGTCAGCAGCGCCTGCTGCGCAAAGAGCTGAAGCATTAAATGAACCATCAAAGGTCATGGCAGCTTCTCCGTCAACAAACATCTGGATACTCTGTGCTGCGCCAAGTCCAAGTGAAGAATCAATAACGTAGCCTTTTTCATAGAGTTCACCATACATTGAGAGAACCTTGTCCCATGTTCCCTCATCAGTGAAGTGTGTCTCACCTGTGCGGAGCTGGTCATCATAATTGCCATTCTGAGGATAGATCTCATTTGCAGCGATCTGATATAGACCAAACTGCATTACGTAAGCATCCTTATCTCCCATTACGATTGGCTGAATTCCTGCATTCTTAAGAACTTCACAGCAGTTGAGGAACTCATCCCAGGTCTTGGGAACTGTCAGGTTGTTGTCTTCAAACATCTTCTTGTTGTAATAGGTTCCAAGGATTGAAACGCCCTGTGCTACGCCGTAAACCTTGCCGTCATAGCTGAATGCTTCCTTAGCTGCATCACCGGCTTTATCAAGGAACTCAAGATCTGAAATATCCAGAAGATATCCTGCCTTGGCAAGCTCGATTACAGAATTGGATCCTGCGTATTTGGGCTGAACCAGAATGATGTCAGGACACTCACCTGATGCAAGCTTTGTTTTAAGTGCTGTGTAATACTGATCATCAGGGAGCTTCGTCACTTCAAGGTCAATATTAGGAAACTTCTCTTTTACCAGTTTGGGAAGAACCTCTGTCTCAAAATCCCCCTCAGTTGCAACACCTGAGAACATCATTGTCAGAGTGATCTGCTCATCACTACTTGCATTATCCGAAGTATCAGCCTTTGCAGTCTCGGTAGTCTGCTGAGTAGCTGCTCCGCTATCAGAAGTTGCAGGTTCAGCGCTGCCACAGCCGGTAATAAGTGTTCCCAGCATGCTGCAGGCAAGTAACAGTGAAATCATTTTCTTTTTCATATCACACCTCCGTTCTTTTGTAGTTTCATATTATCATTTCGATAGTGTACATATTCGCAGACATATAGTATACTTATTTTGGATTTTGAGTTCACTGCAATTATGGGGTATTAATATGAAACTACGAATGAGATTCTTTCTAATATATTTTCTATGCTCTCTGCTTATGCTCTTTGGCGCTATGCAGTACTTTATGTACAGGTACACCCTTGTCAGTACCGAGAAGGCCAATCAGATGCTTGAAAACACAATGTACTCCGCCACTGCCCAGGTGGAAAATATGGTGGGAGCCATAACCAACGCCACCTATCTTTTTCAGGCAAATGGCACAACTTCAGGAAGCATCATAGATGAGCTGCAGAAATATAAAGATATGAACTATGACATGTCCTACTATGATCTTTATACCAGCAGACAGAACATCAAGTACATCTGCCAGACACTCCTTATTTCCAACCCCAATATCAACGGAATCTTCGTTATACTGGCCAACAATCAGACCCTAGGCTGGAGCAACGGAATCGATTTTGACTACAAATACAAACCTGCCGAGGATGACTGGTACAAGGAAACTTTAGACCTCCACGGACGTCTTTATATAAGTGATCTATCCAAAAAAGACTTCTTCCTGGGCGCAGGGGAATCAGTCTTTTTCGCAAAAGCGCTTCATAACATCTATACCAATGACTATCTGGGAACCGTGCTTATAGACTGCTCTCCTGAAATTTTTAACCTGAGTTCTGTAAACATGCTGCCTTCGGATATCTACATTTCACTGACTGACGCTGATAACCCGGACAGCATCTACTATGCCAATACAAAAACTCCTATCAGAAAAGAGCAGTTTGAAGACGATCCACTCTTTATATCAAAGGACATACTCAATGGCAATTTTACCATGAATGTAGCCATGAATCACGATTACTTCGCCGACAACGTAAACAGCGCAACAAGGCAGATGTACCTCGTTGCAATGGCGATCATGGCGGTTCTGGCGCTTGTATATATACCTCTCCTTAACGGAGTTATCAAACCGATCAGAAAGCTCACCAATCACATGCATGCCACACACTTCAGACAACCTGCCAACATGCCCAAATACAGCAAGCGCAGCGATGAGATTGGTCTGATGTACAGGGAATACGACGCGGTTGTTAAATCGCTTAATGAATATATCCGCAAAGACTATCAGAACAAGCTGGCCACGATGGATGCTCAAATGCGTGCCTTGGAAGCGCAGATTGACGCGCATTTCCTCTTTAACACGCTGGAAACCATCAACAGTATCGCTGAAATTGAAGAAGTTGAGCCCATCCAGACCATCTCCATGGCTCTGGCCAACATGTTCCGCTACAGCATCAAGACTCAGAGTGAACTGGTTCCTCTTAGAGACGAGATCAATCACATTAAAAATTACATATCCATTCAGAATATCCGCTACGACAATCGCTTTACTGTAGATATTCAGATTCCGGAAGAGACGCTGAATGAACGTGTCCTAAAGCTCATCCTTCAGCCTGTTATTGAAAATTCTATCAACCACGGCTTTAAGCGCTGCCAGATCAGGGGCAAGATCCTTATTGAAGCTTATACCGACGATCTAAACCTCTACATCCGTATCTCTGACGACGGCGTCGGAATGAATGAAGCTCAGCTCGAGAAACTGAAGAACCTTCTTAACTCCAAGCCCGCTGTTGAAGAACTTGGAAAAAGAGTATATGAAAGCATCGGCATAAAGAACATCAATTCACGTATCCAGCTCTACTACGGAACCATGTACGGATTGGATGTAGACAGTGTAGAGAACGAAGGCACAACTGCGCTGATAACAGTACCTCGCAAACAGGAAAGGAAACAAAATGTATAGCTATATAGTAGTTGACGATGAACCACTTACCAGAAAGGGCACAATTAAAAAGCTCTCCTCTCTTGGGGATAAGATAACCTGTGTCGGAGAAGCCGGAAACGGCCTTGAAGGTCTCGATCTTATTGAAAAAGCTCATCCCGACATAATCATCACTGACATGAACATGCCCGAGCTTGACGGAACCATGTTCCTTATGGAGATCAGGAAAAGACTGCCTCTCATCCCCATCATAGTGATAAGCGGTTATAAGGATTTCGAGTATGCCCAGAGTGCCATCAAATCCAATGCCTGCAAGTACATCTTAAAACCTTTTTCCAAGGAAGAGATAATCGATGCAGTAAACGAGGCCATTGAATCAATAGAAAAAGAACAGGCGCAAACAGACTATATCAGCAGAATCTCGGAGGAACACGAGAACATCAAGCTTCAATATGATCTGGATGCCATGTCCTCTATAATCATGGGATATCAGGTGGATGATAAGGCTTTTTACTCCATGCGCATCATGAATTTCCTAAAGGCTGATGAGTCCTATTATCTCATGCTCATCTCATCGGAAACGGTGCTTTCCGAGGCCACCATAAATAACTTCATAACCGAAAACGAAATGGCTGATATGTGCATCCTTATACCTCAGCCCAACAATAACTGCCTGAACACGCTGATCTGCCGCATATCACAGGAACTTCCGGGAGATGGCAAGCCCTTCATGAACAAGATTGCCTCCTCCTTTATTCAGTATGTTGAGGAATTGCAGGGAGCTCTTTCTATCGGGATCAGCGCAGCTCACAATTCGCTGAGCGATCTCAGAAGCGCATATCTTGAAGCCGGAGAAGCTCTTAATTCAATTACATTCGACACAGAGAACAACTTCTATTTCTACAGTCCCTTCCGCCCCGCCACATCAAGACTGAACTGGCCTATGGAGGAGGAATTCCTGTTCAGAGTAGAAAACGGAGAAACTGCGCCTGTCTTAAATCTTCTATACAACCTATTCGAGGAGATCCGTGCCATGGAAGGTGTAACCCTTGGAGATGCCAAGGAATACTGCACCTATCTTATAGGAGAGGGAAAAGAGATATTAAGGAATGTCATGCCTATAAAGCAGAATGGTTCAAGCAACTCCAACGCTATAATGGAAACCATTTTCTCTTTTGCCGAGCTGAAAAAATTCATGACAATCTTTTTTACCAACATCCCAAATGCCATTTCATCGCAGAAAAAAGAGGATAATGAGGATGTAATAGAAAAGATCAAAGACTATATAGACAAAAAATACTATAACCCGCTCAACCTGGACTTCATAGCAGGACTCTTTTACATGAATCCCAGCTATATCAGTCATCTGTTCAAAACCAGAACCGGCGAGACCTTCAGCAATTATCTGACAGATGTGCGAATCGCCAAGGCCAAATATATGCTCAAATCCACGGCCAAGAAGCCCTATCAGATTGCCAAACAGGTGGGTTATGACAATGAAAAATACTTCTTCCGGATTTTCAAAAAAGAAACCGGAATGACTCCCGAGGAATATCGAAAACTGGAGTAATTCCGGTTATTTAAGATTTTGTTGTTCCTTTTTTCACCAGCTCCATGTAATCCTTATAGCTAATGCTCTCTCCTCCCATACTCTCAAGATGATCCGTATGGAACTGACAGTCAATCAGCAGATATCCGTTCTCGGAAAGTATCTGTGCAAGGCCTATCAGCGCTATCTTGGAGCCGTTCTCCATATCCGAGTACATGCTCTCGCCAAAAAAGCATTTGCCCAGGTTTACGCCGTACAATCCGCCGGCCAAAGCCCCGTCAATATATGCTTCAACACTTAGCGCAAGTCCCCGGGATGCAAGCTGCGCGTAGGCTTTTTCCATATCAGTTGTTATCCATGTCCCTTCCTCGGTGGACTCTCTCTTTTCCCTGCACCGGTGCATGGTGTGGGAGAAATCCCGATTCAGCTCTACCCGAACCTCATGCTTTCTCATGAATTTCTTCATAGAGTGCGAAACATGGATGTTCTCCGGCCTTATGATGTACCTCTCCTTCGGGCACCACCACAAAATGGGATCGCCCTCGTTGTACCAGGGGAAAATCCCATTAGAATACGCCAGCACAAGCCTTTCTACCGACAGATCTCCGCCGATTGCCAGAAGTCCGTCCTCCCGTGCAAGCGTAGGCAGGGGAAAAGATATTTCTTTGTCATCAAGTTTGTAAACAGGCATTACGGATCACTTCCTCGCGGTTTTCGAAGATTCTATCGAAAATTCTTTGCCCTTGGCTGAAAGCTTGATCTTTCCGCCGTTCCTTAGCCTTCCAAATAAAATCTCATCAACAAACAGCGGTTTTACGTCGTTTCTGATTATCCTGTCAATCTCTCTTGCGCCAAACTCCTGGCTGATGCCCTTTTCCTTCAAAAGATCTTTTGCCTTCTTATCCGCAGAAAGAGTGATCTTCTTAGCCAGTAGCTGCTCCGAGAGCTCTTTTAACTTCTTATCAACAACTCTTGTGGCCATGTCATCGTCCATGCTGTTAAAGACAACAACCTTGCTGAGCCTGTTCCTGAACTCGGGCTGGAAGGTGTTCTTGACCGCCTCTGTCAGAACGCTCTCATCCATGCTGGTGCTGATAAAGCCGATTCCGCTCTTTCCGAGCCTGTTGGCACCGGCATTCGAGGTCATGATGATCAAAACGTTCCTGAAATCAGCCTTTCTGCCCTGGTTATCCGTCAGAGTCGCGTAGTCCATCACCTGCAACAGCACGTTGTAAATGTCGGGGTGAGCCTTCTCAATCTCATCAAGAAGCAGTACACATGAAGGATTCTTCCTGATCGCCTCAGTCAGAATTCCGCCTTCCTCATAGCCCACATATCCTGCAGGCGAACCGATCAGCTTAGCCACAGCGTGCTTCTCGCCGTACTCACTCATATCGAAGCGGATCAGCTTAACGCCCAGCTCCTCGGAAAGGGTCCTTGCGATCTCAGTCTTTCCGACACCCGTAGGTCCCACAAACAGAAGGCTCGCAAGAGGCTTGCCATCCTCGATAAGCCCAGCCTTTGAGAACTTCACGGCATTTACCACCTGGCTGATCGCCTCATCCTGGCCGAAAATCTTAGTCTTTATGCGCTTCTCAAGAGTCTCAAGGCCTGCAGCATCATCAGTATCCACAGTCTCTATAGGCACTCTGCAGACACCCGTAAGAATCTCGTTTATAACGTCCTTGTCCACGGTCTGGACCTTCTTGTCCTGTGGATGGAGCTTCCTGTAGGAGCCGGCCTCGTCAATCAGGTCGATGGCCTTATCCGGCAGAAAACGCTCGTTTATGTACTTCGCGCTCATCTTAACGGCGTATTCCATGATGCCCTTGGCATACTTAACGCCGTGATACTTCTCGTACTTGGATTTCAGACCGTTCAAAATGGCCACAGTCTCTTCCTCAGTGGGCTCCTTGATCTCAACGTTCTGGAACCTTCTGACCAGTGACTTGTTCTTTTCAAAGTATTTCTTGTATTCCTCGAAGGTCGTAGCCCCGATGAATCTGATATGGCCGTCGGTCAGATAGGGCTTTAGCATGTTTGATGCGTCAAAAGAGCCTTCTCCTACCGCACCTGCACCGGAGAGATTATGGATCTCGTCGATGTAGATTATGGGCTTCTCCTCTTTTCCGATCTCTGAGAGGACCTTCTTGAATCTCTTTTCAAAGTCGCCCCTGTACTGGGTTCCGGCCAGCATACCTCCAAGGTCTAGGGAAAAGACCTTTGCGCCCTTAATAGCATCCGGAACATCGCCTGCTTTCAGGCGCTCCACGAGACCATAGGTTATGGCCGTCTTACCGACACCGGTTTCTCCGATGTGGAGCGGATTATTCTTGTCTTTCCTGCAGAGGATCTGGATGGTTCTCTCAAGCTCTTTCTCACGCCCGATCAAAGGATTAACGTCTTTTAACGTATCATTAAGGCACGGGGCAAAGAGGCTTATCCCGGCCTTGTCCTCTTTTGCTTTGATACTGCCGTCGACATCCTCGGAAATCTCTTCATTATCTGATTCGATGATCGCCATCTCCTGAAGCACGTCGGCTTCGCTAATGTCCTGCTGTTCCATGTAATAAACAGCGTAGCTGTTCTCGAGATTCCAGATGGCATGCACCAGGTGGCGAACGTGGATCTTGTCACAGCCGCTGCTGTAGGCACTCTGGCCTGCAAAGCTGATTATAAAGTTCGTCCCAATGGAAAGCTCAGGCTGGCCATTCTCAGACTTATCCACGTATTCTGCGATATATTTCCTGAGATTGCCATCAAGCATTCCTAAATCTCCGCCGCACTCCTTAAAAGCCTCAGCGAAGGTATCATCGTCAAGGATCATCAGAAGGACGATCTCGGGAGTTACATATTCATACTGATTTTCTCCGGCAAATGCAACAGCTTTCTGGAAAACCAAAGATGCTTCTTTTGAAAGATCCATATTATGCCTCCTCCACTGTCATTCTGAAGGGAAATCCCTCTTTTTTGGCTCTGGCAAGGGCTTTGTTGACCCTGGTAACAGCTATGTCGTATGGGTATCTTCCCACAACTGCCTGTCCGTTTTTGTGAACACCCAGCATTATGGCCTCAGCACTGACGGGATCCTTATGGAAAATGTCCACAAGAACAGAAACGACAAAATCCATGGTGGTGAAATCGTCGTTTAACATGATCACGTTATACTGCCTGGGCTCTTTGATCCTGCTATAGGTCTTTTCCTTAGTCTGGCTTCCTGTCGCCATGTCTTTTCCTGCCTCCTGATGTTAAGGCGTATCAGTTAGTGATGGCATCCGCCGTGTCCGCAAGACTCGCCTTCTGCATGCTCGTGGCCGTGGTGGTCGCAGTTAGCTTCGCTGCTGGCTTCCAGAGTTCCTGCAATAAGAGCATCAACTGCAGCATCTGTGCTTCCGCTTACACCTGCATAGAGCTTTATTCCCGCTTCCTCAAGGGCACGCTGTGCTCCTCCGCCGATTCCGCCACAGATAAGTGTATCTACCTTGGCGATGTTAAGGATTCCTGCAAGAGCGCCACATCCTTCACCGTTTGTGCCAAGGATCTTGGAATCTACAACCTTGCCATCTTCTATATCATAAACCTTAAACTCTTCTGTTCTTCCAAAATGTCCAAAAACATTCCCTTTATCATATGTTACCGCTACTCTCATCATCTTGTCTCCTTTTTTCTTCATACTTACTTTTAATCCATTTCTCTCACTGTCAATTTCGATGTTGCCACCAGCTATACGAAGCCTCTTACCTTCCACAATAGCGCTGATCATCTTCTTCCTGGCACTCTCATACATGGCTGTCACTGTGGTTCTCGCAACACCCATTCTCACTGCGCATGCCTCCTGATTGAGTCCCTCATGGTCAAGAAGCCTTATGGTCTCATATTCATCGAGAGAAAGCACAATGGTCTCCAGCTCATCCATATCCGCATCCTCGGGGATAAAGCTGTAATGGTCCGGGAAATTCCAGATTTTTCTGCACTTTGTAGCTCTTGGCATAATTTTCCTCCATTAATCTAAATTGACATATGTCAGTTTGAATATACAACTCATTCTGACATATGTCAAATATAATCAACCTATCAGCGCCACTGAGAAATCATTTACATTGGTGCCTGTAGGGCCGGTCTTGATTAGGCCTTCACACGCATCCAATATATGATAACAGTCGTTATCCTCAAGCATCTGCTCGAATCTGGCAAAAGAAATCCCGGCGTCCGCCAAGCTTTTCATAGTATCTCCGTCGACATAGCCCCCGGCTGCATCGGTAGGACCATCGGTTCCATCGGAACCCACACTGAAAACAGCCACATTCTCAAGCCCAGCTATAGCCGTGGTTGCGCCACAGGCAATCTCTTGATTGCGCCCACCAAGGCCGTTACCCTTCAAATGTACAACCGTCTCGCCACCCAGAATATACGCAGTTTTCTCTCCGTCACATGCGTGAGAATATGCTATCTCTCCCAGCATCCTTCCAACTTCTCTGGCTTCTCCCATCACTCTATCAGTCAAAAAAACAGTCCTGTATCCCAGTTTCTCGCAGCATTGTCCAGCGGCCTTACACAGCTCTTTTACACTACCGATCACTACGTTAGTCGCGTTGTCAATCTCCTTGGGCGTCTCAGCTTCCAGGAGCTTCTCAGCCTCCTCAGAGAGCTTTATCCCATATTTCTTCACTATTTCTTTTGCCATTTCACAGGTACTGCTGTCGGGAACAGTAGGCCCCGAAGCGATCATATCCAGCGGATCTCCCACGATATCCGAGAGTATTATGCTATAGACCTTTGCCGGCGCTGCAATCTCTGCAAATCGCCCTCCCTTTACTCCGGAGAGCCTTTTCCTTATGGTATTGATCTCATTTATATCTGCTCCGCAAGCCAAGAGCTGTCCTGTTATGTCCTGAAGCTCCGGAAGATCCACCAAAGGCTTCTCAAACAGCGCACTTCCGCCTCCTGACAAAAGAAACAGTACCGTATCCTCGGAAATCAGACCAGCCACCAGTTCCAGCACCTTCTCAGTAGCCTTTACACTGTTTTCATCGAGCACAGGATGTCCGGCCTCATAGCACACTATATCGGCAAGCTCGCCCTTAACATGCCCATACTTGGTGATCACTATGCCCTTCTTATACGAAACATGCTCCGAAGCTGCCTTCGCCATACTATAAGCCGCCTTTCCGACAGCAACAATATAGATGTTTCCTGTCAGTTCCGCATCCTCCAGCGCGCGCACCACCGCTTCTTCCGGCATAACAGCGCCAATCGCCTGCTTTATGATCTTATCCGCATCGCTTCTGAGCTTATAATTCATTTCTTCCCCATCTCTTTTATTAAAAAAAACTAATTCTCACTATTAATGAGTTTGATATTTGCATCAAACATCTTCTTTGGCAGTACTGCTCTGTAAAAAGACTGATAGGCTTCCCACATGGCACTCCGGTCTAAACTGCTACTTCCTCCGATACTAATTATGATGAAAGGCACGCCAAAGCACCTGACTCTCACCCCGGTATCTGAGCATCCGTTCCTGAAGTAGAACGAAACACGCCTCTCCTGAATCTCTTTTTCCTCTGAAGACTCAGCATAAATTGGGTCTTCGACCTCTGCGATGATCATCTCAGCATCGGTGATATGGTCTCTTAGAAGCTTGAGAATATCGGCGCCTCTGCCCTTGTTTCTCTCTTTGGGATAAACTGCCAGATAGTCGACGAGATATCTTTTTCCCTGCTTTACTAAAAAGGTGTAGCCCAAAAGTCCTGCGCCGTCTGATAAGCCGAGGCACTCATAGATGCCCTCGTCCAGGGCCTTCAGGATCATCTTGAGGGGTTTGAGTTCATCTTTTTTGAAATCATGGACCATTCTCTCCTCGTAAAGAGAAGCGACCCGGTCTTTATCAAGTGTTATCAGCTCCATCCCATCACCTCAGATACTTGTTAAGCGCAAAGAGACTGTTCTTGGCGTCGTTATAACCAAGCCAGTACAGGTGACCAAGCTTGTTCATATTGCTCTCCACACGCTTGACCGTAACGTGCTCGGAAGGCGCAATCACGAAGATCCTGCCCTCTTTCTCCAGCCTGTCTATCTCATCGCACTCCTTGTTGTAGTCTGCGCCCATGGACATCAGCTTTTTTGCAAACTCAGGATTGTCTTTGTAAAAGCGCTCAGCGTAGGTCTTCGAGGACTCTTTCTTCCTGTAGCCCCTCTCTCTTGTCTTTATTACAACTATGTTCTCATACCCCTGCTCAATGGCCCATTTGTAGGGAATATGGCAGCTACAGCCGCCGTCAAGGCACCTCTGGCCATCAACATCTACCATTGGCGATACGTAAGGCATTGACGCTGAGGCCTTAATTGCGCTTAAAATGTCTTTGCATTTGCCCTTCTCGAAATACACGGTTTTACCGGTGTCACAGTCCGTAGCCACTGCTATGAATCTCCTTTGTGGGTCGTAAAACGTGGTTTCATCGAGCTTTCCAAGCTTCTCATTTGGCCTGATGGCAAAATCAATATTCAAGGGACTGTGAGCATGAAGCACGGCCTGAGCACCGATATAATCCGGGTCGTGCCTGAACTCCAGGTTACATCTGGCAGACCTTCCAATCTGTCCGGAAGCGTAGTTGAGCGCCGCCATTGCTCCGGCACTGACTCCGATCACGCACTCAAAATTCAGGCCATTCTCCATCATGAAGTCCATAACGCCCTGATTGTACATGCCTCTGAATGCTCCGCCCTCAACAACAAGGCAGCCCTTGGTAAGCTGCCCTCTTGCGTGTCCGGTCGGTATTTTATCTAAATCTTTGTAAACATTTCGTCCGTGACTCATGTCACCTTACTCTCCGTATTCTCCGTATTCACAGCCAATGTGCGTAGCTTCCACTTCGTCTACCAAAACCAGCTCATCGCCTTTTTTGTCATATAACTTAATCGTGCCCCAGCCATTTCCGCCGTTCCAAAGATGATTGTGGTTCTTCTGGCCGTCAGGTGACTCATAGTTGATAAAGAGCATGTCTTTCTTTAGACAGTGAACCTCAGTTTCCATCACTGCCTTGATGTTTTCCTGCCTTACATGCCAGATAACTTCATCCTCTTTTTCCTCGAAGCTAAACTCAGTTTGAACGAGGAGATGAAGCTTTGAGAAGTTGAAGTCATACTCTTTTCCCTCATAATAGAACACGCCCAGAAGCCTTCTGTCCAGCGGTACAAAATAGATCTTCGGTCTTCCGCCACCGATATCAAAAACGCTGTTCTTTAGCTGTTTTCCGGTCTTTTTGCTGACCAGACAGTTCGAGGATAGCCATACCCAGGGACTTGTGAAATCTCTTCCCCAGTTTTTGTCGGCATATCCATAGCTCTTTTCCGGAGTAACGATGTACTTCCTGCCGTTGAACGTGATCGTTCCGCCATAAGCACTCTTCATGCCCTCTGCGTGCCAGTACATGGCAAAGGCTTCCGCATCCCTTAAGGGCTTACTTGCACCATAGCCTACGTTGAAGGCGATCTGCTTGTCGATGACCAGGTCAAAAGAGATCTCGCCTGCATCGCTCATTCTCTCAGGAAATGCAGCTGCTGCTTCCTTTGATACAGCGATATGCCCCTTCAGGGCAGACTCGGACGCAAGGCAGTCGTCTGCTGTTATCTTATACGGCGCACTACCGTGAATCTTAACGTCTTTTAAGGAAAAGAATCTGTGGAGCTGGCAAGCATCTTCGCCCCAGGTCCCGGCTTTCACCATCAGATACGACGGGCGTTTTCCCTCTTTTTTATTCTTGGGAAGCTGTCCCAGCACGGGATCATCCTCCGCAAGCGCAGGATTACAGATAAAGAATTCAATAAAGAAAGGCTTATCCTCTCCTGTCTGCGCATCCTGTGCTGTAAATGAATGCCACCACCAGTCATAGCCCTGATGCGCTAGCGGCCCATGTAGCATAAATGCGTCTCTTCTCTTGCTGTGTATGTTGAATCTATCTATTGCCATAACTATCCCCTCACTAAAAAAATGGAGCATACGGGAAGCGCTCTTAAATACGCTAATGCCCCAATTCGTGATTATTTATATTATATCACTAAAAGCTGCGTCTCTATTTGGGCGTGGCATCTTTTGTCATGTCCCGGAGACCATATCCTTCCGTTTTGCCACAGATTCTGGCTAGCAAAAGACTCTTGTGCTTGATTTTTTCATGTCCCAGAGGCTGTATCCTACCGTTTTGCCACAGATTCTGGCTAGCAAAAGACTCTTGTACTTGATTTTTTCATGTCACGGAGACCATATCCTGCCGCTTTGCCACAGGTTCTGGCCAGCCACAGACTCTTTTACTTGATTTTTTCATGTCCCGGAGACCGTTTCCTACCGTTTTGCCACAGATTCTTGCTAACAAAAGACTCTTGTGTGGTCAAGTCCTTTTTTGTGTGTAAATTACCTTTAGGTGTTAATCAGCGTTATGCCGCCAATAGCTTCAGCTGTTCGTCGGCTATTTCCTTAAGTTGTGGAATGTAATCATCTATCGATTGTAGCAGTTTTGTGGGATAACCATAATTATGTACTGAAGCGAATGTTTCGTGAACATCCATAAGCACGCTTCCCATGATCCTTATTACCGAAGCCTCATTAGGAAATACTCCGATTACCTTTGAACGGCGCTTTAATTCGCGATTCAGGCGTTCTATATGATTCGATGTTCGATGAAAT
>NZ_AUIZ01000023.1:0-49467 GCF_000423965.1 Butyrivibrio sp. VCB2001 | reverse complement strand
ATACCTATGATTGCTAGTATAAGTTTTTCAATTGGTATTTTTCTGCTCCTAACAAAATCCTTTCCCGGAGAAACACAGAACTGATCGATGGACTTGCAAACGCTGTGTATCTCCTTTAGTAAAATATCTCTAACTTGTTTTGATTTCACGTGCACCTCCTTGAATTTAGACTTTTGCCTCTAATTTCAAGGGCCGCTTTCGCTACCTCTAAAAATAAATCTGTAGCGAAAGCGGCCGCACTTTTATGCTTACATGTCAACTGTTTTTAGAAAAAAAGACCCCTACATCATTTTCAGATGTAGAGATCTTTATAGTGTCATCTTAACTTAATGACATTGACTCCGTCCCCGGGGCTCATTTTTGATCCCTAGGGACGGAGTCAGGGGCTCATTTTTTACTCTTCGTCTTCTGTACCAAGACCGTAATACAGCATCTCGTTGTACTTGGCGTTGGCTTCCTCGGCGGCTTTCTTGTTGTGCCAGGCATCCACGTCGCTGCAGATGGCGAGCATCTCATCCACAACGAGCTCCGCTGTTCTGGGCTTGACGTTGTACAGATAAGCCATCATTCGGTCCATGGCCTTGGGGCTTCCAAGCTGCCTTGCGATTTGATCTCCAAGCTCTCCCGGAAAGCCCAGCTGCTCTATGGCTGCCACAAGTTCATCGTGCTTTCTTGTCCACTCTCTTTCAATCATTTCTTTTCACCACACAAAAATCCTGATATTTCCTGCAAATCGCCGGATATGAGCACGTCGGAAAAGAGCTCTTTTCTCCCGAACTCTGCATTAAGAATATTATCAATAACCGCTCTGAAAGGCTCGTAGTATCCATCAGTATTGTAGAAGACTATCGGTGCCTTAATTATGCCAAGGCTTGATAAAGACATCACTTCCGTAATCTCATCAAGAGTTCCGATCCCTCCGGGCAGCGCAACAAAGGCATCTGAGAGTTCGATCATCTTGTTCTTGCGCTCTGCCATAGTCTTTGTCTCTATGAGCTCCGTCAAGCCAGTATGTTTCCTTGCCTGAATCATGGCAACTTCCGGAATGACTCCGATAACCTTGCCTCCGGCTTCAATGGCCGCGTTGGATACAGCTCCCATGAGCCCTTTGCTGGCACCACCATAAACAAGCGTGTGGCCATTCTCCCCTATCCACTTTCCAAAAGCCCCGGCAGTTTCCATAAACTCAGGATTATTCCCACTGCTGGAGCCACAATATACTGCGATGTTCATCTCTTATACCTCTCTCCTCATGGTTCATCCAAAATGAGCCCTTGACTCCGTCCCCAGGGCTCAAAAATGAGCCACTGACTCCGTCCCCAGGGCTCAAAAATGAGCCACTGACTCCGTCCCTAGGGCTCATTTTAGAAGTTAGACCCGTTCCAGCCCCAGTCGTCTGAACCGAAGTAGCGGATATACATGTGATCAGGCGCAACACCAAGAATATCTCCGTAGATTCCGGTGAGTTCAGTTGTCATCTTATCATAAGCATTCCTTGGCGCTCCTCCAAAAGTCTTAACATCTACGAATGCGATGGGCTGAGAATCATCGCCCCTGAAGTACATAGGTACGTCACCTTCAATCGCAACCATGAGCCAGCTCTCGCTCTTTCCCGGAAGGATTGAGATAGCCTGTCCAAGGCGCTCCTTGAGCTGTGTTTCCTTTTCCTTTGATACTGTTACGTTAGTTTTTGTTGAGATGAATGGCATGATTTTTCCTCCTTCTTATGTTCTGATCTTATTTTGCTTAAAGCCTCTCCAAACTTTAGCCATCCTACGATTGTCAGACTCAGATAAACAATCAGAATAATCGCCAAAATATAAAGAGAATTTATAAGTAGATTTGCAAAAGAAAAAGCGAATCCAGCAAATGCATCTTGGTACTTACCACCTTTGAGTACAGATGGAAAAGAGACAACATACTGGACACAAATATAGAATGCAAATAACGGGCATCCGAAGTTGAGCAAAAAGATCTTAAATAACCTATTTATAAGATCATTGTTATACAATACTACTCCAACCGCCGCTAATATCAATGCAACTAAATATAAAACTATTATATAGTTATATACTTTGGAGACTAAAAGCGGAACGATGAGCAGCACCAAAAAGATAAGCGTGCATAGCAAAACCCCAACCACAGATCTCGCATTCTTAAAATGCGGTTCCAAAAAAGGTGGCCACTCTCCTTTCTTATAAGGATTTTCCATTCGATTTGGGTCAAGAATAATATCAACCACACACGTAAGCAGAAGTATTATTATTCCTATAAGAATGGTTATAGGCATGATTGACATCTGCTCCTCGTTTAATGAAGCCACACGCAGCGAAAAAGTTGCAATCCATACATTTGCTGCAATAACAAACAACGAATCCCAAAAAGTCTTGTTCACTTTTCTGACAAACCCCAAAACAATCCCCTTTATCACATTCAAAACTTTCATCATTATCCCCGTCACATTTTATTCACATCATTTTAAGGTTCGTTTTAAGTTGGCCATGTATTATAAAACCATCAAGAAGAGCAAAACTTCTTGTACCCCCACACTTTTCATAAACTTTCATAACACACTGCCCTTCGGACACAGGTCCGGAGGGTCCTCCCTAAAACAACGCCGCAGCACCTCTCCTGATAAAAAAGTGCTACGGCTTAATTATACATCAGAGCCCAAGCTCCTTGCACAGAGCATCATATCTTTTCTGCTCTTTTTCCTTAACAGGTTTGAATGAATCTTTGAAACAATGGTCGATGACATCAGCATCCTTTAAAAGCTCATCCATCGGACCATCTACTGCTGCCTTGTCATCATGATGATAGATGGCCGAGCAGATGATCTCGGTCTCATCAGGAGTTGTCAGTCCCAGTTTATCCAGCACCTTCCTCGCCAGCTCAGCCCCCAGATGCGCGTGATCATCGTATGATCCGCTCTTGTAAGCATGAAGATCATGGAGCATTCCCGCCATGGCAGCCAGCTCCGGATCAAGGCCACGCTTTTGGGCCAGTATCTGCGCCGCCAGAGACACACCATACAAGTGCGCGATCGCGCCGGTGCGCTTATCGACGTCATCAATCTTGTTTATCTTCTTGTCCACGTATTCTCTCAGTTCTTTTAATCTGCTCATGTTACCCCTCCATTTATATTGAATCCATGCTCTCGCAGAACAACTTATTACCGCGACACACCGATCACGCTGACCCAGTACTCCGTCTCTCTTCCGGGCCTCGAGTCCGGTCCGACCGTGTTACTCACTATTTCAAATCCCGCATTCTCAAAAAGCGGAACCACGCTCTTCTCATTAAAATCACTAAACAGCCTCTCGCCCCTCACCTTCGTTCCCTCTCCATACTTGAAGGACGCATACATTGCGCCACCGGGTTTCAGCGCCTTTCGCATCCTGCCCATAACTTCCGGCAACTCCTCCACCGGCACATGAAGGAGCGAAGCGCTCGCCCATATTCCATCAAACTCTTTTTCAAAAGAGATTTCCTCAAAGCGAAGGTCCAGCACCTCCCTGCCAATGTACTCAGACGCCCTGATCCGCATCTCCCTCGACGCATCGAAAGCGACAACGTCATACCCCGCATCCAGAAACGCCTTGCTGTCTCTCCCGCTTCCGCAGCCGGCATCAAGTATCTTACCGCCGCCTTGAACATACGCCAGGAACGCCTCCCTGTCCTCCGCCATATCAGCATTCACCGATCCGGTAAAAAAGCTGTCGGCGTTTTTGTTGTAGTACTCTACGTTATTGTCAACGTCTTTTCCCATTATCATGTCCCCAAGTCATGTACTATACTTATATATTTTAGCACCTTAACAAAGAAAAATCCCCCAAAGCGCCATGCCTTGGGGGATTAAAATTACTTGTCTTTTTTCTTTTTTTCCTGCTTTGCCTTAGCAATAAGCTCTTTCATTCCCATAACCATTGCTGTCATATTGTTTCCCCTTTCATAATACTCAGTAGTTTTCTCATCAAAAACAATATTAGCAATAGTTCTATCACATTTCTGTCACACTCAAAGCTCCTCGGGATATCTCCTCAGGATAACTCCTCGAGATATCTGACCTTCTTGCCATGGGCCAGTGCATAGTCTATCTCGGACCTAGTGCTGTCGCCGATATAGCCGCCGACATTGATGACAAAGATCTCATCTGACATGTCGATCTTGCGCTTGTGTATGTCGTCCAGCATCTCTTTTGTCTTGGTCAGTGTCCCCTCGTCCATGTTCTCCCAAACTTCCGAATCGCCGGAATGCCCGAACAGACCTACGCTTATCACGATGTTGCCTTCCAGGGTCAGTTTCTTTTGCATCTCCATGAACTGATCCTTAAAGCGAGTGCTTCCGCACAGTGTTATTACCGGATATTTCCCCTGCATTTCAAATTCCTCCCCCAATCTATCAGTCAGGCTGCTGCCCGTCGTGAGCCAGCCACTTGCATTCTGTCATCTCCATGTCAGTGAATTCTGCAGTAAAAGAGCTGTCTTCAGGCGAACATGCATAGATACCAAAGCTGATCTTGCCTGCCCCTTCAATCACGTGGCAAACCCTCATCTGCTTCCATCTTGCGCCGTCTTCCGAGCACTCGATGCAGTAATCATCTTCCCTTCTGCTGAGCCTGTACCACATCTGCTTGACGTCAGCCGGGATCTCGGTTGTCGCCCAGTCCGAGTAGCCGTGGTTGGTCACAACGCTTCCCAAATGCTGGAAGTCGTCATTCTCAAACTCAATGGAACCCTTCACCCAGTTCTCGCTGTCCAGATACATGACAACTCCGCACTGATCAAACCTGTGATGACTCTCCTCAAAGGAAGTCTTCACCACAAAGCTGAAGAACTTCTCCTCAGTCTCCATCTGGAACACCGGCGCATTGTCATTCCTGAAATGATAGTAAGTGCGCTGCCAAAGATCCGTATGAGGCATCGTAGTGATCCGGACCTTGCCATCAGCCGCTTCCCACTCTGCCGGCTCTCTTGTCCACTTAAACAAACTAAGGTCCATAAGCTATCTCCTTCCACCTATTGCCTTCAGCATTTCCATGGCCTTCTCATAAGACTCTTTCATCGAGGCAGGGTCGTTGGTCGCAATTCCCTTCTCCACTGCCTTTGCAAGCAAAGCCTTATCATCACTGATAAAGAGCACGTCGCCCTCACCACCTTCGATGACCTGCGCAGCCTTCTCAGCATCCACTCTTTCAACTTCTGCATGATGCCTCTCGCTCAGCATCGACAGCTGCCTTGTAAGAACCTCATCTTCTTTTTCCGAAAGACACAAATAAATTTTTGAATACATACTCTAAAATCCTTTTCTTTCCTTGGCTTTCTCTATCAGCTCTTTTGCCTCATTAAACGCTTCCGGGAGGTAGTCAGCCTGCCACTCTTTGCCTTCTTTCTCCTTGCGCTTGATCTCCGCCCAGGCGTCATGAAGCTCTTTTTCCGAAGCAAACTTCATGTCCCCGAACACATGTGGGTGCCTGCGGACCATCTTGTCAGAAATGGCCTTCGCAACGTCATCAAATGTGAAAAGACCTTCCTCCTCCGCCATCACAGCATGGAACATGATCTGCAGTAAAAGATCTCCCAGCTCCTCTTTCAGATTGTCCGGATCGCCGGTCTTCTCAAGAATGTTAATGCCGCCGATGACCTCCGCTGCCTCCTCGATGCATCCGGGCTTTAGGGACACATGGGTCTGCGCCATGTCCCAGGGACAGCCGTCCTCGCTGCGAAGCTTTTCCACAATTGTTTTAAGTCTTTCAATCTCGCTCATACTCACTCCCACTTCTTCCAAACTTCCGGCTGATAGCCAAGTGTCGACTGCCTGCCGTTTCTCACCACCGGGGTCTTTATCACCTGCTGGTTTTCAAGAAGCTTCTCGAGCTTGTCCTCGTCGGCGATGTACTGAATGAGAGCCACAGTGTCTTTATCCTTGGCATCCGGATCTATCATGTTCATGATCCCGCCGTTGGCACTTGCGACAGAGGTCAGCTCGCCCTTGCTCATGCCCTTTTCTTTCATGTCGATGAATTGGAATTTTATGCCGCGCTCCTTAAAGAATCGCTCAGCTTTCTTGGTGTCATTGCACTTTTTTGTTCCGAAAATCTGTATGTTCATGCGTCAGCTCCTCATTTCTTGTTAAGTCTGTAGCCCACAACTGCGCCGACAACGCCGCCTAGAATGTGCGACAGATTTGAGATGTCATCCTGCAGGAAAACGCCTTCATAAACCTGCTGCCCGATGAAGACTATCGCCACCAGAATGAAGGTCAGCGGAATCTCACCGTTCTTGAAGCTTGTAAAAGAAGTCAGCAGTATGAATGCAAACACCACGCCACTTGCTCCGCACAGCGCCACGTTCCAGAACAGAACATAGTTCACAACTCCCGTAACCACCGCAGTTATGAGGATCACCCAAAGAATCCTCTTTGAGCCGTACTTCTCTTCGAGCATCGGCCCCAGCAGCAGAATATATGAAGCATTCCCGATGTAATGCCCCCATCCGCCATGTCCCAGAACATGAGTAAAGAACCTCACGTAAGTCAAGGGATTCGTCAGCGATGAATGGTAAGTCATGAACAACAGCTCATTGCTCTTGCCCATGGTCAGGATGCCCAGGATCAGCACCGCCAGGCTTATGAATATGAACCCCAGCACAACCGGGGAATTAAATGTGATCTTCAGCTTTTTCATCTATCCTCCTAAAACGCGCCAACGTATCCAACTTCCGTATATACCATGCCATGCCTTCCGCGCTCAGATTTCATCACGGAAATCCCATTTACCCGCATGGATTCACTGTCTCCGAACTCAGGCAAAAGAGCTTTTCCTTTCACGCACTCAGCTCTTCTTATCAAAGTCACATGAGGCAGGAACTTCTTTCGGTCAAAAGGAATCTCCTCATCCAAAAGAGCCTTTCTAAGGCGCTTTACGTAGTCTCTTAAATTCTCATTCTCCTCAAAATTTGCAAAAATCATATCCTTAAAGGGCTGATATCCGCTCATCTTGATGGAGAATGACCTCAGCGGAACCTTCCGCATCACTTCCACAATCTGTTCCGGATCGTCGTACTCTCCTATGAAAGCAAGGGTCATATGCAGGTTCTCACGGGGAGTGTAGCTGCCTCTAACATCGCTCCGGCGCAGGTCATCCTGGATCTCGCTTAGGGCGTCCAGCATGTCTTCGGTGAAGGTGATTGCTATGAAAAGTCTCATTTGTGACCTCCTTGTGGGTGCGGGGGTTCGGGTTCTGCTATTTTGATGGCTATTTGGGCCTTCGGATCCAGGGTTTCTGCTATTTCGGTGGCCGGTTCGGCCTCCGGAGCCGGGGTTTTGTTATTCCGGTGCTTTTTTCGCCATCCGGAGCCGGGGTTTTGCATCACACGCCCCGATATATGTCTTCTTGGTTGGAAACGTTTTTTCGACCACCCCACAATTTCCCTCTATACAAAAAATAGTTGGAAATTTCAAAAAGTGATTTTGGGAATTAATCTTCAATTGCATCACATGACATCCGTAGGCCGGTAGTTGTGATGCAGGGAAAGCGCTAGGCATGAAGTTTTTTGAACCATGGCCCTTGAAGAGCCTTTGTAATTTCCAACTATTTTTTCATATGGAAATTTTTGTGATGCATTTTAAAAACACGTTCCAACCAACGAGGCTGTATATAATGTCTTGTGATGTACTTTTACACCTCAAACCACTACAAACGCCCCAACCAAGCATTACATTAAGCCCACACGTTATATTTTACTATTAATCACATACAAATTCATCGCCCGCGAACTATAATGATAATATGAAAGCCTTGTTAGTGATTGATATCCAAGAAAAATACCTGCCCTATTATGACGCTGATCTCCTCACAAGAATCAACGCCAGAATTTCTGCGGCTCAAAAAGATAGCGAGCCTATATTCTATTTCCGTAACATTGGAATTCAAGGCGATAATGACAGCTATGCTCTGGCCAGTGATCTTCACATAGTTTCAGAACACATCTATGAAAAGAGATTCCCCAGCGCCTTCACAAATGACTCTTTTGTAAAAAAGCTGGCGAACCTGAATATAACTGAACTTGAAATAATAGGTGTTGATGGCAACAGCTGCGTGAAAAAGACATGCCTGGACGCTGCCAATGCAGGTTACAAAGTAACTCTTAACCTGAATTACACAGCTGCCAGGAATGAAAAGATATTTGAAAAAACACTTAAAGAGCTATCTGACGTCGGTGTGATACTCATAAGCTCCAACTCATAAATACTTCTCAAATCAGTATCCCATCGAAATGATCGATCTCATGCTGAATTATCTGAGCAGTAAAATCCTTGTACTTCCCATGCTGAGGCTTAAAGTCCTGATCAAGATAGTCCACCTCAATCTCTTTATACCTGGTGCAAGGCCTTACGCCCTCAAGAGACAGACAGCTTTCTTCGGTTTTGTACTCACCGCTCTTCTTTGTAATCACCGGATTTACCATAGCGAACTGGAACGGTCCCATAGCCACAACGATGATTCTTTTCTTAACACCAATCATGTTCGCTGCCATGCCAACACAGTGCTCCCGGTTAGCTCTCAGCGTATCAAGAAGATCCTGAATAACCTGCTTATCCGCCTCTGTCGCAGGCTCTGACTTTTGCTGCAGGAACATCGGATCTCTAACAATCTTTTTAACCATCAGACTTCATTCTCCTTATCCATAGAGACCTCCTATCGTTATATGCTTGTTTCTAATTCCTTACAGCTTCCCGTCCTTTTTCGCTACCTCAACCAGCGCAGCAAAGTCCTCGTAGTACCAGTCCTTGGTCGGCTTCTCATGATCTATAGTGTTAAAGAAGCACCCGGGTATCTCTTTCCGAGTCAGGTTCTTCAATATGCACAAACTGCACCCCTGATCATGATTCACCGGATGGTTCGGGCAATCAGTAGCTGTGCATGTACAAAATTCTTTTGGATCCTTCGTCATAGTCTTCTCCCCTTATCTTTCTATCGCACCCTTGTATGATGCGATTCCGCCAATACTCTTTGCGTTGCTATATCCCATTGTTTTCATTTTGCCAACAGCCTGAACGCTCCTTGTTCCTCTCAGGCAGTACACAAAGACCTGCGCATTATGGTCTTCAATGGTTTTCTCAACATCCTCAATTCTCCCAAGAGGCACGTTAATACTCCCGGGAATGTGGCCTTCATTGTACTCATCTTCATTCCTGACATCGAGAAGAACTGCGCCGTCTATGCTCTTCATATTCTCAATCTCAGCGTTTATATCTGTCTTCTTAAATACATCAAACAGTCCCATTCGTCCTCCTCATCTCACGCCATCCAATACGTCCCGTCAGCCGCCTGATAAATAGAACCCACCTCTTCGGAAACAGTATTTCCCTCAAAGTCCTTAACTATCACCTTGTCATAAAACTTGTACTCATCAGTCGCGCAATCATTCTCATCATCCCAACCCTCTTCAATCCAGGCTTCCAGGATGACACGGTCATCTGTGATCAGCTCCACTGTCTCATTTGCATTTAGGGCAAAAGACATTTTCTCAGGATAATAGCACTTGAACACCTCCGAGTTTTGGCTAATTACATGTACCTTCTGACCGACAATCTGAAGATTGTACAGATCCACTTCATCCAAAGAAAACTTAGCAACTTCCTCAAGCTCTTTTTCCGGAAAATACTTATAAAGAGTCACGCTCTTGGAGCCATAATCAGCCTGAAGGAAATAGTAAAATCCGTCATCATATGCAGGCCTTGAGTAGATCACATCCCTCTTTTTCTCAAATGGTGTGTAGACATTTCCGGTTTCAAAATCGTAAAACTTGATCACCGAACCCTGATAACCGCCACGCTCAGCATATTCTATAAGGTCATACATATCCGCAGTATCAGACATAGCAAAGGCGAGCCTGTCCTGGCCCAAAATCTTCTCGATATATAGTCCGCTGACTTCTTTAAACCTCTTAATTGCTTCCACTTTCATCTACTCCGTAACAACTTCTCCGGTCCAATCCACGATTCCGCCAAACTCAAAAACATTTTTGTAACCCATATCAAACAGTTTCTGAGAAGCTTCCTTGCTTCGCCTTCCGGTTCTGCAATACACCAGAATCACCTGGTTCAGATCAGGGAGCTCCGCCGGCTGCGTATCCGTTATGCTCTCATTAGGAATGCAGATTGCCCCGGGGATATGACCTGCTTCAAACTCATCCTGCCTGCGAACATCCACTACCACATGGCCGTCATCAAGTTCCATCATTGCCTTCGCCATTTCCTGATCAATCTGAATGTAGCTGTCAGCACTACTATTTTCTGCCAAAAAGATGGATGTCGGTCCATCTGCTCCACCGATAATATGAACTTCTTTCTGGCCACAGCCGGCAGCTTCCATCGAAATGAGCAGTACCACAAGAATAACAATACTCTTCATTTTCATCAGACTAACACTCCGTTAATTATTGAAAAAAAAAGCGGGTGTCTTACCCGCTAATTGGTGGACCCGGGTCTTTCGACCAGCCCCAAAAGCATCACTGCTCTCTTCTTGACTAAATGCTACCATTATGTACACCAAAAAACAAGCATTCGTTATTAAATGCTTCTTAACATCTTCTTAACAGTCAAATTTGCTCAAAAAGAAGTCTTATAATACTCCCTCTCACAATCCCTAAACCGTAATCTCTATCTGGTTGCCTTCAACAGCAACTATACAGCTCTCGTAATAGCCATCACCTGTAGTACGTGGGCCACTTACAACTTCGTATCCATCCGCCCTCAAGCGTTCCGTGAGCTCATCAACCTTGCCCTTACTTCCAACCGAAAACGCAATATGCGCATAGCCCGTTCTATTTAAAGGCTTATCCGCATCAATAATTTCAGGCTTAGTCATTAGTTCAAGTCTTGCGCCGCCTTCAAAAGAAATGAAGTACGACCTGAAATCTGTCTTCACATTATGATAGCCGTCATTTGATTTTCCGCCCAGGTACTTAACAAAAAAGTCCCTAGCCCTCTCCAACTCAACCACATACATAGCTATATGCTCAATTTTCATCAGCTCAACCTTCCATCATCTCTGGCGCATCTCAGCAGCCCTTCCGATACCTCGCTAAACGCAACCCCAAACTTCCTGACCTTACTGCAGTCCATCCAAAGATTGTGCAGCGAAGGTGCATCCTCCACTTTGACATCAAGTCTGAGAGAATCTACAAAATCCTTTGTAACTTCATACATACTCTTAGTTGTCTCACTGCCAAAGTTATAAGCCCCGCCCGGAAGCTTCATTACGTTCTCCATGTTTTCAGCAACCTCTTTTACATAGGTAACTCCTCTGAAATTGCCGGAGCCAAAGCTGACCGAGCCGGTTGCATTAACCACATTTCTGTAATAATTAGGTCTTCCTTCTCCGCAGTCATACATCCACTCAGCGCGCAGCATTACTGCATCAGGGCATATATCAAGGACTCTTTCTTCCATCTCAATCTTGTGCTTAGCATAAGTATTCGCCGCCTTTACGCGCTCTTCCGTGTATGGTCCATCATCCTCAAGCCCCGTGTAAACCTGATCGGAGCTGAAGCATATGAGCTTTCTGCCCTCTGCTGCTCTTGCCAGATAAACAGGTAACAGTACATTCGCCCTGTACGAAGCCTCAGGATCTTTCTCGCAAGTCCCAATATCAGAAATCGCAGCCGTATGAATTATCGCGTCCGCTCCACTCTCACTCACCACACGCCTCACATCATCCTCTGAAACATCCCGTAACGACGGAGCTGCCACAACATCCTTGCATAGCTCCATTATTTTACTTCCAACAAAACCCTTCGCACCGGTTACTAAGATCATAATTAAGTACCTTTCTTATACTCAAATATATCCATATCTGCTATAACAGCTATTCCCCTTTGAATTGCCTCGTTATATGGTACATCCTCATAAAGAAGCCTCTTAGTGATATTATTATAGTCTGACTCATAAAACCTGCTTGTGATAATCTCATGAAGCATTTCAGGAATATCATATTTAAGCTGAGCTGATGGATTATTCTTAGATAACATCCTATCATCTCTGACATCATCTATAAGTTCATCTAACTCTCTATTAATATCAAGATGCGGAAGAATCTTGGCTATATCATACAAATGCCTGGAATCCCTATCCTGCATATCCTGAATTCTATAATCGCATATAGCAAAAACCTTATCTACAAATGTCCTTTCCAGCGATTGAAGATTCATTGTTACAAAATCAGCATCAAATGGTATCGGCAATGTTATATTATTCTTTTGACAGAAGTTTCCCACAAAGCTGCAAATCACATGCTTTTCAACAGGATATACAGTTTGGTAAAAACTTGTTTCTACAATCAGCTCAAGTGGAATATCACTAAAAAGAGAATCGTATTCATATTCATATTTATTATAGCTATGCCTAGATTGAACATCCTCCGGGTTCTCTAATACCAAACCAAGTTCATCCGCAATTCTCTCTATTTCATTCTTGGACTTTCTTTTATCAGATTCCGTTGCCTTTACGTTCATCGAAAGGTCAATATCCTCAGAAAATCTGTCTATCAATCCATATCCTTTTGAAAGGGATGTGCCACCTTTGAACACAAATGGAAGCTCCGTTTTAGATAATCCCATCAGAAACATGGATTGTATTGTATCTTTCTCAATCATCTGCGGAGTTCTGTTCACTTCACGTGATACAGTTTCAATTATCTCCTTCCACTCCTGCTTATACCCCTTATACCAACTCACCCATCAATCCTCCTTCATAAATGTTTCTATATACCTTGTCCGGATAAAATGGGAGATACTCCTTTACAACAGAAAAATCCAAACCTGTATTCTTCACATATTTCTTCAATTTCCTAAGAAGCTCACCACCTTTGAGCTCACTGTACTTATCTATATTTGTCATAAGATCAAGAAACTGTAATGCACATTTATTGCGCTCAGTTACAGTGTCAACCGGTTTATATACGATAATGGTATTGCCATCAAAATCCTGCTTTCTCTGCTTGGTAGTAGCCTCATTACTGCAAATCTCATAGCATGAGGGGTTCTGTGTAGTAAAGCCGTACTTATTCGCAAGCTGAAGTCCTGTAATGTACCCTGAAACCACTCCATTAGCATTTAAGTATTTTTTATCCAAATACTTATCCACCGATATCCTACCCTTAGTTCCAAGTATAGTTATGTATGGCAAATAATAAACACCATTATATAGTCTTTCCAGCTTACCTTCGTCAACAAGTTTTTTCATCTCCTGACGAAGATAATCCTTAGATTTTCCCGGAAGTTCATCTATAAAAATAGGCTCGCCATTTGTATAGTTTTCAATAATATAATCCATTACCATTGTGTCGCCTCATATATTTGAAATTATCTATTTCACTTTTATGATACAACACCACATCAAGCATTTCAAGTGGCATAAAAATAGCAGCATTTCTGCTGCTATTTCATCCTTCTTCAGCACCCTTTCCCACTCTTATGATCCTCAATCGAGCAGGCACCTTCCGTTCCATACTCAACAAGTCCCACAACTGCCGGATCTAGCGTAATGCTGCCGTCTTCAAGAACAAATGCCGGGATCCCGACATCACCGATCTCCTTGGAGTGGTCAAAGGCCGGATTAGTATCGCGAAGCCTTGTGAAAGCACTCATATTCCTGATGTTCTCACCGATGTTAATGTACTCAAACTCACTCTCGCGCCCAACGATCTGCTCATGAATGTAGTCGCAGTATGGGCATGTAGGCATTCCGTAAATCTTGATCATCCTCGTTCACCTTATCCTTTCCAGCAATTCTTTGTTCCGCTCCAGCGCATCATAGATCCCATCTTCAGAAAGCACTCCGCGCTTCAGGTCCCCCGGCAGAAGCCCCTCTTCGTCAAGCGCAAAGTCCGCCTTCCAGTCAGGACCCGAGTAATACTCCGAAAGCTCTTTTACCTCAGATTGATAGTCAAGCAGGTCTTGCGGACGTTCCCCGGCTGCATCCATCCTTCTCAAAGCCTCGTCCAGAATCTCTTCCATGGCCGTGATCCGCGCAACAGCCGCCTCGACGCCCTTGTTAGCCGCAGAGCCACGGCACCTGCGCTCCATCTGCACGTGCGGAATTCCGTCCTCCAGAAACTCATCCGAGATCACTTCGAAGCCCTCTTTTGCATAATATCCGATAGCATACTTCTGGGCCTCGAGATAGATTCTGTCTGCGTCAAAAGACCTTTCGGCAACCTCCACGCCCTTTTTAAGCAGCTTTCTTCCCAGCCCCTTGCCGTGTTCGAGGGTGACCACTCTGCCGATCTGGGCGACCTTGTTCTCTTCATCCCTCATGAAAACGCGAAGGCAGCCGGCCACTCGCCCTTTATCATTCCAGCAAAAGACATGGATGGCGTCCTGATCCCTGTCGTCCAGGTCCTGATAAACGCAGTCCTGCTCGACAACAAAGATTTCTGCTCTCGTCTTTAAGATCTCATAAAGCTCTTTTGTGCTGAGCTCGTCAAAGTGCTTAACTATCAGTTCCATAAGGTTCTCCTCAAACCACTGACTCCCTGTGATAATCCGTAACATCCGACTGCAGCTTGTTGTAAAGCGCTTCAACAGAAGCTCTGTCAGACAATGTCTTAAGCTCGGCGTCAGTCATTCCAATGAGCTCCAGGAACTCAACTTTGCCGTTAGGGGTATCGATGGTCTCAACTGTAGGATCCTTGATCGTGATAAATCCGGTCAGGTTGGACTTCCTGTAAGCATCAATGCCCTCTGTCTGTCCGGTGTAAAGATACTCAAACGGCTGGAACACGTCACCGTTTTTAAATACCATTCTGGCAACCATCTGGAGAATGCCACAAATGCACCTAATCTCAGCCTCTTCATCTTCAAACTGGTTCTTCTTGAGTTTGAAGGTCAGCTCGTAGCCGTAACCACTGATATCAGGATCTTCACATTCCTTTTCGTATATCTCGGTAAGTCCGAAGGATACAAAGTGCCAGAAATCGCCGCCATCGTAAACGCTGATTCCATCCAGCGGATCATCTCCACCCATGATCCATTTGATGATCGTTCCATAATGTTTGGGATTGGTCTGTCCGGGGTAAACCCTCAAAAACTCTTTCTCAATGGCGTCCCAACCGACTGCCTCGGCCTCTTCAGCTTGTGGCTCAGGCGCCTTGGCCTGCTCTGGTGTTGTCGTCGGCTCTGACTTTGGTCCTTCTTTCAGTTCGCCTTTTTTAAATAACTTGTCAAAAATTCCCATTTCATTCCTCCTATTCTACTAACACATCATACTATATT
This sequence comes from Butyrivibrio sp. VCB2001, assembly GCF_000423965.1. Taxonomy (NCBI): domain Bacteria; kingdom Bacillati; phylum Bacillota; class Clostridia; order Lachnospirales; family Lachnospiraceae; genus Butyrivibrio; species Butyrivibrio sp. VCB2001. The sequence goes on along the minus strand of NZ_AUIZ01000023.1, from coordinate 34,189 downwards.
TCCGAGCAGAAGAAAAAGCCATGTAACGGCATATTTGCAAACCGAAACATGGCTTTTGTACCATCTCAATATTAGCAATTCTCCGCGCCAAACTTCTTGGCTGCGTCGATCTTTCCATCTATGTTCAGCATGTGCGCATAGAAATAATCCTCGGAGACTGTGATTCCCTTGCTCTTGAATATCTTCTTAAGCGCAAGCACTGTTCTCCTCGACCAGTTAGATGTGGTGAAAAGAACTATCCGACCCACCATAGCGGGATCCAGATTCTCAGCATACTCCCTAAGCTCAGGCGCCATGATATTTGCATATGGAGCTCCGCCCAGGAAAAGAATGTCTGCCTTCTCGGTAAGCTTTGGCTCATCATCTATACTGACTGCCTTTGTTCCGGCGCCCTCAGCTATTGCCTCGGCAATTCTTCTGGTGTTGCCGAACTTTGTTCTTGAACAGTAACGAACTTCTATCTTACTCATTGTAGCTACCTCTTTCAATCTTCTGTTCTATGATTCTTAACCCAGAAATGACTTGCAGGAGCTTCAGGCATTGGACTGCCTGTGATAACAGCCTTGATCACTCTCCTGTGGATTCCGATCATTACTCCGAAAACAAATGCGCATGCTACTAATAAACCTGTATTTTTCAATTTAAGTTACCTCCTACTTGTCGTTCGCGTCGTTTGCGTTATACGTTATGTGCAATATAATTGCGTGCAATTGTTATTATAATATAGTATCAAAAAAAATCAAGCCCCCGACTTCAAAAAAGTCAGGGGCTCTGTAAGCTCTTATATCTTCAGAATCTAGTTCCGCACTTGGGGCAGAAATCAAAATCTTCCGTTGTCTCATATCCGCACTGTCTGCACTTCTTGTATCCGACTGAATAGCCTCTGCCCTCCATTACTCTGGTCAGATGACTCTGCTGAATCTCAACCTCTTCGCCTCTGGCGATAGCCCTTCCGATCTCCGGATCAAGCTCGTAAACCGTTCCGCAGCAGCTGGTCTGCACATAGTAGCGCTTGTTCCATTTGAACGTCGGTATGAAGAAAAGCGACAACACCGTATATGTCATGAACACGTTGAATCGCCCATATCTTCCACAGATAGCGCAGGTCACAAGCTGGTTAAAAGTAAAGTCCTTCCTGCCATCAGTTATTCCCATGATAAAAAACATAACGTCACATTACTCCTATCCTAGATTCTTGGTGAACAGACCTATTATTGCGATTGCGAAAAACAAAACTGCCACTAACATTATAATACGCCTTAACCTATCGTTCTGCCACAATCCTCTTCTGCCGCCCCCTGATTTCAGGGATTTGTAGCATGAAATGCCAAAACGTCAAGAACAGAGCAAGTGGGCAAAGAGCGCCCATTCTTGACGTTTTGGCATTTCATGCGTTTAGGTCACTAAGGGCCGGCAAAAGGAGATCCCGGAAGGGATGCGCGCTGAGATAGGGAGAACCCCTTGTGCAAGTTTTTTCTTAGAGTATAGGCAGCCAACTACTGTCCTGAAGGGGAAATTGCATAGATACCGTAATGGAAATGGAGTGATTCACGGAGGACTACTGTCCTGAAGCAAAAACTTTATACATACCGTAAGCGAAATTGAAGTGATTCACGGAGGGCTACTGTCCTGGAGCAAAAACTTCATACATACCGTAAGCGAAATTGAAGTGATTAACGGAGGGCTACTGTCCTGGAGCAAAAACTCTTAATATACCGTAAGCGAAACTGAAGCGATTCACGGGGGACTACTGTCCCTGCGCAAAAACTCTTAATATACCGTAGCAAAGCTTGAATAGGTGCATGGAGCCTTACTGTCCCAGAACAAAAACTCTTAAAATACCGTAGCAGAGCATGAAATGGCGCATTAAAACGAACCCCAAGAAGTGGACACAGCAAAAATATAGTTTGGCAGTACTTTGAGCAAGTGATCCGGCTTGTGGACACAAAACTGGCTGTACATATATAAATTCCCCTCCCCCACGCAAAAAAAGAAGCCCACACTCACGTGGACTTCATCTCATATCCATATTATCGGCTCATCTTTCCAGTGTTTCCCTGTAATCCTTCTCTCCAGTCTCTTCCCTATAGCTCTTCTCCCTCTCATTCCTCTCATCTTCCGACTCCCACTTAGGAATAGGAATATCCTTGTGGAGTCTGTCCAGAATAGTATCCAGGCTCTCAGGAATGTGGTAATAGTATCCCTGGCCAAGCTCGCACCCGGCCTCTAAGAGGAACTGCCTTTGCTCAGCAGTCTCCATGCCTTCGCAAAGGGTATGGATTCCCAGCTTGTGGGCGACATCGATCATAGCCTTGATTATGAACCTGTTAGCTCCATTTCTATTATCAAGGTTCATCAGAAGGTTCATGTCAAACTTGATCAGATCTATATCAAAATTACTGAAGACATTGAGGGATGAATATCCGCTTCCGAAATCATCCACCCAAAGCTTGTAGCCATTTTCACGGATCTTGGCCAGCTGCTCATAGAACTTGTCCGTAGCTGTTGCCAGTCCCTGTTCCGTGATCTCAATATAAAAGTAACTCTTATCTACGCCATACTTGCTAATATCATACTTATCATAGATCCTGTTGATCTCGCCAACCACATCTATATAGTCAAAATCCTGACGCGAGAAATTAATAGAAACAGGTAAAAGAGGAAGTCCCTCCTCGTAACGGATCCTTATCTCTTTACATACCGTTTCAAACATATAAAGATCCATCTCATGCATCAGATGATACTTTTCAAGAGCAGGTATGAATTCAGCCGGATTTATAAGTCCATGCACAGGATCCATCCATCTCGCCAAAGCCTCAAATCCCATACCATTGCCGGTTTCAATGCGCAGAAAGCACTGGTAAAAGACCTTTATCCAGCCCTCTTCCTTAGCCTTATCAAAATTCTCAATTACGTATCTCTGGTGATTGTAAAGAGTATCATCCTCTTCGGTGTAGAATCTGTAGAACTTATTCAGGTCCTCACCCACAAGTTTATTGGCTCTTACAGCATGGTCAACAGCTTCTTCGAGCGTAACGTTCTCATTGCCCACAAATATTCCGACATTCAGTCCAGTCGTTGTGCCATAGGCTCTTAATTTAATCTCAGAATTTACCTTCTCAATTTTGCTGATAATATCTTCTTCGCCATGATATTCATCAACAATACTAAAATGATCGGAGAAGATTCTCGAAACCATTGCATGAGGAAACTCAGCAGCAAGAACATTACCAACGAGAACAAGGAGGTCGTCACCTCTTTTTATCCCATATCTCCTGTTATAGGACTGCATGGAATCAATGTCCACGTAAAGAGCCACAGGAGTTCCGCCACCTGCGACAATTTCCTGTATCTTATCGGCGCCATATTTGTTATTATAGTTAATGTTTGGCAGATTGGTCAGCGCATCGATATAGAATTCATCATTTTGGAACAGCTTGTACTTATTTGATATTTCCAAAAGACTCTGTTCATGCTTTTGAACGTCGTTGTAAACTATGAAGGCTACATCAGTTCCATCTTCCATGGTCTGCCAATAGCCGATTCCATGAATAAGGTGATAACCGTCATCCAATCTGACTCTGAACGTAATGTCATAGTCGGTTTTCTTATCAAGAAAATCGAAACTGATTGCCTTAAGCTTTTCTTCCTCCGAAGGATGCACCCTGTCGAACAGGCCATCTTTCAGCTTGTCGCCGTAATAGCTATACAACTCTTCTCTTGATATATGATTCTGCTCAAGAAAGCCATCGGAAATAACAAGCGGCTCAAATTCACCGCTTGCACCCGGCCCCATTATGATCAATGGAATCCTAAGATTCTCATATGATTTTTTTATTTCATCAGAGAGTTTATGCAACAAACTTTCTCCTTAAGAATATAGTCATGCAAATTTATTTTACATTAAAACGATAGCAATTGCCTAAAATATTGATAAAATATTCCTAAACAACTGCAACACCCCCATATTTAAGCCAAAGAAACGAGGAAATTTTTAAAATGAACAGAATTCTTACAGAACTCAAACAGATAATGGACAACTGCCTTGAGACCGACCTCCCAGGCGTAAGCAGGTCAAACCTGGAGGATAACGGCGCTGTCTTTTACATGAACGGAAACAACGGCACGGAATTCGACTGGTATGTTAACGAGAAACTGTCCAGCTTCATGATATTCTACAACGACAAGGAAAACCTGGGCGCAGTAAAGGCGACCATCTATGACCGCGGCGAAGTGGTGGTTTATACTTATGGATCTCAGGGAAAAGAGCTTGTGAATGAAACCCAGACTTCTATAGATGCTACAGAAAAAGAGATGCTGGAGCTTGCTGTGCTCCTCCGGACAGAGGCAGACGATAAGCTCATCTGGGACAAAAACATCGAAGACATCAACACCGATCACGCTCCAAGCAGCGATGCGGTAAAAGAGTTCCTGGCCCACGCAGAGTTCTATCAGGACATGATTCAGCGCAGAGACATGATGGGTCAGATTGCATATGTTTCAAAAAAGATCCTGGAAGAAGGCTGGAAAGTCGGCTACATGACCCGTGATGAATCAGTCCAGGACAATGACAGCGGATGGTGCTTCATGGCCGGCAACGAGGATGATGCTTACAATGATGATTACAGAAACATCGCCCTGATGAGCATAGCCGAAGTCACCCGCCTTGATCCTGATGTCATGGCTCATATCACCGAGCCTGTAGGCACTGCTCTGATAAGGGTTTCTGCGGATACTTTGGAGATAGACCACAACGACAAACCAATCTTCTGCCAGAAAAGAGAATCATAAAAGTCTTTTAAGAAGCTGCTCCTTATTCTCAATGAACATCTTCGTTATCTGATAGCTGTCCGTATCCTCATATTCGATCGGGTGGATCTGCCCCTCATCGAAGCTGAGGATCTCCGCCCCGGGTATGCCAAGGAGAATAGGAGAATGTGTAACCATGATGAACTGTGAATCTTCTTTCGCACAGTTCACAATCTCCAGGAGCAGGGTCAATTGTCTTTGCGGAGACAAAGCAGCCTCCGGCTCATCCAAAAGATATATCCCCTGTCCGCCGAAGTTATCCTGAACCAGTTTCAGAAAGCTCTCTCCATGGGACTTCTCATGATACTGCTGAGGTACACCACCCCATTTGCTGTACTCCACTTCAGCGGAAGCCACGTTGTAAAAGCTCTCCGCCCTCAGGAAGTATCCCCACTTCGGCTTTCTGATTCCTCTGGAGAGTCTTATGGCATCACACAGCTCTGAGTGTGAATCATATGTTGAGAAGCTGTAGTTTCTGGTTCCACCTTCCGGATTGAAGCCATAACTGACGGCAATCGCCTCCAGCATCGTAGACTTGCCACTACCGTTTTCGCCAACAAAGATCGTGATATTCTTGTTAAAAGACAACTCCTCCAGCCCTTTAATTGCCTCAATCCCGCGAAGGTAGCTCCCCTCATCTATTTTGTTCCAATCTATGCTTACGCCCTGTATCGGTAAGCTCATTCTTTCATCTAGGAAATCCATTTCCGGACAGCTCCTCCCAATGCTTAGTCCTCATCTATCGTCTCAATCAAGAAACTTACCGGTCTGAATCCGTCGTTACAGGAAATCATCGCAGACTTGGGATTCTTCATCCATCCGTCATAGAAATTCTCTCCGCCATGGGCCAGAGTCATCACAAAAGGAGAAACTGTCTCCCAGGCGCTATCGCAGAAACCTTCCGGCTTTTCCCAGCCATTGCAGACAAAGATCTGGCCAAGCTCCATTGAGCAGGCGTGCTCTATTGGATTTTCATACTCTGCCATAAGATCCTCATAGCGAGCGATCTTCTTAACAGTGATTCTCACTTTTTTCATCTCATTCTCCTGATGGCCACTCTGAGCCAACATCTAAGCCTTGTTCCACAAGCCAGTCGTCTTCAGCTGATACAAGCTTCTCGTTACCGGCTTCATCGACAAGAGTTACTGACACCTTAGGTTTCTGTCCAGGCTGGAGCTCCTCGCAGCCATAATCTCCATCAAATATCTGCTTGATCTTCCACATGTTTCTTTGTACAAGTCCTCCTACATGATCAGTCCTTTTAATTATATGTCAAAATGGGGGTTCGGTGCTATGTGTAATACACCGAAGTCTTTGTTGGGCTCAGTGATTTTTATATAATTTCATGGGGCGTCGGATTAAGAAGTATATATGTCTCTATTAGGCCGACTTTTTTATTGAAAAATATCTTTCTTAACTTCTCGAGAGACACTATAGTCGGACTGACCATACTCCATAGAATCACAAGTCCGATAAATTGGCCATTTCCATTACATTTTCATTTGATTTCAAGCCAAAAAGTCGGACCAGTTTTCCGAATATATGCAGCTTAGTCCGATAAATGGGCTATTCCCCTTACATTTTCATTCGATTTCAAGCTAAAAAGTCGGACCAGCTTTCCGGATATATGCGTCATAGTCCGATAATGAGTAATAGCCGTTCTACTGTAATCCAAGAAATGGGCTACCGAATGCGGTAGCCCATCTTTTTCATTACTTCAGCTTTGCGCCATCTTTGAAGGCATTTCCAACCTTTTCTCCGATTCCGTAATATCCGTTACCGAACGGATCAAAACTTATAGGTCTTACTTTTGTGATATCGACAGCACCATCTGTCACTACGCTTTCATCGGCAGAGACATTTACGATCTCTCCAAGAAGGATGCCATCTTCGAAGTTCTTAACCTTGCACTCAAGAGCAACGGGCAATTCCTCAATTAATGGAGCGTCAACAAACTCGCTCTTTACTGCGTGGAATCCGGCCTTTTCAAATTTATCAGGTACTTTTCTGCCTGATTCAATGCCCACATAATCGCAAGGGATTACCTGCTCTTCTGTGGCAAGGCTCACTGTGAAAGCGCCTCTTTTTGCAAGATTGTCAGTAGTCTTGTGCTCGGACAAACTGATCGTTATTTCCTTGAAGTCAGTGGTTATGCCCCAGGCTGCGTTCATCGCATTTGGTACTCCATTCTCATCATAGGTTGAAATGATAAGGACCGGCTGTGGGTACATGAGTGGTTTTGCTCCGAAATTAACTCTGCTCATTTGTTTCCTCCTTTACGCTTGTTCTTTCTATATGTCTCGATTTCTTCCGCTATCGTGTTGTAGTCTCTCTCAAACAGTTCCTCGTATGCCTGCTTCCATAGGACATCGCCGGGGATTTTTTCAATGAGCTTTTCCTGTACAAAGAGCTTGCTCTTTTCTTTATATTTTGGAAGATCATTTTTCTCTAAAAGATGATTTAACTCAGTCCTCCAAAGTATGGATATCTTTCTCTTGTCTTTTACTCTGGGATTTACATCCGCCTGCCTCATCACGTAAAAGTCCGGCGCTCCGTTCTCGTCAGCTTCAACCGTGATGATACCCCACCAGTCGGGAACATGCTCTTTTACATGGGCTGCGTGCGACGAGCCTACCACGATGATGTTGCGGTCGTAATACCAATTGTAGTTCTTGACCTGCTTCTCGAGCCTGGCATAGGTATCAGCATCGCTTTTTATCTCGATGCCATACAGGTAATCCGGCGTGATCATGACAACATCTGCCCTAGCGCTGCCGGTTCTCTTCTCCTCCAGGATCCTTACTTTTCCAAAAGAGCTTTCGAGGAAATCAAACAGTGGCTCCCTGATATCTTTGTCATAGAATATGTCCTTACTCATCTTATCATACATAGCTCCCTGAATGTGCCAGGCGACAAGCCTTTTGGCATTACCACCTTCGAAGCACTATAATTATTGTATCAAATATTTGATTCACAGAAAGGATATCTGCCATGAGTGAAAATAATTCTGACAACAAAAATAGACACAGCATAACTACAGGAGCTGCTACTCTCATATCTGTACTTGCTGTGCCTGTTACGCTTCTGGCCAGTTTACTAATCTCTAACAAGAAACGGAAATAGTCCCAGGAACGGGTCGCAGGCATCCGGGGGATGCCACGCTTGCGACTCCGAGCTCTGCGAGGGATCCCATAACCTTCCGCGTATGAAGCGGATGCTCTACCTCTTGAGCTATCCTGGAAAAGCGGACACAGTGGGACTTGAACCCACAACCTCCCGGTTAACAGCCGGGCGCTCTGCCGATTGAGCTATGTGTCCAGAACTACGGTAGCAGGACTCGAACTTGCAATAACCTGAGTCAGAGTCAGGTGCTCTTCCAATTGAGCTATACCGCAGTAGTGCCGCCTATGGGGCTCGAACCCATGACCTACGGTTTAAAAGACCGTTGCTCTTCCAACTGAGCTAAGACAGCTAAGAGACATAGGTGGGATTCGAACCCACGATGGCGGAGTTGCAGTCCGCTGCCTTTCCAGCTTGGCTACCATGTCTTAATCGACTGATATAATTCGTTCAATAGGAACCTCAAGATATACAGAGAGAGCTACAATCCTATCAATACTCGGAAGGACTTCTCCTCTTATGTATCTATACACAAGTGAAGTACTCGTTCCCAGGTATTCTGAAACCTCTGTAACTGTATGTCCGCTTTCTCTGATCAGTTCCCTGATCCTAATTCCTGTTCCTTCAATATCAATCACCGGATAATCCATTTTTCTAATCTCCTTTTCGCATTAAAAAACCACTTAACTCTTGCAAGCTAAGTGGCTACAGATCTCCAATGACCTCATTTATTCTTAATGCTCCGGATCATCCATCATTTTCCAGATCCAGGACCACTTTCCACCAACTTGCAATTTGCATAACTAACAAAGCACTTCTGATTTTTGCAGAACTGCATAAACTGTTTGTTATTAAATTGCTGGTTGATAGTTACGTAGTACATTTACAAAAAATCCTCTTAACTTTCTGCTGCTCACCTGCAGCTCCATATCTTTGTTCTGATTGTATTATCGTCCAACCAGAACGGTTTGTATAGTGTCATCAGATGACACAACGCCGTGAATAGGGATCGAACCTATCTTCCCGTGAAGGAAACCGCTGATTAGCAATCAGGTGCCTTACCACTCGGCCATCACGGCTAATGCGTTATCGCATTAAGTGGGCAAGATGGGTGTCGAGCCCATTACCTCCGAAGAGAGCGGATTTACAGTCCGCCGCGTTTGCCGATTCGCTACTTACCCTTGCTCCCGGAGCCGCGCCGAAAGCGCAGCTCCTCTATCCAATTTAATCGTTCAGGCGCCTACCTGCGCCTGAAAGCCGTTATCAACGATGAGTATGTCATCAATGGGAACGTTGAAGACCACCGCCAGCACAACCAGGTTGTCCAGGGTTGGCATCGCTGTTCCCTTCTGCCACTTGTAAATGGCCTGTGGTGTTGTAAATCCAAACATCCCCTGCAGGTCTCTAACGGTCAGGCCTGCATCCTTACGCAACTTGGTGATATTCTGCCCGGTTGCCTCCATATCTATTGCCGGAAATGTTACCATTTTTCTGCTCCTTTCCACATGTTACCGAAATCAATTAAAAAACCGCCTACCTTTCATCCAAGGTAAGCGGCCGCCTAAACATGTTAATCTATCTGCAAAATCCTGGTCTTATTCCCACCGGGTTCGCATGTCAACAACATCTTCTCGCATTTGCCTATCCTTAAATGAAAGCATGAAATATAATCCACACTCTGAATATTTTCCAAGTGTTGACTGATAACTTTCACTATAGAGGCAATAACTGCGATTCATTGTTGTCATGTTTTTTCCTTTCCCGAAGCACGTGTTCTGCTCCGTTTATCACTTTCTATATCGAATAGTAACACCAAAAAACTTACCTGTCTATTATACCCGTAGTATAAAATCCATCCAAAGATCCATCTCAGTTCGAAGCCTTGAAATTATATATAGGCTTCATCACATCAATTATCTCCACTGACTCCTTGATCACATCGATGATATCCTCCAGTGACTTGTACGCCATTGGCGCCTCATCGATGGTCGCCTCGCAGACAGAAGAAGTGTAGATCCCCTTCATGGACTCCTTGTACTCCTCCATTGAGAGGTTGTTCTTAGCTGCAGTTCTGGACATGAGTCTTCCTGCGCCGTGAGGAGCTGAGTAGTTCCACTCAGGATTTCCCTTGCCGATGGCAAGGACAGATCCATCCCTCATATTGATTGGGATGAGCACCTTCTCGCCCTTGTGAGCCGCAATAGAGCCCTTCCTGAGGATCATCTCCTCGGTATCAATGTAGTTATGAATTGTGTGAAAAGACTCTCCGGCTGAGAGAGCGGTCTTTTGCAAAAGAATCTCTGCCATCTTCTCACGGTTTCTCCGAGCAAATCTCTGGCATATCTCCACGTCATGGAGGTAGTCCTCGAGGTACTGGCCGGATAAGTAGCACAGGTCCTCAGGCATAGTGGATGGATGCTCTACGTACTTCTTGTCATAAAGCTCTTTTAACGCCGCCTGGATCTCAGTGCGTCTGCCCTGCTCCTTGTACTCCTTTATCAGCTGCTCTCTTGCCTCAAGATAGTCTCCTATCCCCTTGGCAAGGTCAACTGCCAGGGTCTGATACAGCTCAGCCACCTGCTTTCCGAGATTTCGAGAGCCTGAATGTATGATCAGATACTGTGTTCCATCCGCAGCTCTGTCGATCTCAATGAAGTGATTTCCGCCGCCAAGTGTTCCCAAAGATCTCTCAAGGCGCTTTGTCTCCTTGAGCTGGCGATAGCAGCGGAGCTCAGTAAGATCGAACTTCTCGACTCTTCCCTCCCAGACCTCTCTTCCTGAAGGGATGGTGAAAGCAGCCATATCAAACTTCTCAAGGTCAATGTTCTGCTTGCCAAGATTGACAGTATACATTCCGCAGCCGATGTCCACGCCGACAACGTTAGGTACCGCCTTGTCTGTGATTGTCATTGTTGTTCCGATTGTGCAGCCCTTGCCCGCGTGAACGTCAGGCATGATCCTGATCTTTGACCCCTCAGTCATAGGATAGTCACACATTCGTCTTATCTGCTCTATTGCCTCGTCCTCAACTACCTTGGCGTAGCAAAGAGCAGTATTTACCTTACCCTTTATCTCAATTGTATTCATTGTATCCTTCCAATCCGGCAGGAAGCGCTCACACTCCCTGCCACTTATCTTAGCTCACGCGGCGATCCTTTCATAGCGCGGAGCTGAAAGGACGCTCATCATGAATTTATATGGTTCCAAATTACCGTCTTTTAGCATTGAAAAGACCTGTGGGCTGCAGCCTGATACCAGCGCCACGCCCTGATCATTCATCCTGACAGGCTGCTGCATATTGCGGCTGTTAACATTCCAGAAGATCACCTGAGGAAGCCTGTAGCCTCTTTTCTCAAATTCTCTTTTGGCATTTTCAAAGTTAGTCGCCTTTGCATCGCCGGCACAGTAATCAAACTCCATATCAGAGATTATGTACAGCTTCTCCGGCATATCAGACTGTCTGAGCCTGTTTTGCACTGCAGTCTGAAGTAAAAGCATAAATGTCTTTTCAATATTCGTATTGCTGCACTCATTGAAGCTCATGCAGTAACGCACTTTTTCAACTATGTCTCTGCCCTTGATCTCGATGAGTCTTGGGTTTGTAGAGAAAGTTATGAAGTGGTTATGGAATGCGCCGGTATTTCTTTCTGCAAAGTAGATGCCCAGTGACTGCGCCACTGCTGCAGGGCTTGGATTAGCATCCCAGTACATTGAGCCTGAGCCGTCCACCACAACAAGAGAATTGTCTGCGCCGGCGTAATTCTCAAGCGCATTCCATGTTGCATCCATGGCACGTCTCTCGGCTTCAGAGAGCTCTTTTCTCCTTAATACAGGCGCGATAACATCATAAGGTGATAGCGTACCGGTATGCATTACTGAAGGATCTTCAGCTGCCCTTTGGATAAAAGCCTCATACCTTTCCTTGTCGTTTCTGATGAATGCCTGTCTGTATTTGTACAGAGCCTTTGAAGGCTGCTTCGCATAGTCAAAAGAGTAGTCTCTCTCGCGGAGGTTGTTCTCTATGATCCTGATTTGTGCTCTGAGGGCAGACAACGCCCTGCGGTACTCAGCATCAGTCATCTGCATCGCTCTTGCTATCTTCCTAGCGTTTCTGACAGCTTCTTTGTTGCTTGTATTTACTGAAGGAAGCCATTTAGCCAAAAGAGATACTCCGGCATTTTCCTTATCTGCTGATAGCGCAGCCATATCGGCTTTGAGCGCTTTGTCAAAATACGCCAGTACTTCTTTTTCTACCGGTGTACCAAACAGCGCCAAAAGATCATCGTATCTGCCGTACTCAGCAACGAACTTGATATTCTTTCTAACTGATTCAGGCTCGCACTCAGCCAGGTATTTAAGGATAACCTTGAAGACTCTTCTCTCGCCAAGGCCACCTCTTATGTCTCTTGCGAAGAAAAGCATCTTCATGGCAAGATCAGCATCCTCGGCATAAGCTCTTGTGAATCTGGCTATGATATCTTCATCAGATGCGTGTCTGAGCGCACCGATTGTTGCAAAGAGATCCAGGCAGTCGGACTTTGTTGAAACGTAAGTTGCTGCGCCGTTCTCTGTATATGTTTTGTTTGCTTCTCTCTTTAAAAAGTTTAACATCTTTATTTCCTCTCTTTCAAAACTAGGTGCAACCGGGTTATAGTGCCCGGCTCACTCGCCCTGCTATGCAGGGACGCGATTTCAAGTCGCGGGATCAGTATTAGTTGCTGTATGCACCTTTTCATACAAGACACATACACCCCGAAGGGTTGGAGCGGGATTCGGACCCGCGTTTCCGGATACATGATCCGGTGCTTTACCACTAGCCATCCTGTATTGATTGCTGTCTGTGTCTTTGTTGTGATTAAATCATAGCGCTTTCGATTGGAGATAAAAAGATGCAGATTGACTCCTTATCGCAACCCCAATATAATGTAATATATACAGCAATTAGCCAATAATCACATCAATTTACAACCCCAATTAAGAGGCGCACCATGACCGAGAAATACAAAATCTATCTTTCAGACGACACCAGAACAAGACTTATAAACGACGCAGAACTCTTCGAATTCACCAAGAAGGACGAGTCCGTCAACCTCAACTCATTCCTCAAGACCCTGATTGTCAATTACTTCGACCGCTACAGGCACGACAGTGAGAACCTTCTCACCAACATCAAGCAGGATCTGACCAGCATCACCTCAATCAGCGACAAGGACGCTGCCCTCCTGGCGGACAAGATAATAAGCACATACATCAAAACCGACTCTCTGCAGAGCAGCAAGAACTCCGCCCTCACTCTTACCGTAAGCGGATCTTCTTATGAGATCCTGAGGATCATCGAGAACAACATGTTAAAAGACACTTCTCTGTCCCAGTACCTTAAGGACATGTTTAATTCGTATCTGTCCATTCCGAGAAGTGAAAGAGAAACAATCATCTTCAAAGACACCTATGAGGATATCTCCAGAGCACTTAAAGAGCACAGGATTCTCTCTTTTACCAACACATCCTCCGATGAAGAAAGAGCTTTCCGGGTTGAGCCATATATCATTGCCCCATCCAAAGAAGAACAGTGCAACTACCTGCTATGTAAGGACAGAAAGACCGGAAAGCCAAGGACATTTAGAATATCACGCCTTAGAAGCGTCTTCGTAACTCCCGACACCTTTCCCGTGGACTCAGACATACAAAAAGAGCTCCAGGAAAAAGCTATCCGGAGCCCTCATTCAGTGTCATTAACAGTCCAGGCAGTTGTTCGCCTGAACAAATATGGAGTTAAAAAGTTTAAGGTGATCACCAAGAACAGGCCCATCGTTTCAAAGATTGAAGGAGACCTGTACTACTTTGACTGGCCTGAGCTTCAGCTGGAAGAATACTTCAAGCGTTTCGGCAGAGATGCCATAGTCATCGAACCTGCATCTCTCAAGGAGAAGATCAAGAAGTTCTATTACTATGGTCTCAGGGAGTATAGCAAATGACTTGCTTGGCAAAAGACAAATGGGCTTCCTCTGTAAGATGTACCCCATCGTAACACAGTGGAAGCTCCCACTCACATGCATTCAAAAATCCAAGCCCCAGTTCACTTGCTATAGCTTCATACACTGTTCCAAACTTCTGCGACTCACTGACTATCTCAGGATCAGTCCAATCTCCAAGACTCATCTTGGGCGGAGCCACTAACACCATGTTCTGAACATATTCAGGAATATAGCCACATAGCGCCGAGAGAAACTGACGCATGCTTGCCCCAACTTTTTCACATGATGCCGGGGACATATTCAACAGGTCATTTGAACCAAGCATTATGAAGATCAGATCCGGGCTCCACTCTTTGATACTCCTGCCAAGTGAAGCGATAGTACTATCTGCGCACGGAATCGAAAGCCCGTTATATCCCTGATTGTTCACCTCGTACTCAGGCATCAGGTCAATCACACCGGTCCATCTGATATCCTTGGGGTATCTTCCCATTCCACCCATTCTCGGGTCAAAGCCATATGTATTTGAATCACCAAAAGCATATATCTTCTTCATATATAAGTCATCTCACTTAAGCGCAGCACTGAGACTGTGGGGAATGCCTCTCGGTCCTCTGACTGCATAGATTCCATATTCGGACTTAAGTTTCTCAAACGTGAATGCATCACGCTTATAACGCTTCAATAGCTTAATCTTCATCAGCGCAGTTATCCTAAGGTTCTTGTCCTCGTAATCATAGGGAATGTCCACCTCAGTAACCTTGCACTTGTAAAGGATTGCAGACACCGGAGCACCAACATACATATAGACCGTATCGCCCTTGATAATTCCTGCTCCCTGCTTCCAATCAATCTCATCAGATGCATCGAACGCCCCTTCAATATCGTAATACTTGGGATTCGCAGGAACTATCCACTCCTTGGGCTGCCTGAACTTATCTTTTTTCTTCTTCGACGCAGTATCCAGGAAACTTGCATCTATCATTCTGCACACCTGATCCAGCTCCACACTTCCATCAAGCATAATGGTTATCCAGTTCCGCTTGTTCATGTGATAGCCGGGCAGATATCCCTCCTGTTGCAAAAGAATGTCTCTTAACATCAGGTCATCGATCTTCACATCAATGATGTCAACGCGCTCTTTTCCGAGAAGCCCAAGCTTATCAGCCTCCACGTCCATGATGATGGCAAACCACTTCCGATTATCATCATGCCTGAAAACTGCATACTCAGGATAGCTCTTCCAAAGATTCTCCGGAGAAGCCTTATATTTCTTCTTAATGTACTTTGTCACTTCTTCTTTAAAAGAGCTCATGGCATCCCCTCACATCAGTCGCAATCAAAAATCGCTTTGCTCTCGAGTCTGTTTCCGTATGTCTCTTTCCACTTTTTGTGTACTTCAGATGCATCGAAGTTATTAAGTCCCTCAGTAGAGAGATTCATTTCGATCATGATGCTGTATCTGTTCTCTCTTGTGCTGTTGGATTTGTGGATGATAAAAGACTCTACTCCCGGAATCTCTAGTGTTTCATTAAACAGCTCCTTGATCTCCGGATAGAGATTCTCTGTATCAGATCTGTCTTTAAACTTTGCAATAATGAAATGTTTCATATTATCTACCTCTTAGTATTCTATAGCCTCCGAAGTCATCAACTTCCCAGACTTCTATATCGTCCAACAAATGCCCCTTCTTATCACAAAAATACTGCGCCAGTGTAATCTCTCTCTTATCATGGCGATCCAATTTTATGGCAATAATCTTTCTTGCCTCAAAGGGGATACTTCGCATATATAATACAGCCTCATCAAGTGTTGCCATCTTAGCACTAGGAACATTACCACTCTTAGTCCATGTGTAACACTTACATTCAACAATTATCTTCTCATCTATAGATGCCATATCGAACTTATGTGGCATTGGAGGATTGCCTATCAAAACAGCTTTTTCTTCCACAAACCTGCAGCCAAAATATTCTTCCATAAGCTTTCTTACAACTTTTTCAAATTCTTTCCCTACTTTTGGGTTCTCTGAATTCGTATTCATGACATATTCTCCGACTTAACTCACACAAGTCTTACCTTTTTAATAATTACAATGATACTTGTTCGCAATGCTGGTTCCTATCAATCCCTCATGTAAACATCTATATAGATCTCGATCCAGGAATCATCCTCATCAAGGTTTTCTCCTATATCCCCACCTTTGACGATTCCAAATAGTTCCTTCCCGGCATCCATCAGGTGATAAAGAACCTCATTCTTCACTCTGGGGATGTAACCCAGTTTTTTGTCCCTAGGATCCAAGACCAGAATAGCCTTTTCATCATACTTGTTCTTTGGCTCCAGCCTCAGCGTAACTCTGTCACCCTCTTTAAGAGACCTGGCCTGTTTGTAGATTGTCTTAACATGCATAGCTCCGTTGATCATGGTGTTCATTAAAAAGATATCTCGGGAAAACGGAAGTTGTGTATCAATCCCATGTTTATTAAGAATACTGGATGTCAAAGCATCATTTTGAATATTGGTAAGCTCATTGTTTGCCATAGTATGTCTCCTATGAACTCTTCTTTCGTTTACGTTTCTCAGCTTCTTTCTGATTTTCTTCTGCCACTTTGCTCAGTTCCAGGACCTTCTCCTGGAGCTCGATAATCTTGTCAGCACAGGCCTTGTTAAACTCAGCAAGTTCTTCCTGTCTTCTTGCAACAGCCTCTTCATCAGCAAGGAAATCCTTCTCGTTATACGGGAAGCTGTTCTTGATCTCATCGATATGAATAATCAATATCTCAACCTTCTCAGCCAGCTTAGCTCTTAGCTCTCGAAGCTTAATGATATCTTCCGGTGTATCACTGTATTTCTCAGTAATCTCTGTGTCATCAATCTGATCAGCGATATCCCGGAGCGTCTCTAAATCGCCTTCCGAATAAGCTTTCTGCGCTTTTCTAAGCAGCTCCATTTCAGCTTCTGTAGCATCCGGGTTCGCATCAGGATGAAGCTTTTTCATTATTGATCTGTATAAACGCTTTAATTCCTGAGCCGGAGTCTCATTTACTCTGTCAGGGCCCAAGCCTTCGGATTCATCCTTTTCGGCCTCAGTGTTTTTCTTAGAATCATCTTCCTTCTTGCCATCGGCGCTAGCGTCTTTACCCCTTCCATCTCCTTTGGCCTTGCGCTCTTCCTCGGCCCTTTTCTCGTTCTCCTTATCTTTCTTGGCACGGCGCTTAGCATACTCGCTGTCGCGCTTCATGTCCTCAGCCTTTTTATGAAGGTCTTCCTCGTACTCCTTGTACTCAGCCTCAACCCTCTTCTGAACATCCTCATACTTCGCAGCTTCCTGGCGGTTTATGGCAGCTTGCAAAAGCTCAATAGCACGCTTTAGCCTGGCAATCTCAAACTGATAAGCCCTAGCTTGATACTCAAGATTTCCAACCTTTTGGTCATACTCTGCCCTGAGCTCAACGCAGACATGATTTTCCAGATCATCTATCTCCTCAGCCAGCGCTGCCAGCTTAAGTTCAAGCTCAAGTATTTCCTCTATGAGCTTGTCATATTCACTTATAACCGGGACAATACCCGCATTATCAGCACCCTTTTTCATTTAAAGAAATTCTTCCTCAATAATTGTCGTTCCAGTAATCTTCAGCTGCGTCATAAGCTTCGTCTTCATCTTCATAGTCATCTTCGTAATCGTAGAACTCTTCATACTTGTCATCGGCGAAATCCTGTGCAGATTCGTAATCATGCACATCGTAAGGATCATAGCCCTTCTTTGTCTTTGAGCTGCTTTTTGACTTAGAACTCTTACTGCTTGATGACTTTGATTTGGAAGAACTCTTGCTCTTTGATTTAGACTTTGTTGTTTTCTTCTTTGATTTCGATGAAGAATAGGTGGTCGTCGTCTTTTTACCTGCTGCCTCTACAGTTACAGAAGTCATTCCAACTGCTGTTATCATCATCATTACTGCTACTAATATACTCACGAATGCTCTTTTCATAATCAATACCTCCATCTCAGTTGAAAAGATTTGTTTGTTTGTTCTGATGATATTAGCATGCCATACAATGAGTCCTATAATCACACCTTGTGGGTAGACGTTTGACCTATGAAAACTTAAAAACAGTTTTGTTCAAATAATTGCCGACTGCAGTAATAGTAGGTCCAAGCAGAAAAACCATCAGTATGGTGCATATTTCGACCCGTCCTCCAAGTAAGAAACCTATAAGCACGATAGTGCCATCAAAACATATTCGTATATATTTGAAAGGCACCTTTTTAAGAACACGGTTACTTAGGATAATAGGAACAGCATCATAAGGGGCAACGCCCATGTCTGCGTTCATATAAAGAGACGCTGCCACAACAAAGCCAAGCAGAGCAATTATAAAGATCACACCTCTATAGGGCCAATTTTCAAAAACAAAATCAGGTATTATCTTTGCCCATATCCACCTGCAAAAATCAGAAATATATCCTATGAGCACCATATTTGCCACAGTTCCCGGGCCAATCTGGTGACGGTCAAATAAGATCACAAAGATAAAAAGGATTGAATTGAGTATAACCTGCCAAGTCCCAAAAAGAATTCCTAGCCGCCGGGATATTGTAAGATTCATGAAAGTACACGGATCTGTTCCAAGGCTTACATTGATCAGGAACGATAAGAAAATTCCCATAAGTACAACGCCCAAAAGCATCACTATGAATTTCTTTTTAAAACCTTCACCGTGAAAATATTCACTTATCTTCTTTTTTAAATCCATTACAAAAATCCTCTTTAATAACAGATTACACAAATAGTTCACAACATTTTAAGTTTTGATTAAAGTTCAAGTTCTATGATTAGTTTATCAAGAAGAACAAAGCTTCTTGTACCTCACACATAGACTTTTTCATAACACAATTGCCGTTCAGCTCCACTTCTGGACGGCTCCTCCCCTAAAACTACGCCGCAACATTTTTCATATAAAAGATGCTGCGGCTTCAGTTATGAAATCTTTTCAAAATAAGTCTCATACTCTCCGCTCTGAATCTTTCGCATCGCTAAAACCTCCAGAGCTTCAACCATCCATTTCATGTTCGTACAATGCCTAACTTCTGCAAATGCTGCAGCCTTAACTCTGTAACTATCATATTTATAACGAATTGTCCCATAATTACTTCCGCCCGAAAATCGCGGATATTCATAAAACTCTTCTTTACTCATCTTCTATACCCCAGGTGCAATTTAACTTGACAACCGTCAGCAGCTTCTATAGCGCTACCCACCGAAATATTTAGCGCTTACTTTGTAATCATTATTATACAAAAACATTTTCATTCTTATCAATCAACAACTGTACTGCACCAAATAAATGCCTGTAAAAAGGAAGAAGAGGACTTTCGTCCTCTCCTGTCATGTTATGTACAAGGATGTCATCGATGTGACATCCGAACAATATGCTAAGTCTTACCAGATTGTCAGCGTTTGGTAAGCACTGACCGCGCTGCCATTTGTAAATGGCCTGCTCCGATTCGAGTCCAAGTGCACTTGCCAGATCAAACACTCTAAGGTGCTTTTCTTTACGTAGCTGCTTGATCCTATCACCGGTCGCCTGCATGTCTACAAACACATCAAAAATATCCATGGTCGCCTCCTCGTATATAAGCTAAAAGATTATTAACGCCATCCCGTTTGCCTATGATATCACAGATTTGATTGGAAATAAATAAACCAGTGGTTTAGATTAATAATTGTCGTTCCAGTAGTCTTCAGCTGCGTCATAAGCTTCGTCTTCATCTTCGTAGTCGTCTTCATAATCGTAAAACTCCTCGTACTTGTCATCGGCGAAATCCTGTGCTGACTTGTAATCATGCACATCGTATGGATCATAAATCTTTTTACTTGAAGAATTATTGGAAGGACTTGTGGTAGTAGAATTCTCGCTCTTTTTCGAACCATATTTATCGGCAAACTCATCTAATTTCCCATCCCAATAACTATACTCATAAAACTCTTTCACCTTAGTGCCGGTTACTGTAACAGTCATGTTTCCGTACGATGGGAAAGTATATGTATATCTTGTGTCATAGAAATAAAACTCATAATCATGATACACATATAATGATTTACCTCTATACATAATGGTGTAATCATATGCTTTATTCTTTTCAAAAAGCGCATGATATCTGGAATTGTTATAGTACTCGTTAAGCCTGGGCTTCACCTTTTCCATGATCTGATTGCATATTCTGCAGCGCTCTCTTATAGATAAGCTTTCAAAACCTGCATCCATCTTGACTTTAACCACATCAAGATTTGTATGAAACCAATCATGACTGAGATTATCATCATCAAATTTGACACTGACACCAAAAGAAGAAACATGGTCGCCTTCTTTAATAGTGTATATTTGCGAAGCATCCATATTATCTCTGCTTTCCTCTCTTGCAGCATCAAAATCGTTGAAGAATTGCTCCTTTTTAAAGCCTGATATCGACTTGACCAGGATACAAATCAGAGCGCATATCCCAATGACCAGTAATATTTTTCGCTTTCCTATTTCTTGTTTCTGTTTCATATATCCCACAGTCCAGTCTTTTTCTGATTCAGATAGTTACTCATTCAAATAGCGAAGAGATTACTTCGACTACAATTATTAACAAAGCAGCTAAAAGTTTATTGGGAATAAAGATTGCAAGAGCGATCCAGATTCCGAATACAGTGAGTCTCCTTTTCCATGCATTCTCTCTTACTCGGCGCCTTAAATCATCCATATCATCATTCAGTTTCTTACGATCTTCAGCTGTAGAATGCCAGCTTCCACCAACTGAACCACTATCGCCAAAGTCATCCTCCGAGCTTGGTTCGTCTAACTCTTTATAAAATGTATCATAGATGTATGCAGCTTCATTACTGTCTATATGTCCATCATGGTTCAGATCAAATGGAGTGTTTTCAAAATTATCGTATGCCATAACTTCCTCGCTTTCTCATGGTTCTTTGAGCATTTATGCTCAGTGTTATTTTGACATTGGAATGCATCACATATTCTGGTATGTTTTGATAGACACATATTACCAGGGGAAAAGTCCAATAATCCGTCACTAGTGCCGCACCTACGTTCGCATTTAACACTTGTCACTTAGCGTAATAGCGTAATAAGAACTCGCCCTCATTTAACCCACTAAATATATGCAATAGCAAAGGTTACGAAACACAACCATTCGGTCGTGTTTCGTAACCTTATCACATTTCGTCGTATCCATGCCCTATCACAATATAATTATCATTATTGATGATAAACACAAAATTTTATCCTATAAGTTTACCCTTATATTTCCCATTTTCTATTTTAAAGAAAAACTCGCTGTAAGTTTTTCCTTCAAAAATCTCAAGTAATTCCCTCATATTCCATATCAAATTAGCATCTTCTATTTGACTTCGATCAAGCCAAAAAACCCTTCCTTCCTCTGAGGATTTTAGCTCACCTTCAAAGTCACACGTTTTATATAACAAAACAATGTATCTGGTTCCATCTTCTTGAATCCAATCTTTAAATCCACAGGGGATAGGATTTCTTATAGTTAATCCCGTCTCTTCCTTCATTTCTCTTATCACAGACTCGGTCAATGACTCTCCCGATTCAATATGTCCTCCAGGAAAAACTAATCCTCCAGGATATTTTGTCCCCCTTTTCTCCTGTACAAGGACCTTATCAACGGTATAAATCAAACACATATTAGTTAATTCAATCTCAGCTCTTCTATCTTTCACCTTTATATCTCTTTTCTCATATAGAAAACAGCCAACACGATGTTTGCGTTGGCTGTTTTTTTATTCGTTTACTGCCATCTTATGAATTCTAGTCAACTTCGCCATACCACTATTCTCACCACGTGGTTGCCTTAATGAACGCTTTTCAATTTCTTCTATACTCATAGTTGAAGAAATAGATTTCAACACTTCTCTTAATCGCTCATTCAACTTTGCATTTCTAGAATCTGCTCTTCTAATAATACCTTGACAAGCCACTGGAGAAATATAGTTTTCTTCTGGCGCATCTGGAGAAATAATATCTTTCATTTCACCATAAATACAATGTTCAGGTCTAACGGAACAGTTAATTGCCAAATCTCCTCTTTTAACTATCTCTTTGCCTAAGTTATAATAATCGTATCCTTTATCAATCAGATTCATTTGACCATCATCTAATACCATAGGATTTTCAAAACCATTTGAAAATCTACTACCTAACCACTTCACCACTGGAACAGCCCAAGAATTTCCAATAGCTGTATATCTTGCGGTTCTCTTTGCCCCATTTAAATCTGTATAACCTTCTGGGAAACCCATGAGCCGTTCACATTCCACAGGCGATAGTCTTCTAATTCTTCCATCCTGCACAACAAAAAGTGAACCATTTAATGCTGCTGCATTTCCATTCCATTTTGTCCCATACGCTGCATATAAGCAATCCGTATATTCTCTAAACACCTCGTAATAATGTCCATCTTTTTCAAAAGCCAGTTCCTGCGTCGGGAAATAATCTATTCCTTCATCAAATGAAGTAATGTGGTGTTCAAAAAGTACATTTTCTGGTGCAAAATCCTTTCCACCAGCCAAAACATACAACCTCTTTCTTTGCTGCGGTAAGCCAAAGAATTTTGCGTCAATTACTCTCCATGCTACATTCCTCTTTGGACCTCTAATCAAACCAGCCCGAGGCCATTTTCTCTCTTCGATTGGAGTGTCTAAACCAGCCAAACATGAAACCAAACAACCAAAAGCATTAGTTTTATCAGACAAAACCCCTTCAACATTTTCCCAAAATACAACTGATCTATCTTTTCCTTGCTGTTCACGAATTTTATCGCTAGCATCTATTATATCTACAAATTTAAGCGTCAAGTTCCCTCGATCGTCATTAAGTCCGTCCTGAAATCCTGCAAAAGAAAATGCCTGACATGGAGTTCCACCGCAAATCAAATCAGGGGCGGTAACTTCCCCACTAATTATCTTTGAAGGAATATCTGTCATATCTCCCAAATTTGGGATATTTCCATATTTTTCTTTCAACACTTGAGAAGGGAAATCAGCTATTTCAGAGAACCAATCAAACTCATATCCCATCGGCTCCCATGCAACTGATGCTGCTTCAATTCCAGAGCACACACTTCCAACTGTTTTTATCATACACAATTACTCCTTTTTATTATTTTCAATAAAAATATTAAGCTCATCTCTCCATTTATTGATATCATACCACCCACAACCTATGCAGCCCTTTTTCGCATCTTCACCTATTTGCGGACAGTCATCTGGCCATCTTATATTACCTTGATAAAAGAAATCTATACCCAAGAATGAACCTCGTTGCCCAGTTTTCATACATTTTTCGCAAGCCCGGGACTTAAGCAAATTATGATTACCAGATGAATCTTTTTTTAGCAACTGAAACTTTTCTTGAATTTGTTCTTCTGGCATATCTACTGGATTTTCATCCTCTATATCTCCGTAACGTTCCATAGGGAATCGATGATCAATAACCAACTCTGACGCCTGTCTAGTACGTTGTTCAATTGAATCGATATAGTGATAGTATGCCAATATACGATTTGCTAATTTTGTTGGTAAATTAGATGCAGCAGTGGATTTTTTAAACTCTCCAGTCCACTTATCAAAGGTTTTTTGACAATTACAATTATTACATCTATCTTGCTTTGTTACTATTACAAGCCCAGGTCTATTCTTTGTTCCCCGCTGCAAGCCTTGAATTCCACCGCCTCCTGCTAGCTGTTCTGATGAAATATCTTTATATGAACAAGATCTGCAATGCCATTTCTTATCCTTAAGTACTGAATATACCATCCACTGATATGTATTATGATTCAATTTTTCTTCATAAGCCTTAACGGTTATTTTTTTCATTTAGTCGCCTTCTCCACTCCTGAATATCATACCAGGGGCATCCTTCGCATCCTTTTTCGGCATCCTTACCTTTTTTGGGTATAGATTCATCCCAATGAGCGTCACCTTTATAGAAATAATCTATCCCAAAAATAGTTCCTCTCTGACCAGTTTGATAACAATTTCGACACACCTCTCTTTTTTGCTGATTTCGTTGGTTGGTTAAGAGTTGGAATTTACTCCTTATCTCTTCATCAGTCATCTTATCAGGATTTTCAGATTTAGTGTTGTCATCCCACCGAATCTCTGAAAACTTGTGATCAGGCAAAACATTTCTACTTGAAACATTTTCGTAGACATCTACCCCACCCAAAACGTTTATAATTCTCTTTCTCAACGCGGGTGACCATGTTTCATAGCCATTTCCAGCAAGCTCTACCCTCGGAATATGCAACATCATTAGATGCGTAGTGTTCTTCCCACAATGAGAACAATATCTTTTTGTATCTGTTGCTATCGTATATCCAAACTCCTTTAAATCCTGTATTCTTCTAGCAAAATTAGGATTTGAAGGCAAATCATGGTTCACGCATTTCCACTCACCATCTCTTAATGCCTCAAATATTTCTTCGGTTACCCTCGCATTTCTATCACTCCAAAATTCATCCTGATCTTTGTTCCACTTATCAAGATGACCTGGGTTCATTTGATCATAAACCTTGTTCATATATGTATATAGAGCAGGCTTATCATTATAATCAACACTAACACCAGTCCTTCGGTATTCGATAGGCAACCATCCATCCCAAACCACCTGAGCATCCTCATAATTAAACACACTCGCTATATACACTTCAGAAGCTTTACTATGCTCATGTATTGGGTTTGCCTCGTTAATCTTAATATTCTTATTTAAGTCTGACATTCTCGTCCCCTCCTACGTTAAAAGAAATCAAATCGTCTATACAACATGAAAAGAAATCACAAAGTTTAGCGATAGTTTCTAGAGATACCGACTCTTCCTTCCCCATCTTAGCAACAATATTTGAACTAATACCAACTTGTTCAATAAGGTCTTTCTTCTTCATTTTGTTGTCAATTAATTTCTTCCATAGACCATCATAGTTTACTTTCATAAATAACCATCCAGATATTTAGCACAAACATACAATATATTGATAATAGGTTGATAATTCTCCTCTTAACAAAGTATATTATAGTAACCCTTACTTATCAACATATATTCATCAACAATCCAGATTAAATCACAATATTGTGATTTTTTTTTGCATAAACGTTAGTCAATCCTTTTATCAGAAGTAAAACGACCATAAAAGTACTCATAAAGATTACCTACTATATCTTGTATTTGATTCCTCCTTTCATAAATATCTAAACTCGTTTTATCCTACTCCTTTCATAAAAATCCCCCTATTCATAAAGAAAATCTTGAAATGTTTAGAAATTTAACTCCCGATTCACCCACAAAAAACAAAACAAAATCTGCCATCCACCACACATCGTCCAGCCCATCTTCAAACTCCACCCCAGCAGCCTGTCTTCTTCTCTTTCCCTTCTGTGCTCATCCCGGCGCCGGTTGAATTCCCTACGTTCTTTCTTACTCATATGCAAAAGTAGCCTACATCTCATCATCTGAGAGTAGTCTGTCTATATAATTTGCTTCTTTTAACAAGTAGCCTGCTACCATATTCAAAGCTCCATCGTTTCGATTGTATCAGTTCCACAGTCCAGCTTTCTTCCAAACCCATATGCATGAAGTAGGTATAAATATCACTCCAGAAGTCAAAAAGCAACAATATGCCAAAACACCATGTCGTGTAAATAGGCCAATAATTCCAATTACAAATACTATTACTGATATAATCATTATTTACACCTCCTCTTATCGCCATAGGCTTTCTTTTGGGTACAACTCGTCCAGCAATTCTATATTCTTACAATTATATTTCTTGATTTCATCGCGAATGTTCTGCTCAAAATGCGTATAAAATCGCTGAATATTCTCAGTATCATTTCCCGGATAATTCTGCTTCGTCCCGTAATACTCATCTAATCCGATTCTATAAAGAATTGCTTTAGATATCCTTTCATCCGCTTTTTCAGCAACTCCCATAGCATAGGCATAAATAATATCAAATGACTGCTCTGCATTGAATACCATGCGGTAAACATTCGGATCCTTTAGTCTGATTATTCCCAGAGCATCATCTTCAAATCTCTGGTTAGCCAAATCCTGCTCCGTCATCGGTTTATGTTCTTCTTCAATTACCCCAACAATATCCTTATCCCAAACATCACCTAATAATATCTTTTGTCCACATGAGCATTTCACTGTTATAGCAACTCCCAGAGATGTCGGCACGAAGGTATACGCATACTTATCTGCCACTGGTCCTACAGGACATTTTCTGTGTTGTATATCAAACCTTTTAAATTTCTCCACATCCGCTTTACTTATTGAAAACTCATTCTCCGAATTACTCATTTCATTCCTCTCCATAAATCTTTCATTGAAATATCAGTATCTTATTCTAGGTGTCAGTAAAACAGAAATGAATTACGCGTTATATTGCAGTCTCTAGGATAGCCTCTATCTTGGGCCATAAAACGGACTTAGTCCCATAAATCCCAAAACCATTTTGACCATTTTGAGAACAGCTCAAGCGCCTTGTTCTTGCAATCATTTATTGCATTTGCCCTATCGTTTGCAACAATTCAAAGAATTATTCATATGCCCCCCGAGTCTTGTGCCATCTTCAAGGTGTCCAGACGTTTGCAGTTTACCCTTGCAGCATTTTCCAATTTCTGATTTTCCAATCCCATACGCTTTTGCTGCTGATGTTTGCGAATCAAAATGCTCACCTGTAGTAATGCAAACTACCTTTTTAGATATCTTTCTGGACACTATAACCGCTTTTGCTTTAGCAGCACACTTTGGACACCCAGAACCCAAATGAGTCCTATTATATATGCTCGTACTCCACTCGTGCCCACAATCTCTACACCTCCACCAGACTGGGTTATTACTATTCTCTACTGTTAGACATTCTGGCTCAATCTCCTCATTTTTCTCATAGTTCCATTCCTTCATCAATTCTGGGTGCTGAGACTTAAAATCGTTATATCCCTCTACTATATGTTTGCCAGCACAACAAGGGCATCCAGATCCAGCAACTCTATTACGCACTTGCGCAGCCCATCTATATCCACACTTCTTGCATATCCAATTAACCTTCTTGTTGCTCTTCGGATAAACCATTTCTGGTTTTAGATTTCCATTAGCATCAAAATCCCATTCTTCAATAAGTCCCGGTGCGTATGCAGATAATGACTTTTTTTCTAGATCATCATAGTAACTTCTTGCAACTTCACTTTTAATTTGGGATAAGTTCTCAATTGGAAGGCACATATTCCCAGTTAATTTATTCAATAACTCGCGCAATCCGTCAAAGGTCCTCAGCAAATAGTGATATTCTTCATAATCCGGTTGATCGGTATTTATTACGTAACAACCATCATTAATTACTGGACAGCCCTTTTCTCTTATCCTTATCACTTTTATTCCATTTTCAAAAAGCACACGGTCCTTTTCTATGTCTTTCTTGACATCTCTGTGCCAACGTTCTCCATCATATTCGATGCCCAATTTATAAAAAGAAAGATAAATATCAAGGATAAATATCAAGCTTCTATGACTCTCCAGCTTTATTATGTACACACAACCTATCCAATAAAAAAGGACACAAAAAAGGACGGCATCTAGTGTCGTCCCTCTGTAATGACTCGCTGTCAATTATCGTATGACCATTTATCTACTAATTCATGTTTTGTTATTAATTTGTTATAGCTAACGTCCTGTTTCAAAGCTTGAAGTTTTACTGATAATAAATTATAAAGATTATCCCTCTTTAAATATATACTTTCCAAATCCTCTCGCGTAAATATGAGTATATAACGTTTTTCGGCCAAGGCAATTTTCTTAATAAGCCCCAGTCCTGCATTCCACCCTTTTCCTGTAACTCCATACCATGCAACCATTATTCCTAACTTTGTATCCGAACAACTCATTAGAGAAATAAACTTGCCAATATATGTAACATCAACCTTACCTATGTAGTTTTTACATTCACATAAAATAGTATTCCCCAAGTCACAAAACTCTTTTGAAACACCAGAAGTATTGGCCCTTAATGTCCATTTAATCAAGAGATCAATTTCATTAGAGCTTGTCCTACAATTTCTAACGACTTCAAAGATTCCCGGCAAAGCTTTTACAAACAAAAACTCTACTAAATCTTCCAACTTATTACCTTTATCTTTTGTCGTTGTTGGAACAGAAAACACTTCGTCATATAACTCACAGTATTTATTGTAATCATCTTTACTCATTTGAATACAATGCGAATTCTTTTTAAAACAAAAATCTACAAGATCAGAAAACTCTAGGCCATGATTATTGAGGAGTGTGTTTATGTCTCGTTCCAGATTATCTGCCATATCACAACACCCTATAAATAACAACTGCATGCTCTAATGGACTAATCACCTCTTCATCACAGTGTTCACAATACACTTCTTCAGGTACTTCTGTGATTGTTTTAAAAAACTGTCCCGTAAATCTTTGGCACTTAGGACAATATATTTCCAAGTATTGTTCTATCAATCCATTCGCACATAGTATTTCCAACGCTTCATAAACGTCCCTAATGTCATATTTGAGTTTACGATGAATAGCAGCAGGATACACCCAATCATTCTGATTGTAATGACTCATGAAATCAATAAATGCATCAACATCAATATTTAATTTGTTCTCCTTTAGTAAAGGAGCCACTTTCACAAAGATATTTGATTGCATTATTCATACGCTCCATTCCAAGATCATTACATGTACCTGTCATATGTTGAAGTAATGTATATTTTTGGCTTAGGTAATCAAACGTTATTTTGACGATATAGCTTTGAGATTCTACTGCATTTTCCCATTTAATATAAATATACGGATAACTAGCAGTAGCCTCTATATCATTAAGATACTTAAGAAGTAGCTCCTTTATCTCATTAGATTTATCAAATAACTCTTCATTTTCATCTATCAGTTCTCTAAGTTCCCCAACAAAAGGAAGAACCGCGTCCCTACCTTTTGCTGCCTTTAATTCCGCTGCACCACCTGATTTTAAATCCATCATCTGCTTATACATTCTTACAGATGAATCCGATTTATCATTAACAACATCTATAGCATTCTCATGTTCACAGAGAAATATATCTAACTTAAGCGAATCCCTAAGCCAGTGTAGACAATAATTTACAAAATTGGGATAAACATCGGAGTCTGCCTGCTGATTGGTATATTTCAAAGCATCATATCTTATCTCAATCACTTTTAAAGCCTCGTCAAAATATAGCAGCACAGGGTATCTATAGTCAACTTGTTCATATGCATCGCCTTTGAAATAAGACTTCTGCATTACAAATTTCACAAAGAACTTCCCATTCTTTTCATACCACATCGGTGTTGCATCCTGAATTGACGTTCTTAATATGTAGTCTGGAGAATAGTTGTATTCATCAAACTTAGCGATTCCTAATTCTTGCAATAATTCACAAATTGATTTGTTTGAGTCATAAAAAAATGGAACCGAATACTTATATAGTTTTTCATATTCCCATTCTTCATAGAATCCCATAAAATCAGGGGTCATTGTAGTTGACGAAATAATAATATCAGGATCATTTTTTTCAAAAAACTTTGGCTCATTATTATCAAATGATATCTTCGTCTGGGTATCAAAGGTAATCTTCCCATCGGTTATTAGCTTTTTGCAAATCTTTCGTTGAGCTTTTTTCGAATATCCTGAAACACTCTCCCTATAGAAGTTCATATAGGTTTGCTCATCCATTGCTGCACGTGTTGTCATCTATCATCCTCTCTTATAGAATAATCGATTAAATTATATCAAAAAGAGTACTTTGGTGCACTACCTCCTACATACTTCGTCATGTATTTTTGCATCTTTATAACTCTCTACAAGTCCTGACAGTGATTTCACATCTGCTAGGGACTTATCTTTGTTTACAAGATTGAATGACATAGTCTACCTCGACTTTCGTTAGCTCCTAGTCCCATATAACAATTTCTGTTGCTGAATAAAACGCATATTTACTGTTAGGACACATTAACTACTCTTCATCAGAAACCATAAGCATATTATTCCTGCATTCCATGCATTTATGTTGATACCTCGCATATTCCTTATAGTGTTCTATCAAATCGAAGCTAGTAACATAAGCAGCACTTTCGAAAGGCATTCCTACAATCCATCTCCCATGTTCGATATCTTTATAACTCTCATCATTCGGCAGGTACATTGTAAAATCCTGCCCCTGAGAAAGCTTGCCACATTCATCGCAACACAATGTCACATTTTCTGCGTTAATTGCTCCGTTAGGATATTCATCCAAAAAACCTTTTATCTCTTTTCCGAGCTCACCATCTTTAGCCTTTTGAACAGTTCCCTCATAAATAACCGAGAACAAGAAACCAGCGCCATTAGCTGACATAAAAGAATAGTCACACTTTGAACATCTAATCCTTATCTTTTCAGCTTTTTTAATTGTACAAATGATACTCATCTAATTGGTTGTCTCGCAGGCAATAAATGTTTTTACATATCATCCAACTCATCCTCAAACTCCAACCACCCCAGCAATCTGTCTTCTTCTCTTTCCCTTCTCAGCTCATCCTGTCTGCGGTCAAATTCTCTGCGTTCCTTTTTGCTCATTCCGTTTGTAACTTTCTTGAGCTGCTCATCTGTTAATCTGACGTCTTTATCTTTTCTTCCAAACAACATGGCTTATACCTCCTATTACTTACATTTTAATTCATTGCAAATCTGCAGCAAAGCTTCCCTGAAGGACTCCTTTGTAACCTTAAGTTCACCGGATCTGCTTCTGGCATCGATGGCGATTGGCATGCCTTCTGTGTTCTTGCACTTCTCCACCAGGCTGCTCCAATCCCCGAGGTTCTGGACCTTGTGTGGGCATGCGCCGAGGATCACTGCTGAGTACTTTTCAAGCTTGCTTCTGCCGGCGAAGTTCACGACCTTGTCATAATCCACTTCGTATTCGAAGTCATCCTTCTTAAAGCCGTACAGTTTGGCTATGCCATTCATTGTTTTAACATCAAGTGCTGTGGCGCCCAGGACGAGGATCTTGCCCCTTCTTCCTAAAAGGTCGTGGCCGTCCGTTAGCTCTTTTACCTCAGAAGGCTCAGTGTTATGCTGGCCGTTAAAGCTTCGAATCTCGACCAGTGCCTGCTCCAGGTCCTTATTTCTCTTCTCGAGTTCCTGAAGTTTGGCCTTGTCTTCGCCGGCTTTCTTCAGCTCCGCGAGAAGCTCGTTTATGTAGTCCTGCATATCATCGATGGTATCAAACAGAAGGCCCACCGTAATTTCTTTTTCCGTAAAAGACATATCGTAGGCAGGCTCATGTTCTTCCGGAGCCTCCACTTCAGGCTGAATCTCCTGAACTTCTTCTATCGGGTCATCAAACTTGATGTTCAGCCGATTTATCAGGCTCTCCAGTTCAGAATAGCCGGACTCGCCGTTGCACATCATGATCAGGTACTCCTGCTCATTGTCTATATGGCGGTGGTTCCTGTCAGCGATCTTGTTCTGATATTTGTTCTTGAGGCTGCTGAGGTTACGGTTGATGTCCCTTGTATTCTTGGGGAAATAGCTCTTGATGGCGTTGGCCAGAACATCCATGGTCCCGAAATAATGGCCGGTATAGCCGCCGAAGTTATTATTCAGGAGCGAGATCATTATGGAATTGCCGTTATGATCGACGTATCCGCTATCGAGCCAGAGATACACGGTATCCCGATCCGGCTGCATTTTGCCGGTGCACTTTTTGTCGATGTAGTATTTGGTCGCTTTTTCTTCTGTTATGAATTTTCTGATGGTCTCGGCGTCGGAGATTTCCTTGCCGCTGATGGTTCTGATGCCATCTATAACGCTGTCCATATCGTCAATTACTATGCCATTCTCAATAACGAATTCTCTCATCATAAGTTCCTCTCTTTCGGGTGATTAATAGGGTTGGGGGTTCTATGATGATATTTTCCGACAAATGGTATCCAATAAACTACCTTTAATGGTGAACGGAGGTTCGAAAAAAGCCCGTCCCATTCCTGAGACGGACTCTAATCGAAAAGCCCTTAACTACTTTTTCATATATCTGGCATCTCTAAAAGACCCTATTTTAACAATCTTATTTTCTTTTATCATTTTGCTGAGGACAAGCTCTACTGTTTTAACACTGATATCAGGCACCTTGTCCAGGATATCACCCTTTGAAATAGGGACTATGGCATTTAAGAGAATCGCCTCTACTCGTTCCGATTTCTTTGCTTTCTTTAATTTTATATCCATAAAGGACTCATCCAACTCTTTGTAACATCTATAAAGAATCTGCATGAAATTCACCATAAAAGGAGTGTAATCATTTTGGTTCTCATGCCATTTTGCAGAAGACTGCTCTAATGCATCATAGTAACTTTCTTTATACTTGTTAATCTGTCCTTCAATAGATATATATCTTCCTATATCATATCCTGATATATACAGAAGAAGTACTGTGAGTAGCCTCGATACTCTTCCGTTACCATCAAGGAATGGATGAATACAAAGGAAATCGACAACAAAGCATGGAATAAGCAATAGATCTGCAATATTTGAATTCTGTCTTGCGTCATAATATGCCAAAAGAAGCTGCTCCATAGCTTTAGAAGTTTTTTTTGCCTCAACAGGCTTAAATCTGATATGCCTGGTTCCATCAGACAGATATTCCATGATCATATTGTCGTGAGACTTGTATTGACCAGCTTCAGCGGGATTTACCTCTGATTCCATCATTCTATGAAGTACTTTAATTGTATCCTCAGTCAGATCCATATGATCATAATTCGTATGGATTAGATTCAGCGCCTCTTTATAACCGGATATTTCTTTCTCATCGTGAGTAACAGGGATAGCACCGTTTACAATATCTCTTATTCTGTCATCAGTAGTTACTATACCTTCTATAGCATTACTTCCTTTTACTGATTCCACAATTGCTTTCTGCCTCAGTTTTTCATAAGAATCTGCATATTGAAGCTTTCTGAATTCTCCCTTTGCACGCAAATCCGCTATTATTGCAGATAACGATGCTATGTTGGCAGGAATGCTGGTCTCCAAAAAACTATAATCAAATTTTCTCATATATTTCCTCACATAAAAAATTTACTACCTAAATTTTATATTTTTTTAGGTAGTAAATCAATGTTAGTTTGCAGATGGATGAGGCAATATTTGTACGTAAAATTTCTTTTACAGTTCAGTGTACTTCTTGCTGCTGCCATAGCTCTTTTCTATCGGGTACTTCTTAGCATTCTTCTCTATCTTTTCCATTATGGCGTCTTCAATACTAATGCCCATTTTGTCTGCGAGCTGGATGCAGTAGTTCATGACATCGGCCAGTTCCTCTTTGGCTGCTTCTTTGTCGTAATCGGGGCTCCACTGGAAGCACTCGAGGAGTTCGGCGGCTTCGATGGAGATGCTTTTGGCCAGGTTTTCCGGGGTGTGGAACTGGTCCCAATTGCGGTCTTCGGTGAACTTTATGACTGCCTTCTTTACTTCGTTGAAATCCATGGTGTTAGTACCTTTCTACATAATTTAGAAGATGATCGCGGAGGTTATCGTCACACACATATATGTATGTACCTCTGATACCTCTTGTCATCAGGACATAGTAAATATTCTTTATGTACAAATCCAGTTCTGCGTCAGTTGCCGATTGCTTACCACGCTTGTCAAAATAATTATATCTGTCCACATATATCTTTTTCGTAATCGGACTGTACTTAATGTCTTCTCCAAGTATTACAAATGCATAGTTCAAGTCGTAGCCTGCACTTGTGTGGATACATCCGACTTCATCGATTGCGCCGTCGCTGTTTATCCAATTGTTCAGGCAGTGATTCCATCTTTTTTGTACGTTCTCCTACTATTAGTATTAGTCATAGTCTTTCTTTACCTTTTCAATAGGTTCGACTATGCTGTTTAAGATGCTGTGGATTGGTTGTTTTCTCCTACCGCATAGACGGTTTACACAAGGCTCCAACCACAGTCTCTTTGTTTATTTGTTAATCAGTTAGTTACCGCATGACGGTTTATCAAGAAGTAGGTTACGATTGCAAGGAGCCCTGTGGATCTGAAACAGTATCAATACTATTATTAGGGAGGTCCTATATGATCTATGTAGGAATTGATGTCGCTAAAGACAAACACGATTGCATTATCAAAAACTCAGTTGGGGAAGTTGTTTTCAAAACAT